>NZ_JASPJZ010000010.1:0-82625 GCF_030232385.1 Corynebacterium sp. MSK006
TGCGGCGCCGGTGCGCGCGGCGTCGGCACGCGCGGCGTCGTCAAGCGAACCAGGGGCGGTGACCTCCGCGCGACGCAGGGCGGCGACGGCGGTCCGGGCCCGTTCGGCGCGGTCCACGCCGGAGGCTGCGGGCGCGGGGGAGCGGCGGCGCGTGCGGCGCTTGCGCGGTGGGGTGACGCGCACCGGGTCGGGGCGGATGTCGACGGAGCGGCCGGCGGCGTCCTCGGCCACGGCGTGCACGCCGGCCGCCTGGAGGGCGCCGATGACCTCGATGAGCGGGCGCGGCGAGACCGCGACCGTCGGCGCGATGAGACGCAGGCCGACCGAACGGGCGGCGTCGGTGCCGGCGGCCGCGGCGAGCTGGTCGGGGTCATCGCAGCGCAGGTAGCAGCCGGCCGGGCCGCCGCGCAGGTGCCCGTGGGCGCGGGCGACGTCCTCGACTAGCACGCGCACGCCCTGGGGCACCTCGCCGAGGGCGTGGTCGGTGAAGAAGGCGGCGATGTCCTGGGCGGAGTCGCCGGCGTCGAGCGCGCGGCGGATGCTGTCGGCGCTGAGCCGGTAGACGGCGGCGAGCCCCGGCGACTCGAGGTCGGCGAAGCGGGTCAGCCGGTTGGCCAGTTTCGCCGGCAGCGGGCCCGGGGCCAGCACGGTCATGTCGGCCTGCACGATGACGGCCTCGACGGTGTCGGGGACCAGTCCGGCGGCGGCCTCGGTGAGCTCCCCGGCGTCGGCGCCGGTCAGCGCCACGCGGCCGAGGCCGGCGGCGCGGTCGGCCTCGTCGGCTCGCTCGGTCCCGGTGGTTCGGGCGAGCAGGCCGAAGAAGCGGGCGCCGGCGAGCACCTCGTCGCGGGCGGCGGCGGGCACGCGCAGGGCGGCCAGCGGGGCGTCGAAGACGGCGGCCGCCCACGCGGTCCGCGGGCTCAGCGCGGTGTTGCCTGCGACCTCGGCGTACGGGGCGAGCACGAGGCGGCGCGCGGCGGGCAGGCCCGGCGCGTGCGAGGCCTCCTCGAAGAGGTGCACCGAGCCGGTGACCGCCCAGGGGGCCAGGGTGGCGCCGCGCCAGCCGGTGACCAGGCGGGCCCAGCGGGCGGCCAGGCCCTCCTCGGCCCACTCCTCGGCCAGCGGCGTCGGCGCGAAGACCGGGCCCGCGGGCTCGGCGGGGTCCGCGGCGTCGTCGCGGTCGGGGCGCGCGCAGGCGAGCAGGCCTGCGCTGACGCCGGTGCCGGCCAGGCGGATCAGGGCGTCCTGCTCGCAGTCGAGGGCGGCGCACAGACGGCGCAGCTCGCGCACGGCCAGCCCGCCGGAGCGGATCAGCTCGCCGGGTTCGGCGCCGAGGACCTCGATGAGGCGGTCCATCAGGCGCACGGCCTCCAGCCCCTGGCCGGTGGCCTCGCGGTCGGCGCGGTCGTCGGAGGCTGTGGCTTCGGTGGCGGCGTCGGTGTCGATGTCGGCGTCGGTGTCGGCTTCGGTGGCGGCGTCGGTGGCGGCGTCGGTGGCGCGCAGCCCGGCCAGCGGGTCGGTCAGCGGTACCGCGGTGTGCGGGCGTTCGCGCAGCGCGTCGCGCACCACCCGCGGCATGCGCACGGTGCGCGCGTCGACGCGGGAGAGAAGGCCCTCGGCCAGCAGCCGGGGCACCGGGCGGGTCGGGTCCGCGTCCGGGGCGGCGTCGCGGGTCAGCCCCACCCCGCCGGTGCGCGCCAGCGTGTCCAGCACGGCGCGCGCGGAGTCGGGCAGTGTCTCCAGCGCCTCGTGCACGGCCTGCGGGTCGGCGGGAGAGTGGGCCTCCTCGAGCAGGCTCAGCCCGTCCGGCAGCGCGGCCGGCACCTCGGACAGCAGCCGCACGCCGTCGTCGGGGCCCCACATCAGCCCGGCGGAGCGCAACGTCTCGAGCGCACGGGCGGCGACCGCGGCGTCGGGAAGCGGGGCGAGAACGTCCGCGGCGGCCACGGGCGCGGTCGCGGCGCCCAGGGCAGCCGCCGACTCGCAGACGGCGAGCTCGAGGGCGGTGCGCTCGGCGACGGCGCGCGCGACCGAGCCGGTGATGCGCAGCCGGGTGGCCAGCGCCTGGGTGTTCGGCGGGGGCGGCACCGCGGCGTCGGGGCGGAGCTCGAGCAGGCGGGTGAGCGCGGCGTCGTCGAGACCGGCCAACCAGTCACCGAAGCGTTCGGCGGGTGTGGCGGACGTGGGCGAACTTTCGGATGGATTCATCGTCCTGACCATCATAATCGCCGCTCGGGCTAACCCCGTACGCATCTGACGTGGCAGAATGGGGCGCATGGCTAACGTTGAGAAGAAGGCGCACGTCAACCCCTCCTGGCCCGAGCTCGCCCACGAGGACGACCACCCGGTCACCGAGCTCGTCTCCCAGGTCGCGGGCGCGTCCAGCCCCTTTGGCGACGACCTCGTGCTCCCGCGCCCGGCCGAGGAGATCGGCTACGTGCACCCCTACACGCGGATCAACCGCTGACACCTCCGCGTCCGCCGCGCGGGTGAGAACTCGTGCGGCGACTTTGTGCTGCGACGCCGCGGCCCGCATCGCACGGGCCGCGGCGTTTCGCTGTGTGTGGAGCGCCCGCCAGGGCGCGGCGGCGCGCATACGGCGACGGGCCCCGCACCGGTGATGGTGCGGGGCCCGTCGGAAATCGAGGCCGGAAAACCTCTTAGAGGTTGGTGCCGGCGACGGCGTTGACCTGGGCGATCGTCTCCGCGTTGGCGGCGTAGAAGGCCTGGAAGTCGTGGCGGTTGGCCTGATAGAAGGCGTGGACCTGCTCCGGGACGGCGATGCCGTAGGAGGACAGGGTCGACACGATCTGGTTGTACAGGGCGTCGACGGCCAGCTCGTCGGAGGAGGAGTTGGCGGCCGGGGCAGCGGCGGCGGCCGGCTGCGGGGCCGGGGCGGTGCGGTCGGTCGGCGCGGAGTTCAGGCCGAGCTTGGCGGAGCAGGCGGGCCAGGCGCCCCAGCCCTGGGAGGCCAGCACGCGCTCGGCGACGACGATCTGCTGCTCGCGGGAGGCCTGGTCGGCAGTCGCGGCGTACTGGGTGCCACCGTGGGCGGCCCAGGTGCCCGGGTTGAACTGCAGACCCCCGTGGTAGCCGTTGCCGGTGTTGATCGACCAGTTACCACCGGACTCGCACTGGGCCAGACGGTCCCAGTCGGAGTCCGGGGCGGCGGAGGCGCTCGGCGCGAGGATCGCGCTGGCGGCGCCCACAGCGACGGTGCCGGCGGCGAGCTTGGTGAACAGGGAGGTGGAGTTCTTGGAGTGGCGTCCCATGAATTCGATGTATCCTCTCGTCGTCCATCGTCCCGCCCCGCGCCCGGTTGCCCGGTCGCCCGTGGGCGGTCCCTGTCCGTCGATGAGATTGTCCTCGGTGAATCGGGTCCAAGTTCGTGGTGCACGCTGACCGCGACGCTCCTGTGGGCGTCGGGCCGGGCACGAGTGGGGTTTCCCGTCCGGACAGGGTTCAGATGGAACGGGGGAACCGCGTCGTGCGGTGCATGACTCAAGAGAGTAACGGTTTGTAACGTTTGTGTCACGTTATTGGCCGATCCGTGACTCTTCTGGGGCCGATGAGGCGACAACATCTGTCACAGGGCCAGGTCAGAGGCGTGACGGTTACTAGCTATGAGCTATGTCACTCGTGGGGTGGTGTGCCTGGAACCGCGCCCCCGCTCGGACTGGGCCATGGGTCCCGGGAGGTGTAAAATCGGGCGGTTCAGACAGGCCCCACGGACGGGGCGCCGGTGCCGCGGCAGGGGAGACCGTCGCCGCGACCGGAGGAGACAGGAAGGTCAACGACATGCCCGTGGGCAAGGTCAAGTGGTATGACGCGGACAAGGGATTCGGCTTCGCGTCGAATCCGGGCTACGAGGACGTCTACCTGAGCAGTCACGTCCTGCCCGAGGGCGTCGAGGAGCTGCACAAGGGCCAGCGCATCGAGTTCGACGTCGCCTCGGGCCGCCGTGGCCCGCAGGCGCTGCGCGTGGCGCTGCTCGACCCGCCGAAGGTCCGCCGCCACCGCCGCTCCGCCGAGGAGCTGGGCAGCATGGTCTCCGACCTGATCACGCTGCTGGAGGGGGTTCAGCCGGGGCTGCGCTCGGGGCGCTACCCGGAGCGCAGGACCGGCCGGCAGGTCGCGGGCATCCTGCGCGCGGTCGCAGACGAACTCGACGGTTAACCAAGGGGACAGATAAAAAAGACGCCGCGGGGCCCGGGCCACATGGCTCGGGCCTCGCGGCGCGGGGTTCAGGGGTTCGGCGACCGTGGCTCGGGGGAGTCGGGGCCGGGGCTCCGGGGCGCCGCCTACTCGGCGGTGGTGTCCAGCGACCAGACGGTCGCCTTCGGGGTCTCCTCACCGGCGTCGTCGGTACCGATCATCACCGAGTGGATCTCGAGGACCGTCAGCTTCGGCCGCGGGGCGTTCTCGCCCTCCTCGACCGGGTCCACCGAGCCCTGCACGGTCACGGAGTCCTCGTCGTAGGCGCCGAAGCTGCGCTCCTCGTTGGCCGCGGGGTCGTCGTAAATCTGCAGCAGCTGCCAGTTGTGGTCGTGGATCGCGTTCGGGATCTTCAGGCGCACCTCGCCGTCGGCGGGGACCGGCACGCGCGCGATCTCGCCCTCGGGGCAGTCCTCCTGGTCGAGCTCGCAGACGGCGTAGGGGGAGACCTCGGTCTCCGTGTCGCCGACGGTCGCGGTCACCGTGACGTCCTGCGGCTCGGGGCCGGGACGCGAGCTCCACCAGCGCTGGCCCAGGTAGACGCCGACGAGCACGATCACCACGGCGATGATCAGCGCCAGGAACTGTAGGAGGCTGCGACGTTTCGCTTCTTTGCGGGGGGCCATGAGGTCTCATCCTACCGGCGGAGTCGTGGCCGGCCGGGGGAGGCTGTGGCGGAGCGGGGTCGGCCTGTGCCTGGGTCGGCCTGGACGGGTGTCGGGGCCGTCGCGGCCTGTGTCTGGGTCGGCCTGGGCGGGTGCCGGGGCGCCTCGGCATCGGGTTTTACCGGGTGCGGGTCGGTAAACCCGAAATCGTCACCGCGTCATTGCAGGTCAGCGGAGTGACGAAATTTGGCTACCGACCCCGGGTCGGTAAAACCGTGCGCCGCAGAGCCCGGAACGCCCGGGAGCGCCGGAACGCCCGGGAGCGCCGGAAAACCCGGCCCGAGCCCGCCCCGGATCCAGCCCCCGAGCCCCCGAAACCCGGCCCCCAAGCCCCGAAACCCAAACCCCGAAACCCAAACCCCGAGCCCCCGAAACCCGGGCCCGCTAGGAATCCTGCGGCACGAAACGCACCTCGTACAGGTCCGGCCACCGCTTGCCAGCCAGGTAGAAGTGATCCGAGGCCGGCTTGTGCGCGATGCCGTTGAGCACGTTGTCGACGTTCGGCTCGGCGTTGTTGGGAAGCCCCGAGGCGTCGATGTCCGCGGTCAGGCTGCCGGTGTGCGGGTCGAAGCCGACGATCCGGTCGGTCTGGAAGACGTTGGCGTAGACCTCGCCCTCGACGCACTCGAGCTCGTTGAGGCCCTCGACCGGGTCGTCGCCGCCGACGGTGGCGTGGCCCACCTCGGTCAGGTCGCGCGAGTCCAGCAGGCGGACCCGGGAGCTGCCGTCGGAGGCGACCAGGGTCTGGTCGTCGAGCGAGCAGATGCCCCAGCCCTCGCCGGGCCAGTCGAAGCGCCCGGTCTCCTCGAGGGTCTGCGCGTCGCGCCGGATGGCCACGCCGTCGTGCCAGGTCAGCTGCCACAGGTTCGAGCCGGACTGGGTGATGCCCTCGCCGAAGAACTCCGGGTCGAGGTCCACCGACTGCACCTCGTCGCCGTCGAGCTCGCGGCGGTAGATCCGCGACTGGCCCTGCAGCCCGGTGCTCACCAGCAGGTGGCCACGCGAGTCGACCTCGAGGCCCTGGGTGAATGAATCCTCGTCGAAGGGCAGCATGTCGACGACCTCGGCGCGCAGGTGCTCGGGGCCGGTGTTGGCCGCCAGCGGGGTCTCGACGTCGTCCGAGCAGGCGGCGGTGCCCGCTGCCAGGGCGGTCAGGCTGGTCAGGACGGCTGCGGTCCGCACGAGGCGGCGGGGGAAGCGGTGAGCCATGTTGTCCATCATGCACCAGCCCGGGGATAATGGGACAGGTGGGTCACTACAGGAACGGACAGAAGAACGGTCGCGGCGGCGGAAGGGGCGCCGGCGCGGACCCGACCCTGAGTCGGGTGGCCCGTGACGTGGCCCGGGACGCCGTCGAGGAGATGGAGGCCGGCCGCGTCGGGGCGCACCTGGGCGCCCACCGGCTGGCCGAGGCGGGCGACGGGCACGTGGCCGTGCACCGGTTCGCCGCGGACGTCCCCGGCTACTCCGGCTGGGAGTGGCAGGCCGTGGTGGCCTGCGCGGCCGGTTCGACCTACGTGACCGTCAACGAGGTCTCCCTGGTGCCCTCGCAGTCCGGCGACGCCCTGCAGGCCCCGGAGTGGGTGCCGTGGGCCGAGCGCGTGCGCCCCGGCGATCTCGAGCCCGGCACGGTCATGCCGCCGGAGCCGGGGGATCCCCGCCTGACCGAGGACCCCTCGCGCTCGGCGACCCGGGCCTCCGACGCCTCCCGCGGCCGCGCGGCCAGGGGCCGCCGGTACTGGCTCTCCCGCGAGGGCCTGGCGGGTGCGACCGCCCGCTGGCGCGCCGGGGACTTCGGCCCGGACGGAGACTTCGCCCGCGAGGCGCACCTGCACTGCCGCACCTGTGCCTTCTACGTGCCCTGCGGCGAGCCGCTGGAGAACTTCGGCGCCTGCACCAACGAGTTCGCCGCCGACGGCCGGCTCGTGCATGCCGCCGCGGGCTGCGGCGCCCACTCCGAGACCCCGCCGGCCGGCGGCGACCACACCGCGGGCATGCCCGCCTTCGACGACGAGCGTCCCGTCTACTGACGCTTGCCGACGCCGCGCCCCTCGCGGTGTGCGGTTCCCGCCCGCACACCTCGCCGGCGACGCGCGCGCCGCGGCCGCGTGGCCTGGGGCGCGCTCATTTGCGCCGGGACCGATCTCAGTGCCACCCTGACTCTGTCAAAACGCTGAATTCTTGAGAAACGGATGGCTTCTCCATGAGCTCCACGGCATCCCCCGCCGGCGAGACGGCCCCGCCGAACACCGGCGGGGCCGCAGGCTTCCTCGACCGGTACTTCCACATCTCCGAGCGCGGCTCGACCATCGGCACCGAGGTCCGCGCCGGCGTGGTCACCTTCTTCGCGATGGCCTACATCATCGTGCTCAACCCGCTGATCCTTGGCACCACCGAGGACATCGAGGGCACGACCCTGGGCGTGCCGCAGGTCGCCGCCGCCACCGCGCTGGCCGCCGGCGTGATGACCATCGCCTTCGGCCTGATCGCCCGCTACCCCTTCGGCATCGCCGCGGGCCTGGGCATCAACACGATGGTCGCCGTCACCCTCGTCGCCGGCGAGGGCCTGACCTGGCCCGAGGCGATGGGCCTGGTCGTCGTCGACGGCATCGTCATCGTCCTGCTGGCCATCTCCGGTTTCCGCGAGGCCGTCTTCAACGCCATCCCGGCGCCGATGAAGGCCGCCATCGGCGTGGGCATCGGCGCGTTCATCGCGATGATCGGCCTGGTCGACGCCGGCTTCGTCACCCGGGTTCCCGACGCGGCGCACACGACGGTGCCGGTCTCACTCGGCGACGGCGGTTCCGTGGGCACCTTCCCGACGCTCGTCTTCGTCATCGGCGTGATCATCTGCGGCGCGCTGGTGGTGCGCAACGTCCGCGGCGGGTTGTTCATCGGCATCGTCGCCACGACCGTGCTGGCCATGGTCGTCGAGGCGGTCGTCGGCGCGGGCTCCTCTGCGGAGAACGAGGGCGGCTGGTCGCTGGCCGTGCCAGGCATCCCGGACTCGCTGGGCGGGCTGCCCGACCTGTCGATCGTCGGTGACGTCGACCCGGTCGGTGCCTTCACCCGCGTGGGCGCCCTGGCTGCCACGCTGCTGGTCTTCACCCTGGTGCTGGCCAACTTCTTCGACGCCATGGGGACCATGACCGCCCTGGGCAAGCAGGGCGACCTGGTCGACGAGCACGGCAACCTGCCGGACCTGAAGAAGGCCCTGGTCGTCGAGGGCACCGGCGCCATCGTCGGCGGCGCGTGCTCGGCGAGCTCGAACACCGTCTTCGCGGACTCGGCCGCCGGCGTGGGCGACGGCGCGCGCACCGGCCTGGCCAACGTGGTCACCGGCCTGGTCTTCCTGGCCGCGATGTTTTTGACCCCGCTCTACGAGGTCGTGCCGATCGAGGCGGCCGCACCGGTGCTCGTCATCGTCGGCGCGATGATGATGGCCCAGGTCACCGACATCCCGTGGTCGCGCTTCGACATCGCGCTGCCGGCCTTCCTGACCATCGTCGTGATGCCCTACACCTACTCGATCGCCAACGGCATCGGCGTGGGCTTCATCATGTTCACCCTCATGGCCGTCGCCCGCGGCAAAGCCCGCGAGGTCCACTGGATCATGTGGCTGGTCTCCGTGCTCTTCGTCGCCTACTTCGGCATCGACCCGATCATGAACGCCATCGCCTGATCGGCGCGTGTCTCCGGCGCGGACCGAGCGGTGCGGGACTCACCCCGCACCCCGGGACGCACCGGACACGAGAGGAGGGCCCCGGCTTGTCGCCGGGGCCCTCTTCGCATGCGCGGGGACCGGTGAGGCCCCACTTCGGGGGTGTTAACCCCTGATGGCGGCCATCCAGGAGACCTTCTGGCCGTTGCGCAGGATCGCGTTGCGGTAGATGCGCGCGACCAGCGCCAGGATGCCCGCGGTGATGACCGCGGAGACCGCCAGCGAGGCCGCGACCTGCCAGCCGGACCAGTTGCCCGCGGCCAGCTGCAGCGGCGCGACCGTCAGCGAGGACGGCGGGATCCAGGAGAGCACCTGCATCAGCGTCGAGTCCAGGTTGTTCAGCCCGAAGGTCGGCGCGAAGATCGCGACGTACATCAGCATCATGATCGGCATCTGCGTGCTCTGGATGTCCTCGCTGCGCGCGACGAGCGATCCAGCCGCGGCGTAGAGGCTGCCGAAGAAGAGCATGCCGAGGATGAAGCAGACGATCAGCATCGGCAGCACCGACCAGTCGAAGTCGAAGTCCTCGGCCAGGCCCGTCACCGCCAGGGCGACGCCGCCGGCGGCGAGGAAGAGCGCCGCGCCGATGACCCCCACGATGAGGTTGCCCAGCAGCTTTCCAGCCAGCAGCTCGATCGGGCGGACGGTGGCCAGCATGATCTCGACGATGCGCGAGGCTTTCTCCTCGGTCACACGCCCGCCGAGGATGCCGGCGAAGAGGAAGACCAGGAAGATGATCACCACGACGCCGAGCATCACGGTCACCAGCATCGAGGGGTTCGTGCCGAGGGCGTCGGCGTCGACGTCGGTGACCTCGAGCGCGCCGGGCTGGAAGGCCTGGGCGAAGGCCTGCGGGTCCGCCCCGGAGGCCTCGAGTGCCTGGCCCAGCGCGTGTTGCTCGAGGAAGGCGCTCGCGGTCTGGCTCAGCTCGGCCGGCGGGGTGCCCTCGGCGATCAGCTCGCCGGAACCGTCGGGGTTGAGCACAAAGGCGGCGTCGACGTCGCCGTCCTCCACGGCGGCGGCCGCGGCGTCGCGGTCGGCCGCGGCCGAGGCGTTGACGTCCTCGCCGGCCGCCGCGAAGGCGTCCGGCTCCACCTCGCCGGCCACGGCGACGTCGACGGTGCCCCCGTCGGAGCGGTCCATGAACCAGGCGCCGAGGCCGATGCCCGCGACGGTGACCACGAGGATCACCGCCAGCGAGATCAGGATCGCCTTGCTGCGCATGGTGGTGCGTACTTCTCGGGCGGCGACGGTGGTCACCGCGTTCATGGGGGAGTAGCTCATGGCCTACGCCACCACCTCTCGGAACAGTTCGGTCAGGTCGGGACGGTGCCGGGTGAACGAGTGCACGGGCCCGGCGCCCAGCGCGGCGCGCAGGAGCTCCTGGTCGCGCGCGGCGGAGTCCACCTCCACCAGCAGCGTGTCGCCGTGGCGCTCGACCAGGCGGCAGCCCTCCGGCAGCCACGCAGGCTTCGCGGCCCCGGGCGCGGCGTCGGGCGCGGCACCCACCGGGACGGAACCGCCCGCGGGGGCGGGCGCGGCGTCGTCAATCGGGGGCGCACCCACGGTGACCTCGAAGAGCACGGGGCCGGCGTCGCGCAGCTCGGCGACGGTGCCCTCGGCGCGGCGGCGGCCGTCGGTGATGATGACGATCCGGTCGCACAGGCGCTGGACCAGGTCGAGCTGGTGCGAGGAGAACACGACGGGGGCGCCGCGCTCGGCGTACTCGCGCAGCAGCTCGGCCATCACGTCGACGGCGACGGGGTCGAGGCCGGAGAACGGCTCGTCGAGCACGAGGATCTCCGGGTCGTGCACGAGCGCGGCGGCCAGCTGCACGCGCTGCTGGTTGCCCAGCGAGAGCGTGTTGAGCTTGTCGCCGGCGCGCTCGGCCAGGCCGAGACGCTCGAGGAGAGCCTCGGTGTTGGCCTGTGCGGCCTGCTTTCCGACGCCGTGCAGGCGCGCGAGGTAGGCGAGTTGCTCGCCGATGGGTTCCTTGTCGTAGAGGCCGCGCTCCTCGGGCATGTAGCCGATGGTGCGGCGCACGGCGTCGTCGACGGGGCGGCCGTCGACGCGGACCTCGCCGGAGTCAGCCTCGAGCACGCCGAGGGCGATGCGCATGCAGGTCGACTTGCCGGCGCCGTTGGAGCCGACGAAGCCGTAGAGGCTGCCGGCGGGCACGGTGAAGCTGAGGTTGTCCAGGGCGAGGTTGCCGCCGTAGCGCTTGGTAAGGCTGTCTATCTCTAGGGTGCTCACGGTCTTTCCGGTCGTCTCGTGGGTGGACGGGGGTTGGGGCTGTGGTGGGTGGGGCGGTCGGGTTCTGTGGTGTTGACGTTACGTCGTGGGGCCGCGTGGCGCGCGCCGTGTGCTAGTCCACCGGCTCCGGCGCCGCGTCCTCGGAGGCGTTGAAGGTCAGCGCGTAGCCGACGGCCGGCAGTGTCGAACAGGCGGTGACGACGAAGAGGAGCGTCAGGCCGCCGATGATCAGGACGCTGTCTGCGGGGGAGATCTGGGGCACCCAACTGCCGATGAACATGATCGCGAAGGCGACCACCAGAGTGGTCCACTGGAGGGCCTGGAAGCCGGTCCGGCGCCAGCGCGCGAGCACCTCGGCCTCGTATTCGTCGAGGGCGGAGTCCGGTGCGGTGTCCTTGATGTCGATCGTGCAGCGCAGGACGGTCCAGGCGATGCAGCTCACGAGCCAGCCGACGAGGTAGAGCCCCAGAAAGCTGAAGTTCAAGTTGTCGGGCCCGCTGTCGCGGGTAAAGGAGAGGGACAGCGGCAAAGCGGCGAAGGCGACGGCCATGCCGCCGAGGTAGATCGCGATCAGCGTACGGGTCGCACGCGGCTTGCGCAGCTTCTCGAAGCGGGGCTGCCGCTCGACCCGGCGGCGCCAGCTCTCGACGCGGCGGCGCTCGCGCTCGGCGTGGTGGGCCGCGCGCGGGTCCGGGGCGGTTGCGGTGGTGGTCGCCCCGGTGGACGGTTGCTGGTACGGGGACTTTTGCTGGAACTGGGACGGTTTCGTGGGGTGGGACATGCCTCTCACCTTCCGTAGACGTCGTGGGACAGGTAGCTGAATTCCTTGCGGGAGAAGACCGCCTCGACGGGCAGGTCGAAAACCTCGCAGATCCGGAAGGCGAGATCGAGGCTGGGGTAGTGGTCCCCGCGCTCGAGCGCGCCGACGGTCTGGGGGTTGACCTCGATCAGTTCCGCGAGCTGGGCGCGCGTCATGTCCCGTTCTGCGCGCAGCACCCGCATCCGGTTGTAGATTGGCCGTTCGGCCCTTTTTCTTGGGGACATGACTCAAAGTGTTGCATAAACCCAACAGCCTGTCAACGGGTGGCAACAAATTCGTCGGGGAACGCGCGGCGTCGGAAATCTCCCGGGGTATCTTGGGCGCCATGACTGGCCCCACCCCCGTGCGCATCGACGACCCCGCGGATCCGCGTCTCGACGACGTCCGTGACCTCAACCACTCCGACTCCCGCCCCGACCTGCCCGGCGGCAAGGGCCTGGTTATCGCCGAGGGGCCCCTGGTCTGCGAGCGCCTGCTGGAAAGCCGCTTCCCGGCCCGCTGCCTCGTCGGCTTCCCCGACCGGCTCGCAGGCTTCCTCACCGACCACCCCGATCTGCCGGAAGACCTGCCCGTCTACGAGGTCACCCGCGAGACGCTGCGCGAAGTCGCCGGCTTCGACATGCACCGCGGGCTGCTCGCCGCCGCCGACCGCGCGCCCGAGCCCGGCCTCGAGGAGACGCTCGCCGGCGCGCGCACCGTCGTCGTGCTCGAGGGCGTGGGTGACCACGAGAACATCGGCGCGATCTTCCGCAACGCCGCCGGCATGGGCGTCGACGCCGTCATCTTCGGCAACGGCTGCGCCGACCCGCTCTACCGGCGTAGCGTGCGCGTGAGCATGGGACACGTGCTGCGCACCTCGTTCGTGCACCTCGGCGGCACCCACACCACCTGGCAGCGCCGCCTCGAGGAGCTGCGCGCGGCCGGCTTCCGCCTGGTCTCGCTGACCCCGGACCCGGGCGCGGTGGTCCTGCCGGAGGCGCTTGCCGACGCCGCGGGCGACGCCTACGAGCGCGTGGCCCTCCTGGTCGGTGCGGAAGGACCCGGGCTCACCGAGCACGCCATGCGTGCCACGGACGTGCGCGCCCGCATCCCGATGGCGCCGGGCACCGACTCGCTGAACGTGGCGACTTCGGCGGCCGTCGCCTTCTACGAGCGCGACCGCTCGCTCGGCTTCCCCGGCGTGCGGCGGAGCTGAGCGGCCCGGGGCCTGAGTCGCCTCTGCTGCCGGGGCGCACTGGGGGGGGTGAGGCACGCTGGGCCCGTGGTGTGCCGACGGGAGCGCGCCGGGGACGGGGCGCGCGGGGGCGTCGGCGGGCGGTGGCCTGCGCCTCTTTTTTTTGGGGGGGGGCGGGGCGCCGTCAATTCTGCGGTGTCGGGAGCGGGACGGTGCCCCGCGCGGTCTAAGAGAGTGAGGCGACTGTCGTCCGCGGACCGCGCGGGGTGGCCGGGCGTGACCGGCGGGGAAAGACTCGGCGGGGAAGGAGCCGGCGGGGAAGGTCTCGGCGGGGAAGGGGAGAGATGTACGGGGGAGCGGAGATTGACCGACGCCTGCGGTGGACCATCGCGGCGGAGGTGAGGCGGACCGGGAGGTTCAACACGGAGAGCGCGGTCGCCTTCGCCGCCGGGGGAGTCCTGCGCGTGGAGAGTTTCCCGGAGCCGATCGGGTTGTCGCCGGTGCGGCGGCACACCGCGGAGCTGCTCCGGGTGTCGCTTTCCGAGGACACCGTCACCGCCGAGCTCCTCGCCCGCTACCACCGGGTCTCCCGGGAACACGCGATCACCCGCGGGGACATGAAGCCGGACTGGCTGGTCGACAGCGAGCCCGCCCGGCACCCGCGCGGCTGGCGGTATCCCGCCGGGGCGGCCACCCGGGCGCTGGCTCACGCGCGGGAGAACCCGGGTGCGGTGGTCACCGGGTGGGCGGCCGCCGCGCTGCTCGGCATCCCGGAGTTCAGCGACGGGGCGGACACCCAGCTGCTGACGCGGAGTCGGAGCCGCGGTCCGGATGATCCTCAGGAACCGCGGCTGATCCGGCCGCGCAACCCGGTCGAGGCCTGGCAGGCCCGGCACCGGGGGCTTGCCGTGGCGGTCGTGCCGCCGATGTACGCGCTCGGTACCTGTGTGCGGGAGGCGCTATCCGGCCGGCATGCCTGGGACGTGCCGGCCATCCCCGGTCTCGCCGGGGAGCGGGTGCGTGCGGTGCAGGTCATTGACCGGTTCCGGCGGGTCTTCGTGCTGAGTGCCGCGGACGTGCGGGAGGGGTGTGCCGGGCTGGTGCACAACAGGGAGCTCGCCAAGGCGCTCAAGCTCAGCGACCCGAGTGCCGACTCCGGGTGGGAGACCCTGACCCCGCTCATCGTGGATCCGATCGTGCGGGGCCACGGCATCGCGTTGCGCTCGCAGATCCGGCTGGGTGAGGACGGTTCGCCGGTGGGGCCCGACGAGCCTTGCATGACCGTGCTCGACCTGGGATCGGTCGAGTTCCGCGTGGCCGTCTACTACGACGGCGGGAATCACCTGGAGCGGCGGCGGCGCGACCGGGACGCGAAGATCACCGCGAGTCTGCTGGCCGCCGGGCGGATGGTGCTGCGGGTCTCCGCGGGCATGGTCCGGGACACCGGTGACCTGGTGAGGCGGTTCACGGCGCTGTGCGAGTCGGCGGCGGGGCGCCCGCGGGCCGGGTGAGGCGGGATGGCTGCCCGGCGGCTCTGGTGCCGGGATGGTGCTGGAGCGGTGCGGGCGTCGGGGTGGTGTCAGATTGTGCGACGGGAGAGTCGCACACCGTGACGGTCACACGACCGTTACGCGAAAAGCCGCAGGTCAGAGGCTCGGTCAAAATCGTGCTGTCAGAGTGTGCGACGCCGCGGTCGCACACTCTGACATCGGCCGGGGAATCGGCGACATCAGCGGGGCAAGCGGGTCGAGCCCGAGGTTGGGGAGCCGCTGACCAGCACGAACGAGGTCGCTGACCAGCATCAATGCTGAGGTCCCCACCCGGACCCCACCCGGCCCCCCACCCGGACCCCGCCCGGCTCCGCCCTGCCCCACCCGGACCCCGCCCGGCCCCCGGACCCCACACGCGGCCCGCCCCGTCTCTATCCGCGGTCGGAGTGGCGGATCGCCTCGTTGATCCGCGAGCCCCAGCTCCGCGCCGTGCGGCGGATGCTCCGGCCCACCCGCCGACCGGCGGCGGCCGCGGCCTCCGCGAGCCGCGCGAACTCCTCGCCCTGGCTGGGCTCCTCGGAGTGGTCCTCGTAGTCGTCGTAGGAGACCTCGGGCCCCAGGTTCAGCGCGGTCGCGGCCTCGTGGGCCAGCTCGCCGTGGGTACGCCGCCGGGGCGCGGGCTCCTCGTCGACGCGGGGCTCCTTGCGCCCGTCCACGGCGAAGGCCGCGACGTTGACGTCCGGACCGCCGGGCCCGAAGTCGACGCCCAGCCAGGCGCTCTCGGCGGCAGCGGCCAGCTCGACCGGGTCGAAGGGCAGCGCGATGCCGCCGAGCTGCTCGCCGTGCTCGCCGGCCCAGAAGGGCCCCTCGAAGGGCTCGGGCAGTCCGATGTCCTCGATGACGCCCTCGCGCAGCGCGGAGAAGGCGCGCACAATCTCCCCGTCGCGCCAGTGGGCGAAGCCGCCGAAGTCGGCGTCCGTGTTGCGCGCGAAGGCGTAGATGTCGCGGGCGGGCCGGCTGGCGCGCAGTTCGGGGTCGACGGCGGAGATCTTCTGCACGCCGTCGAGAAGCGTCTGCACCACGGTGACTCCGGGGAAGGCGGCGATGTAGAACTCGCCGCGGCCGGCGGGCGCCGAGCGGTGCAGAGGGAAGCGCCCGATCGAGGTCACCGGCCAGGAGGGCCGCAGCTGGGCGAGGTACTTGCGCCCGAAGCCGCGGTCGGCCTTCGGCTCGGGGGCGAGCACGCGGGCGACGTGCCCGGGCTCCCCGTCGGTGACGAACCACAGGGTCACGGCCGCGCTGATGGGCTTCTGGTCGAAGAAGCCGGCGTAGCGGTCGCCGCCGGCCGCGGCGTAGCCGTCCCCGGGATCCCCGGGGGTGATTCCGAACATCGTCATCGTGGTTTCCGCCTATCCCGTGGTGGTTATCCCGTGGTCCCGGCCCGGTCTACTTCCGGGGTCGCTTGGTGTTGGCGCGCACCCCGAGCAGCACGTCCTCCCAGTGCGGGGTCACGGCCCGGCGGCGGCGCTTGCTCGGCTTGTCCTCGGAGTCGGGGTGGCGCAGGAAGGAGTCCTCCTCGTCGGCCCCCTCCGGGCGGTCCTCCGCCTCGGCGTCGGCTGGGCCGGCGTCGTGCCCATCGCGGTCCTCCGGGGCGCCGACGGCCTCCTCGTGGTCGTCGAAGCCCTGGTCGCCGGCCCCACCGTCGAGCGGGGTGAGCGTGCGCACCGGGCGGGCGGACTCGGGGTCGGTCAGCTCGGCGGCGGTGGCGTTGCGCGCGACCGTCGTCGAGGAGCTGGTCATGTGGTCCTGCAGGGTCCACTCGGCGCGGTGGTCGGTCATGCCGGTCTGCCAGGACACGGCCACGACCCACTGGCCGTCGTGGTCGCGGAAGGCGTCCCACTCCGCACCCGCGGGGTCGATGTCGCGGGCGGCGAAGGCGGTGGCCAGCACCTCGGAGAGCGGCAGCTTGGCCGGGCCGTCGTCGCGCACCGGGTGCGAGCCGCGGGCGAGCTCCGCGATGCGGGCGCGCTCGAGGAGCACCGGGTGGGCGAAGGGCTCGATGCGGGACTCGGCCACGCCCATCTCGTCGGCCAGCTCCGTGATCGTCGCGCCGCCGCGCACGCGGTCCTGGATCTCGCGCGGGCGCATGGTCAGCGGCGCGGACAGGCGCGGGTCCGGCTCCTTGCCGCGGTTGCTTGCCGACGCCCCGTCGGCCCCCGTCGCGTGTCCCGCACTGTGGGCGGGCTCCGCCGCCTCCGTGGCGGAGCCGTCGGAGTCGTCGCCGGGCTCTCCGGCGGCGGCGAAGAGCGGGGTGGCGGGGGACGCACCCGCTGTGTCGGACCCGCCGGCGTCGGCCGGCGCGGCGTCGTCAATCGAAGCCTCGGCGCCGGGGTGCAGGAGCGCGCGCAGCTCGTCGGTGACGGTCACCCGGAAGCGGGCGGCCTCCTCCGACTGCTCCGGCGCGTCGGACAGCACCAGGGAGGTGTCCGAGGACTCACCGGGAACGAGGTACAGCTCGCGCATGCGCTCTCCTTTGACGGGGCCAGAATGTCCTTTTCCACTGTAACGCAGCGGCGCGCCGCAACCTGGGAGGTCACGGCGCGCCGGTGTGTTAGCGGGGAGGTCCCCGCGGCGGGTGGGGCGGCGGCTACTTCGCGGCGGCCACGCCCGCGTCGAGCACGGCGTCCAGGGCGCGGGTCAGGGTGACCATGTCGTCCTTCTCGATGGTCGGGAAGGCGCCGATGCGCAGCTGGTTGCGGCCGAGCTTGCGGTACGACTCGGTGTCCAGGATGCCGTTGGCGCGCAGCACCTTGGCCACCTCGGCGGCGTCGACGGACTCGTCGAAGTCGACGGTGCACACGACCAGCGAGCGGGCGGCCGGGTCGGACACGAACGGGGTGGCCTCCGGGCGGGACTCGGCCCAGTCGTAGATGACCGAGGAGTTGGCGGTGGTGCGCTCGACCATGCCGGCCAGGCCGCCGTTGGCGTTCATCCACTGGATCTGGTTGTCCAGCATCAGCAGGGTGGC
The DNA here is from genome assembly GCF_030232385.1 of Corynebacterium sp. MSK006. NCBI lineage: Bacteria > Bacillati > Actinomycetota > Actinomycetes > Mycobacteriales > Corynebacteriaceae > Corynebacterium > Corynebacterium sp. MSK006. The sequence goes on from NZ_JASPJZ010000010.1 coordinate 17,367, forward strand.
CACGGCCGGGGTGTTGTAGGTCTGGTTCTTGCGCGAGTTGTTCACCGCGGTCTGCAGGTTCAGGAAGGCCGGGATGAAGCGGTCCGAGGCGTCGATGCGCTCGATGCGCTCCAGGGCGGCCGGGCTCATCGCGGCCAGCCACAGCCCGCCGTCGGAGGCGAAGCACTTCTGCGGCGAGAAGTAGTAGACGTCGACCTGGTCCATCTCGGCCGGCAGGCCGCCGGCGCCGGAGGTGGCGTCGACGACGACCAGCGAGCCCTCGGAACCTTCGGGGCGGGTGACCGGCACCATCGCGCCGGTGGAGGTCTCGTTGTGGGCCCAGGCGATGACGTCGGCGCCCTCGAAGGCCTGCGGGGTCGGGGCGGTGCCCGGCTCGGCCTCGAGGATCTCGGGCTCGTCGAGCCACGGCGCCTGGGCGGAGGCCTTGGCGAACTTGCCGGAGAACTCGCCGAAGGAGAGGTGACCGGACTTCTTCTCGATCAGCCCGAAGGTCGCGGCGTCCCAGAACGCCGTGGCGCCGCCCAGCGAGAGCACGATCTCGTAGCCCTCGGGCAGGGAGAACAGGTCGGCCAGCCCGGAGCGGACGGAGCCTACGACGTCCTTGACGCCGGGCTTGCGGTGGGAGGTGCCGATCACGGTGCTCGCGCCGTCGACGATCGCCTGGATCTGTTCGGGGCGGACCTTCGACGGGCCGCAGCCGAAGCGGCCGTCGGAGGGGATGAGCTCGGGGGCGAGCGTGAACGGGGTCTCGGACATTGAGGTCACCTTTTCTCTGGGTGTGCTCTGGGGCTTTTCCTTCTCGGCCGGGGAGTCTCCCGGAGATCTCACTGTATCGCCCCGGCCGTGCGAGGGGGACTGTGGTGGGTCTGAGCGGCGGCGGGGGAGTGGCCGGCGACGGGGAGGGCCCCGAAAACGGGGGCAATGCGCCACCCCCGGCGGCGTCGGAAATGTTGTGTCTGTCACAACTGGACGTACACTGTGGGTGCGCTCATCACAGGTCCGCACCCCGATCTCCGGGGTGCCTCCGGGTGTGCCGGAGCAACGGTCGACCACCGTGGCCCGGGACGCCCCCGACCCCGGGTGTGCGCCGCGGTACGCGTGTACTGTTTCGGGTGAGGCCGTTACAGTCGCCCAGCCCTCAGCGGGGCCGCGACGGTGGTCCACGCGACACCCCGCCTTTAAGGTGGGGCGTGACGGTGACGGTGCCTCACGGTCGGGTTCAACCCCCCGGCCGGGGCGCCGTGGCGGACACCGCTGAAGTTCCGCCATGAGGCCCGGAGAAGGGTCCGTGAAGGTCAACGACAAAACCGAGAAAGGTTCACAGTGGCTACTGAAAACGACAAGGCCGTGCTCCACTACCCCGGCGGGGAGTACGAGATGAGCATCAAGCAGGCCACCGAGGGTAACTCGGGCATCGAGCTGGGCAAGATGCTCAGCGAGACCGGCTTCACCACCTTTGACCCCGGCTACGTCTCCACTGGCTCCACCGAGTCGAAGATCACCTACATCGACGGCGCCAACGGCATCCTGCGCTACCGCGGCTACGACATCGCCGATCTCGCCGAGAACGCCACCTTCAACGAGGTCTCCTACCTCCTGATCAAGGGTGAGCTGCCGAACGAGGAGCAGCTGCGCAACTTCTCCAACGAGATCCGCCACCACACGCTGCTGGACGAGGACTTCAAGGCCCAGTTCAACGTGTTCCCGCGCAACGCCCACCCGATGGCCGTGCTGGCCTCCTCGGTCAACATCCTGTCGACCTACTACCAGGACCAGCTCGACCCGCTCGACGAGGCGCAGCTGGACAAGGCGACCGTACGCCTGATGGCCAAGGTCCCGATGCTGGCGGCCTACGCCTACCGCGCCTCCAAGGGTGCGCCGTACATGTACCCGGACAACTCGCTGAACGCCCGCGAGAACTTCCTGCGCATGATGTTCGGCTACCCGACCGAGCCCTACGAGGTCGACCCAGTCATGGTCAAGGCCCTCGACAAGCTGCTCATCCTGCACGCCGACCACGAGCAGAACTGCTCCACCTCGACCGTGCGCATGGTCGGCTCCGCCCAGGCCAACCTCTTCGTCGCCATCGCCGGCGGCATCAACGCCCTGTCCGGGCCGCTGCACGGCGGCGCCAACCAGGCCGTCCTCGAGATGCTCGAGGATATCAAGAACAACAACGGCGGCGACGCGACCGACTTCATGAACCGCGTGAAGAACAAGGAGAAGGGCGTCCGCCTGATGGGCTTCGGCCACCGGGTGTACAAGAACTACGACCCGCGCGCCGCGATCGTCAAGGAGACCGCCCACGAGGTGCTCGAGCACCTCGGCGGCGACGACCTGCTGGACCTGGCCATGGAGCTCGAGGAGATCGCCCTCAAGGACGACTACTTCATCTCCCGCAAGCTCTACCCGAACGTGGACTTCTACACCGGCCTGATCTACCGCGCCATGGGCTTCCCGACGGACTTCTTCACCGTCCTGTTCGCCATCGGTCGTCTGCCCGGCTGGATCGCCCACTACCGCGAGCAGCTGCAGATGAACTCCAAGATCAACCGCCCGCGTCAGATCTACACGGGCCACACCCTGCGCAAGGTCACCCCGCGCGACCAGCGCTAGTTGCGGCGGGCGGCTGACACCGCCCTTCGATTTCCGACGGCCGCGCCACCCGCCCGGGTGGCGCGGCTTTTGCGTGGGTGGGGTGGCGGCGTGGGGGCCGTTTCGCCGTGGGGCCGGCGCCGCCGTTTTCGCGCCGGGGCGGGGTGCGGGTTAGGCTCGCCAGACAGGCGTATGATCTATCGTTTCGCATATAATGCACGCCGATGGCCCTCCGCCGCCTCCCAGGCGGCGTGCAGCGGCCGGACACTGCCCCCGATGAAGGAGAATGCATCACCCATGGAGAAGCCCGACGTGAACGTGCCCGAGGGTCCGGCACCGGAGGACCTGGTCATCGAGGACGTCACGGTCGGTGACGGCGCGCAGGCCCAGGCCGGCGACACCGTGGAGGTGCACTACGTGGGGGTCGACTTCGAGACCGGTGAGGAGTTCGACTCCTCCTGGGACCGCAAGCAGAGCATCGAGTTCCCTCTCGACCGGCTGATCGACGGCTGGAAGGAGGGCATCCCCGGCATGCGCGCCGGCGGTCGCCGCCGCCTGATCTGCCCGCCCGAGAAGGCCTACGGTCCGGCGGGCGGCGGGCACCCGCTCTCCGGGCGCACGCTGGTCTTCGTCATCGACCTGCTGGACGTCGTGCAGTAGCGGCCGCGGCTGCCACTCCATCGCGCCACACCACTCGCGCGGTCGCCTGCCCGCCGGCCCCGGTCTCCCGGGGACGGCGGGCTTCTCGCCGTGCGGGCCCGCGGCGGGCGTCCCTCCCCCGCCTGGGCGCCTGGGGCGGGAGCGGGCCGCCGGTGGGCCGCAAGCGTGTTTAATGGAGGTGTGGCGCATCCGCCGCATTCCACCCCCACAACGGATCGTTCGGCACGTACCTGCCGATGGAGGAGCGAACAATGGCGTCTGTGACGTTTGACCGGGCAACCCGGATCTATCCCGGCGCGAAGAAACCGAGCGTCGACAAGCTGAACCTGGACATCGCCGACGGGGAGTTCCTCGTGCTAGTCGGCCCCTCGGGCTCGGGCAAGTCCACCGCCCTGCGCATGCTCGCGGGCCTGGAGGACACCGACGAGGGGCGCATCCTCATCGGCGAGAGGGACGTCACCGACGCCTCGCCCAAGGAACGCGACATCGCGATGGTCTTCCAGAACTACGCCCTCTACCCGCACATGACGGTGCGCGAGAACATGGGCTTCGCCCTGAAGATCGCCGGCGTGGCCAAGGACGAGATCAACCGCCGCGTCGAGGAGGCCGCCACCACCCTCGACCTGACCGAGTACCTCGACCGCAAGCCCAAGGCCCTGTCCGGCGGGCAGCGCCAGCGCGTGGCGATGGGTCGGGCGATCGTGCGCGAGCCCCAGGTCTTCCTCATGGACGAGCCGCTGAGCAACCTCGACGCGAAGCTGCGCGTGCAGACGCGCACCCAGATCGCGAACCTGCAGCGTCGCATGGGGGTCACCACGCTCTACGTCACCCACGACCAGACCGAGGCGCTGACCATGGGCGACCGTATCGCGGTGCTGAACTTCGGCGTCCTCCAGCAGGTGGGCACCCCGCGCGAGCTCTACCAGGCGCCGGTCAACGTCTTCGTCGCCGGGTTCATCGGCTCCCCGGCGATGAATCTGGCGACCTTCGACGTCGACGCCGCCGCCGGCGCCGCGCGCATGGGCCGGGCGAGCATCCCGCTCGACCCCGCGGTGCTCGACGGGGTGACCGCGGAGGACGGCGGCCAGATCATCCTCGGCTTCCGGCCCGAGGCCCTCGAGCTGGTCGACGGGGAGGCGGAGCACACCATCCCGGTGGAGGTCGACTTCGTCGAGGAGCTCGGCTCCGACTCCTACGTCTACGGCCACCTGGCCGGCGGCGGCTGGCGCGACGCGGGCCGCGGCGACGAGGACTCGAACCCGGGCCAGATCGTCGTGCGCACGCCGCCGATGTCCGGCGTCCGCGAGGGCGACGTGATCCACGCCCGGATCAAGGACGGCGGGTTGCACGCCTTCTCCCGGGCGACCGGCCGGCGCCTCTGAGGGCCGGAGAGGAGGCGAGAGCGGGTGCCGCAGCGGGAGAAACTGAACGTCCAGTCCCCGGTCTACGCGTCGGCGCTGCTGCGGCTGCCCTGGTCCCGGCCGCTGGCGCAGTGGGGTGCGGACCTCTTGGCCGCCCTGCCCCGCGGCATCTCCCGGCACACCGTGCGCCTGGTGCGCTCCGAGGGACTGGTGCTCGCGGTCAAGGAGATCGGCGCGCACGCCGCCTGGCACGAGTACCGCACCCTGCGTCGCCTGCGGCGGTTGGACGTGCCGTGCGTGGAACCGGTCGCCGTGATCGCGCAGCGGCGCGACGCCGACGGCGAGGAGCTGACCCCGTGTCTGGTCACCGAGCATCTGCGCTACTCGCTGCCGTACCGCGACGTCTTCTCCCGAGAGCTCGACGCGGACACCGTCAGCAAGCTGGTGCGGGCCCTGGCGGTGCTGCTGGTGCGCCTGCACCTGCTCAACTTCTACTGGGGTGACGTCTCGCTGTCGAACACCCTGTTCCGGCGCGACGCGGACCAGTTCTCCGCGTACCTCGTCGACGCCGAGACCGGTGAGTTCCACGAGCCGCTCTCGCGCGGGCGCAGGCTCCAAGACGTCGAACTGGCCCGGGTCAACATCATCGGCGAGCTGATGGACCTGCAGGCCGGCGGACTGCTCGACCCGGGCGTCGACGTCATCGCCCTGGGCACCACCGTCGAGGGGATCTACGCGGACCTGTGGGAGCTCGTCGTCGGCGAGCTGGAGGTCGAGGGCGACGCCTTCGACGCGGTGGCCGAGCGGGTCGGGCGCATCAACGAACTGGGCTTCGACGTCGGGGAGGCCGAGATCGAGCAGGAGGGCGACGTCACCCACGTGCGTTTCGAGCCGGCGGTGTTCTCCACCGGTTTCCACCGCAGGAAGCTCAAGGCGCTGACGGGGCTGGACGTCCAGGACCGGCAGGCGCAGCGGCTGCTGGGGGAGATGGAGGCCTACCGGGCGGTGCGCTACGGCGGCCGGCTGCCCCTGGCCGACGTCGCGCACCGCTGGATGGTCAAGGAGTACGAGCCGGTGGTCAGCCTGGTCCCGGAGCCGCTGTGGGGCAAGCTCGAGCCGGCCCAGATCTTCCACGAGATCCTCGACCATCGCTGGTTCCTGACTGAGCAGAAGGGCGGGTTCGTGCCGCTGGCCCGGGCGGCGGAGTCCTACTTCCGGGCGGTGCTTCCCGGGCGCCCCGACGAGGAGGTCGTCTACCTGCCCCGCCGAAGGGACGCGGGCGGGCTGAAACCCGACGGGGGCGCACGCGATGAGACCTAGAATGAAAACCGAATGCATGCTGCGCAAGCAGCCGATCCGCGGAAAGGACGAGAACCTTTCATGAGAACGACACTGGCGCGCGGCATCCGGCGCGCGACGGCCGTCTGCGCCGTCGCGGCGCTGGCCGCCTCCGCCCTGGTGGGCTGCGGCTCAGACCGCGGCCCGAGCGTGTACTACATGAACTTCAAGCCCGAGCAGGCCCAGCAGTTCGAGGACATCGCCGAGGAATACACGGAACTGACCGGCGTGCCGGTCAAGGTGGTCACGGCCGCCTCCGGGTCCTACATGCAGACCCTCAAGGCCGAGATGGCCAAGTCCAACGCCCCGACGCTGTTCCAGATCAACGGCCAGGAGGGCTTCGGCATCTGGCAGGACTACCTGGCCGACATCTCCGATTATGGCGTGGTCACCGGGCTCAACGACGACGTCGAGCCGATCACCGACGCCGCAGGGGTCGCCCGCGCGTTCCCCTTCGCCGTCGAGGGCTTCGGTCTGCTCTACAACGAGGAGATCTTCGACCGCTACTTCGCTGCGCCGAACCCGGCGGTGGGCTCGGTCGAGGAGATCGACGGCTTCGACGACCTCAAGGCCGTCGCCGAGGACCTGCAGGCCCGCAAGGACGAGTTCGGCCTCGACGGCGCCTTCGCCTCGACCTCCCTGCTGCCGGGCGAGGAGTGGCGGTGGACCAACCACCTGATGAACGGCCCGCTGCACTACGAGATCGTCGACCGCGACATCTCCGATTTCTCGGACATGGCGCAGGCGGAGTTCACCTACGAGAGGCAGTTCCGCCAGCTGTTCGACCTGTACCTGGAAAACTCCACGGTGCCGCCGGCGCTGGCCACCGGCCGGGCCACCTCGGACGCGATGGCGGAGTTCGCCACCGGCAAGGCCGCGATGGTGCAGAACGGCAACTGGGCCTGGTCGCAGATCGCGGGCGTGGGCGGCAACGTGATCAAGGAGGACAAGATCAAGTTCATGCCCATGTACATGGGCATGCCCGACGAGGAGCGCAACGGCCTCAACGTCGGCACCGAGAACTATCTGGCGGTCAACTCCCGCGCCAGCGCCGAGGACCAGCAGGCCACCCGGGACTTCGTCGAATGGCTCTTCCTCTCCGAGCGTGGCAAGGAGCTGGTGGTCGACGAGCTCGGCTTCATCGCCCCCTTCGCCGACTACGCGCCCGACGAGGTGCCCGCCGATCCGCTGGCCCAGCAGGTCCAGGCTGCGATCCAGGACCCGAAATCGAACTCGCTGCCGTGGGACTTCCAGTTCAGCCCGAACCAGAACTTCCGCGACCGCTACGGACAGAACCTGGCGCAGTACGCGATGGGCAACCTGACCTGGCAGGACGTGGTGGACCGGTTCCGGGACGACTGGGAGTACGAGATGGCCAACCAGATCGCCCTGCAGAGCTAGGAGGCTGACGCTCGAATGCAAACCGCACTGAAAAAGTACTTCCCGGTCTTCGTCCTGCCGACGCTGCTGGCGTTCCTGGTCGCCTTCCTGGTGCCCTTCGTCATCGGTTTCGCGCTGTCCTTCACGGAGTTCACCACGATCACGGACGCCTCCTGGGTGGGCCTGGACAACTACGCCCGCGCCTTCGAGGCCCGCGAGGGGTTCGTCTCCGCGTTCGTGTTCACGGTGCTCGTCGCCGTCGTCTCGATCATCACGGTCAACGTCGTCGCCTTCGCGGTGGCCTGGACCCTGACCCGCAAGCTGCGCGGCACGAACTTCTTCCGCACGGTGTTCTTCCTGCCGAACCTCATCGGCGGCATCGTGCTCGGCTACACCTGGCAGTCCATGATCAACGCGGTGCTGGCCAACTACGACCAGACGATCGTCGCGGACTCCCGGTTCGGCTACGCCGGCCTGGTCATGCTGATCAACTGGCAGCTGATCGGCTACATGATGATCATCTACATCGCCGGGCTGCAGAACGTGCCGCCGGAGCTGATCGAGGCCGCCGAGATCGACGGCGTCTCCCGCTGGGAGATGCTGCGGCACGTGACCATCCCGATGATCATGCCCTCGATCACCATCTGCCTGTTTCTCACCTTGTCCAACACCTTCAAGATCTTCGACCAGAACCTCGCGCTGACCGACGGCGCGCCGGGCGGCGAGACCGAGATGGTCGCCCTCAACATCGTCAAGACGATGTTCAACCGGGTTGGCGCCGAGGGCGTCGGCCAGGCCAAGGCCGTCATCTTCGTCGTCGTGGTCGTCGTCATCGCGATGTTCCAGCTGCGCGCCACCCGGCGCAGGGAAGTGGAGGCATAAACCGTGACCACCCAAGTCAATCCTTCCTCCGGGCCGGTGCGGCCCGACGACGCTGCGACGGCCGTCGACACCGGGCCCGCCGGGGCCGGCGCCGGTACGGCGGGCTCGGCCGCCCGCGTCGGCGGCCCCGCCAAGGTCCTCATCTACGCGGTGCTGGTCTTTCTGACCCTGGTCTTTCTCACCCCGATCGCCTTCATCCTGCTCAACTCCTTCAAGGAGCGCTTCGCGATCTCGAACAACCCGTTCGCGCTGCCCGTCGGCGAGATGTGGGCCGGGCTGACCAACTACGTCACCGGCATCCAGGGCGAGGGCTTCGGCTGGGCGATCGTCTGGTCCTTCGTGATCACGATCTCCTCGGTCGCCGCCATCGTCTTCTTCAGCTCCATGACGGCCTACTACATCACCCGGGTCAAGACGTGGTGGACCTCGACGCTGTACTACCTGTTCGTCTTCTCCATGGTCATCCCGTTCCAGATGGTCATGTTCCCCACCGTCGTCATCGCCGACCGGCTGGGCCTGGCCAACCCGCTGGGCATGGTGGTGCTCTACGTCGGCTTCGGCTCCGGCCTGTCGGTGTTCATGTTCTCCGGGTTCATCAAGGCCATCCCGCTGGAGATCGAGGAGGCCGCGACGATGGACGGCTGCTCCCCGCTGGGCACGTTCTTCCGCGTGGTCATGCCGATGCTCAAGCCCACGGCAATCACGGTGGCCATCCTGAACGCGATGTGGGTGTGGAACGACTACCTGCTGCCGTACCTGGTGGTGGGCCTGTCCACGCCGTACCGCACCATCCCGGTGGTCATCCAGCAGTTCATCGGTTCCCAGGGCGACCGCGACCTCGGGGCGATGATGGCGATGCTGGTGCTCGCGATCATCCCGATCGTCATCTTCTACGCGGCCACCCAGAAGCACATCGTCGAGGGCGTCGCCGCCGGCGCCGTGAAGGGCTGAGCGGCGCGCCGTGCGACTGTTCAACCCGGACTCGCGGTTCATGGCCGTCTTCAGCCTGTTCGCCGACCTCGTCGTGGTCAACATGCTGATGGTGCTCAGCGCGTTGCCGGTGCTCACCGCCGGTGCGGCGCTGCGCGCCGGCAACGTCGTGATCGGCCAGATGGTCCGCGGTGTCGGCTCCGGTTACGGCGTGCGCTTCGTGCGCGAGCTGCCGCGGCGCTTCGCCGCCGTGACGGGGTACTGGCTGCTCGCGCTCCTGTTGGCCGCGGTGCTGGTCTACCAGCAGTGGGTGCTCTTCCGCGCCGGCGTCGAGGGGCCCGCGTTGACGGCCCTCCAGGTCCTCGCCCTGTCCGGCGCGCTTCTGATCGCCGGCGTCGCCGTGTGGTTTTTCGCCCTCGGCGCCGCCTCGCGGCGCGCGCTCGCCGACGCCGTCGTGCTCGCCGTGGCGCACCTGCCGTGCACGGTGGCGGCGCTGGCGCTGTGCCTGGGGGCCGTCGCCTGCGTGGTGTACCTGCCGGTGGCCTGGTCGGTGCCGCTGGTGTTCTTCCTCCTGCCGGCCTTCACCGTCTATCTGGTGCGCCTGGTGCTCGCCGGAGCGCTCGGGGAGCGCCTCGCCGCCGATTGACCGCTTCGTCGGGGGTGCCGCGGGCTGGGCGGTGGCGCAGGTCAGCGGGGCCTCGGGGGTGGCGTTCGTATTGGCTGTGAAGCTGTCTGTCCATTCACTATTCATAACGGCTGTGAACCGGGTAACTTCTAGCGGGCAAGCGTGGCGTGCGGCCCGGCGATCCGGGTCCTGGTGCCCCACCTGACGTCCACGCGCTGAGCTGACCACGCCGTGGGACCGGGTCCCCTCCGACGCGAGCCCGCGGCGCGACACAGAGAGGACACCCGCCATGAGCACCGCAGAGCCCACGGCCGTCGCGGAGCGCCCGGTACGCCGGGAACCGACGGCCGAAGACTTCCGAGAGGTACGCGCCGGAGCCCAGTTCCAGGAGCTGCGCAGCCGGTACCGCTCCTTCAACTTCCCGATGTCCGTCGCCTTCTTCCTCTGGTACGTCGCCTACGTCGTCGCGGCGACGTTCTTCCCCGAGCTGATGGCCCTCAACGTCTTCGGCAGCGTCAACCTGGGCATCGTGCTCGGCGTGCTCCAGTTCGTCACGACGTTCATCATCACCTGGGTGTACGTGCGCTACGCCAACAAGAACATCGAGCCGCGCGCGGCCGCGATCCGCACCAAGATGGAAGGGTAGGCCCCACCTCATGGACCCGTTGAACACCACCCGTGTCCTGGCCCAGGAGTCGGGAGCTGACGTGGGCAACCCGATCCTGAACATCTCGGTCTTCGTCGCCTTCATCGTCGTGACCATGGCGATCGTCATGCGCGCCGGCAAGACCACCAAGGAGGCCTCGGACTTCTACACCGGCGGCGCCTCCTTCTCCGGCGCCCAGAACGGCCTGGCCATCTCGGGCGACTACCTGTCGGCCGCGTCGTTCCTCGGCATCGTCGGCGCCATCGCGCTGAGCGGCTACGACGGCTTCCTCTACTCGATCGGCTTCTTCGTCGCCTGGCTGGTGGCGCTGCTGCTGGTCGCCGAACCGATGCGTAACGTCGGCCGTTTCACCATGGCGGACGTGCTCTCCTTCCGCCTGCGCCAGAAGCCGGTGCGTACCGCGGCCGCCTTCGGCACGCTGTTCGTCTCGCTGTTCTACCTCATCGCCCAGATGGCCGGCGCCGGCTCGCTGGTCTCGGTGCTGCTGAACATCCACGACACCACCGTCCAGGCCGGCGTCGTCGGCGTGGTCGGCCTGGTCATGATCGCCTACGTTCTCATCGGCGGCATGAAGGGCACCACATACGTGCAGATGATCAAGGCCGTGCTGCTCATCGGCGCGGTGGTCATCATGACCGTGCTGGTCTTCGTCGCCGTGCGCGGCGGGGCCTCCGAGCTCTTCGACCGCGCCGTCGAGATGCACCGCGGCTCCGAGGCGCGCGCCGAGGCCGGCTACGCCGCCGAGGACGTGATGAAGCCGGGCCTGAAGTACGGCGCCGACGTCGTCAGCCAACTCGACTTCCTCTCCCTGGGCCTCTCGCTGGTCCTGGGTGTCGGCGGCCTGCCGCACGTGCTGATGCGCTTCTACACCGTGCCCACCGCCACCGAGGCGCGCAAGTCCGTGACCTGGGCGATCGTGCTGATCGGCTCCTTCTACCTGATCACCTTGATCCTGGGCTACGGCGCTGCCGCGCTCGTCGGCCCGGACAAGGTGCTCGCCGCGCCGGGCGGGGCGAACTCCGCCGCGCCGCTGCTGGCCCTGGAGCTGGCCGGCCCGCTGTTCATGGCCGTCGTCTCCGCGGTCGCCTTTGCCACGGTGCTCGCGGTGGTCGCGGGCCTGGCGATCACGGCCTCGGCCTCGATCGCGCACGACATCTACCATGCGGTCATCCGCGACGGTCAGGCCACCGAGGAGGAGCAGGTCCGCGTCTCGCGCATCACGGTGGTGGTGCTCGGCATCGTCGCGATCGTCCTGGGCATCCTGGCGATGCAGCAGAACGTCGCGTTCCTGGTCTCGCTGGCCTTCGCCATCGCGGCGAGCGCGAACCTGCCGACGATCCTGTTCTCGCTGTACTGGCGCCGCTTCAACACCACCGGCGCGGTCGCCTCGATGTACACCGGCCTGGGCAGCGCCCTGCTGCTGATCTTCTTCTCGCCGGCGGTCTCGGGCACCGAGACCTCGATGTTCTCGGGCGTCGACTTCTCCTGGTTCCCGCTGACCAGCCCCGGCCTGGTCTCGATCCCGCTGGGCTTCCTGGCCGCGATCATCGGCACCTACCTGGGCAAGCCGGACAACCTCGACGACCTCGCCGACGAAATGGAGGTCCGCTCCCTGACCGGCGTCGGCGTGGAGGCCCCGGTCAGCCACTGACCCGCGCTGTGCACCGAGATTTCCGAGGCCCGCCCCATCACCCGGGGCGGGCGTCGCCCGTCGGGTGACCCCTCGCCGTCCTGCGGCGCCGCGTGCGCGGCGCCGGTACTAGGATCTTGCGCATGTCTGAATCCTCCGGCCGTGACGGGCTGGCCACGGTCAACCGGGTCCTCGTCGGAATCTGCGCGGTGCTCGGCGTGGCGGTGCTCGTGCTCGTCATCGCCTTCGTCAGCCTCTCCCGCTCCGGTGGCGGGGAGCACGCCACGGGCGAGGGCGTGGTCGGCGACGGGGGAGTGGTTCAGGACGGGTTGCACGGCGGGCCGGTGGAGAACGCCACGGCCGCGCAGGTCAGCGTGATCCGGTTGAGCGACGGCAAACGCCGCGGCACGGCCTCGGAGCGCTACGCGCGCCCGGCGCTGAGCCTGGCGAAGCTCTACATCGCGGACTACGTGCTCGACCACGGCACCGTCTCGCAGCGGTGGGAGGCGATCAACATGATCTCGGACTCCTCGGACGCCGCGGCCGAGGACCTCTACACCGCCTACCCGGACTCGATCGACGCGACGGCGGAGAAGTACGGCCTCGAGTCGACCCGCTCGGGGGAGGACTGGGGCTACGCGCTGACCTCGACCTATGACGTGGCGACCTTCGTCGCGCGGGTGCTCGACGACGCCCCGACCTCGCCGATCCTCGTCGCGATGGCCCGGGCGGCCGACGTGGCCGCCGACGGCTACGAGCAGGACTGGGGCACGGCGCTGCTGCCGGGCACGATCGGCACGAAGTGGGGCTGGTCGAATGACAGGGACCTGCACTCCTCGGTCTCCTTCAGCGGGGACTTCGTCGTCGCCGCCGCGGTGACCGGCTCGAGCGAGGACCTCACCGAGCTCGTCGAGGACCGGATCAAGGGCATGGGTGCCTGGATCGGCGACGACGCGGTCGACCGCATCGACGCGGACACGTCGGAGGACGGCTCGGAGGACAAATCCGAAGATAAGTCCGGGGAGGAGTCGACGGAGAAGTCCGGTGACAGGTCCTCCGGGGAGTCCGGGAAGAAGTCCGGCGACAAGTCGGACGACAAGATGACCGACGAAAAGAAGTCCGACTCGAAGAAGTCCGGGGACGACAAGAAGCCGGAGGAGAAGTCGAATGACAGGTCCTCCGGCCGGTCCGGGGAGAAGAAGTCCCCGGAGAAGTCCTCCGCCGAGCCCTCGGCGAAGAAGGACGGGAAGTAGCCGCCGGCGGGAAGCGGCCGCCGGCGTCAGCCGTTAGCTGGACAGCCGGGCGGCCTGCTCGGCGATCGAGCGCAGCTGCCCGCCGTTGACGGAGATGCCACCGGGCAGGTTGATGGTCACCTTGTCCAGGCTCGGCAGGGTGAAGTTCCCGGAGCTGCCCAGCGGCAGCCCGCCGCCCTGACCACCGTTGCCGCGGGTGCCGTTCTGGCCACCGCCGTTACCACCGTTTCCGCCGTTACCGGCGCCGCCGCCGTTACCGGTGCCGCCGTTCCCGTTACCGCCGCTCGGCTCGGTGTTCGTGCCGCTCGGCTGCAGTGCCGGCAGGGAGGTGGTGCCCGGGGTCCACTGGCCCCAGTCGCGGGTGTAGACGTCGTTGATGTCGACCTCGACGCCGCCGACGCGGGCGGTGACGCCGGGACGCTGGTAGACGTTGGCGCGCGGGTGGATCTTGCCGTTGGAGCCCCAGCCGTGCTGCCAGAAGTACTCGCCCATGCCGTCGGCGATCAACCAGTCCATGGTCGGGTAGTTGGCGTAGACGCCGGTCTTGAGCCCAGCGGCGGCCAGCGCGGCCGAGAAGCCCTTGAGGTACGGCTTTATCAGCGTCTCGTACTCGTTGCGGGTGGGGTTGTCGTCGATGGCGACGTAGATCGGCTTGCCGGTAGGCCCACCCGCGGCGGCGTGCAGGGAGATGGCCTTCGGTGCGTGCTTGGCGGCACCGGCGGCACCCTCGCGCCAGTCGGCGGTGCGGTCCTTGCCGTACTGGTAGACGGAGGCGGTCGCCAGGCCCGCGGCGGCCATGGCCTTCGTCTCCTCGATCTTGACCGGCTTGCCCTTCATCCAGGACGCGCGCGGCTCGGAGACGTAGCGCACGGCGCCGAGGTGGCCGGCGCTCTTGATCGCCTGGGCGCTCGGCACGCCGCCGGAGTAGTCGAGGACGGTGCCGAGCGAGCGGCCCTGCGCGTTGGCCTGCGGCAGCACGGTCGCGCCGGCGCCGAGGGCGAGGGCCGCGCCGGCGACGCGGAAGAGGGACCGGCGGCTGAGCGGGGAGTTCAGGTTCATGTGCGCTCCTAGGGAAGGTGGGTGCGTCTGGTCTCCGCTTGCCGACGCCGTCGTGGCGGTCGTGGCGCGGAACTGCGGCGCGGGTGCCACCGCGGCGTAGCAATACTAACTTCAGTCACATTGGCAACATCGGTAACTATAACAGCTCCGTCCACCGGCGCAGGTCCGCCGAGCCTCAGAGACACGGAAAACCCGGGCCACCGGAGAGTCGGTGGCCCGGGTTTTCACCGGGTGCCCCAGAAAGGATTCGAACCTTCGACACCCGCTTTAGGAGAGCGGTGCTCTATCCCCTGAGCTACTGGGGCGGGTGCCCTCCGCGGGCACCCGACCAGGGTACCGCACCGGCGCGGGCGCCCGTAAACCCTCCCGGCCTCCGGGGCCGGGACCCCGCCCCGCAGCCGCCGGCCCTCAGGCCAGGCGCTTGCGCTCGTAGCTGAGGAACCGGTAGCGCAGCGGCATCTCGCTGACCCCCACGGTCAGCCGCCCGCGCTCGGAGGCCAGCCAGCCGCTGTCGGAGACCTGCGAGAAGTCGTCGGGCACGTCCGGCGCGGAGACCGCACGTTCGCGCAGCACGGGGAGCAGCACGGCGTCGACAAGCGTCACCTCGATGCGGTCGACCACCTCGACCGCACGCGCGTAGAGGCGCGCGCCGCCGATGATCCAGCCGTCGTGACCCTCGCGCTGCTCGTGGTCGACCAGGCCCTGGCGGCCGACGCGGCCCGGCAGGCCGGTGAAGCCGGTGAGATCCGGCAGGGAGCTGACCACCTCCGCGCCGGCGGACCACTCACCGGGCTCGCGCGAGGAGACGACGATGTTCTCCCGGCCCGGCAGCGGGCGGTTCTTCGCCGGCAGCGACTCCCAGGTGCGCCGCCCCATGATCACGGGGTAGCGCAGGGTGGTCTCCTTGAAGTGGGCCAGGTCCTCGGGCAGGTGCCAGGGCATCGTCTCGCCGTCGCCGATGACCCCGTCGACCGACTGCGCCCAGATCGCGCCGAGCATCAGACCGCCACCGGGGCCTTGATCGTCGGGTGCGGGTCGTAGCCGACCAGCTCGACGTCGTCGAAGCCGTAGTCGAAGAGCGAGGCGGCCTTGTGCAGCTTCAGCTGCGGGTACGGCCGCGGGGTGCGCGAGAGCTGCTCGGCGACCTGCTCGCGGTGGTTGTCGTAGACGTGGCAGTCGCCGCCGGTCCAGATGAACTCGCCGACCTTCAGCCCGACCTGCTGGGCGACCATGTGGGCAAGCAGCGAGTAGGAGGCGATGTTGAACGGCACGCCGAGGAACATGTCCGCGCTGCGCTGGTAGAGCTGCAGGCTGAGTTTGCCGTCGGCGACGTAGAACTGGAAGAGCAGGTGGCACGGCGGCAGCGCCATGTTCTCCAGCTCGCCGACGTTCCAGGCGCTGACGATGTTGCGCCGGGAGTCGGGGTCCTCGCGCAGCAGGTCGAGGGCGCGCTGCATCTGGTCGATGTGACGCCCGTCCGGGGTGGGCCAGCTGCGCCACTGCACCCCGTAGATGGGCCCGAGCTCGCCGTCCTCGCCGGCCCACTCGTTCCAGATCCTGATCCGGTTGTCCTGCAGCCAGTGCACGTTGGAGTCGCCGCGCAGGAACCACAGCAGCTCGCCGACCACCCCGCGGAAGTAGACCTTCTTGGTGGTCAACAGGGGGAAGGACTCGGCGAGGTCGAAGCGCATCTGTGCGCCGAACAGGCTGGTCGTGCCCGTTCCGGTGCGGTCGTCCTTGTGCGCGCCGGTCTCGATGATCCGGCGCAGCAGGTCCTCGTAGGGGGTCTCAACCGGTGCTGCACTCATGGGCGTCACCCTACCGCGGGGCCGGGCCACCGGGCGTCACAGGTGGCCGGACGTCACAGGTAGCTGCCGTTCTCCTCGAGGAAGGTCGCGGCGTGTTCCATGATCTCGTCGGCCAGCTCGGGGCGGCAGATCAGGATGTCCGGCAGGTAGGTGTCCTTGTGGTTGTAGGTCGGCTCGCTGCCGTCGAGACGCGAGCAGTGTAGCCCGGCCGCGCGGCAGACACCGATCGGGGCGGCGGAGTCCCACTCGTACTGGCCGCCGGCGTGTATGTAGGCGTCCGAGTCGCCGAGCAGCACGTTCATGGCCTTCGCGCCGGCCGAGCCCAGCGGCACGGTGGTGCGGCCCATCTTCTCGGCGATGTACTCGGTCACGGCCGGCGGGCGGTTGTGCGAGATGGCGATCTTCATCGAGTAGGGGCCGGTGACCGCGCGGACGTCGCCGGTGTGGAAGACCACGCCGAGGTCGGGCAGGCCGACGGCGGCGTGGGTCGGGCGGCCGTTCTCGACCAGCGCGATGTGCACGGCCCAGTCCTGGCGGCCCGTGGCGAACTCCTTGGTGCCGTCGAGCGGGTCGATGATCCAGACCCGGTCCTTGCCCAGGCGCTCCGGGTTGTCCGCGGCCTCCTCGGAGAGGAAGCCGTCGTCGGGGCGGTGCTGCTCGAGCACGCGGGCGATCCAGCTCTGCGCGAGCTCGTCGCCGGCGTCGCCGAGGTTTCGTCCGCGCAGCAGGCCGACGTTGCGCACGCCCTTGAGAATTTCACCGGTGCCCTGTGCCAGCCTCTTGGTGAGGCGGGCGTCGGAAAGCTCAGCTGTCATGGTGACCACTCTATCCGTTTGGTTAGATCGAGGCATGGCCTCCCGCATCGTCGACGACTTCCGCCCGCAAGTGGCGCAGTGGTTCCGGGAGGTCTACGAGAAGCCGACGAAAGTGCAGGAAGAGGCCTGGGCGACCATCTCGAAGGGCGAAAACGCCCTGGTCGTCGCGCCCACGGGCTCCGGCAAGACGCTCGCGGCCTTCCTCTGGGCGCTCGACTCGCTGGTCGAACCGGCAGGTCAGGGGGTGCTCACGGCCCCGGGCGAGGGCGCGCGCGAGATGAGCGCGGCGGAGAAGGGCCACGGGGTCAAGGTGCTCTACATCTCACCGCTGAAGGCCCTGGGCGTGGACGTGGAGCGCAACCTGCGCGCCCCGCTGACCGGCATTGCCCGCGTCGCCGAGCACACCGGGCAGGCGGTGCCGAACATCACCGTCGGCGTGCGCTCGGGAGATACGCCACAGGTGGAGCGTGCCCGTCAGCTGCGCCGCCCGCCGGACATCCTGATCACCACGCCCGAGTCGGCCTACCTGATGCTCACCTCGAAGGCCGCCGGGATCCTCAGGGACGTCGACACCGTCATCGTCGACGAGATCCACGCCCTGGCCGGCACCAAGCGCGGCGCGCACCTCGCGCTCTCGCTGGAGCGGCTCTCCCGGCTGACCGGCCGCGACCCGCAGCGCATCGGGCTGTCGGCGACCGTGCGACCGCTGGACGCCGTCGCCGACTTCCTCGGCGGCGACCGCCCGGTGGAGATCATCGCCCCGGTCGCCCCGAAGCGCTGGGACCTCAAGGTCCACGTGCCGGTGGAGGACATGGCGGACCTGCCGGTGCCCGAGGAGGGCTCGACCATCGGCGCGGCCGTCGTCGACGACACCGTGGGTGTGACCGGCGGGGTGCCCGAGGAGTCCGCCCTGCCGGCGCAGAAGTCCATCTGGCCGTTCATCGAGCGCGAGCTCTACGCCGAGATCACCGCCGCGCGCTCCACGCTCGTCTTCGTCAACTCCCGGCGCACCGCCGAGCGGCTGACCAGCAGGCTCAACGAGCTGTGGGCCGCCGAGCACGCCCCGGAGTCCCTGGCCGCGCCCACCCGGCGCGACCCCGCGCAGCTGATGAAGTCGGTCGACACCGCCGGCTCCGCCGCGCCCGTCATCGCCCGTGCCCACCACGGCTCGGTGTCCAAGGATGAGCGCGCCGTCACCGAGCGGATGCTCAAGGAGGGCACGCTCAAGGCCGTGGTGGCCACCTCCTCGCTGGAGCTGGGCATCGACATGGGCGCCATCGAGCTCGTCGTCCAGGTCGAGTCGCCGCCCTCGGTCGCCTCCGGCCTGCAGCGCGTGGGCCGCGCCGGGCACACCGTCGGCGCGGTCTCCCACGGCTCCTTCTACCCGAAGCACCGCGCGGACCTGGTGCAGACGGCCGTGACGGTCGAGCGGATGCGCACCGGCTCGATCGAGGAGATCCACCCGCCGAAGAACCCGCTGGACGTGCTCACCCAGCAGACCGTGGCCGCCGTGGCGGCCGCCGACCTCGACGTCGAGGACTGGTTCGCCACCGTGCGCCGCGCCCACCCCTACCGCGAGCTGCCGCGGGAGGTCTTCGACGCCGTGCTCGACCTGGTCAGCGGCGTCTACCCCTCGGCCGACTTCGCCGAGCTGAAGCCGCGGGTGGTCTACGACCGCACCACCGGCGTGCTCTCCGCCCGCCCCGGGGCGCGCCGGGTGGCCGTCACCAGCGGCGGGACCATCCCGGACCGCGGCATGTTCGGCGTCTTCCTGGAGGGCGGCGGCGAGAACGGGGCCCCGCGGCGCGTCGGCGAGCTCGACGAGGAGATGGTCTACGAGTCGCGCGTGGGCGACGTGTTCACCCTGGGTGCGACGAGCTGGCGCATCGAGGACATCACCCGTGACCAGGTCCTGGTCACTCCGGCGCCCGGCCACACCGGCCGGCTGCCCTTCTGGAACGGCGGCGCGGTGGGCCGTCCCGCCGAGCTGGGCCGCGCGCTCGGCGCCTTCCGCCGCGAGATCCTCGCCGAGGCCGACTCCGCGGACCCCGGTGCGGGCGCGGGCGCCGGCGTCGGCGCGAGCGGCGCCGAGGAGCGTCTGCGCACCGCCGGGCTTGACGACGACGCGCGGGCCAACCTGGTCGCGTACCTGCGCGACCAGCGCGACGCGACCGGCGTGGTGCCCGACGAGCGCACTCTGGTCCTCGAGCGCTTCCGCGACGAGCTCGGCGACTGGCGCGTGGTGCTGCACTCGCCCTTCGGCAGGGGAGTCAACGCCGCCTGGGCCCTGGCCGTCGGCGCGGCCGTCGAAGAGAACCTCGGCATGGACGCCCAGGCCGTCGCCGGCGACGACGGCATCGTGCTGCGCCTGCCGGACGCCGACGCCGAGCCCTCCGGTGCCCTGTTCGCCCTCGACCCCGACGAGGTCGGCGAGACCGTGGCTGCCCGCGTCGGCGACTCCGCGCTCTTCGCCTCCCGCTTCCGCGAGTGCGCCGCCCGAGCCCTGCTGCTGCCGCGGCGCAACCCCGGTCGGCGCGCCCCGCTGTGGCAGCAGCGCCAGCGCGCCGAGCAGCTTCTCGACGTCGCGCGGCGCTACCCGTCCTTCCCGATCATCCTGGAGACCGTCCGCGAGTGCCTCCAGGACGTCTACGACCTGCCCGCCTTAGAGGAGGTGCTGCGGGCGGTCGCGCTGCGCCGCGTGCGCATCGCCGAGGTCACCACCGAGCAGCCCAGCCCCTTCGCCTCCTCGCTGCTGTTCAACTACACCGGCGCCTTCATGTACGAGGGCGACACCCCGGCCGCCGAGAAGCGCGCCGCCGCCCTCGCCCTGGACCCGGCGCTGCTGGCCAAGCTGCTGGGCACCGTCGAGCTGCGCGAGCTGCTCGACCCCGAGATCATCGCCGAGACCCACGCCCAGCTGCAGCGTACCGCCGACGGTCGCCACGCGCGCGGGCCCGAGGAGCTCGCCGACGTGCTGCGCCTGCTCGGCCCCGTCCCCGTCGAGGAGCTGGGGGACCACTGCGACTTCGCCGACCCGGCCGGCGTCGCGCGCGCCGAGCTTTCCGGGCGCGTGATGTCCGTGCGGTTCGCCGGGCGCGAGCACCTCGCCCAGATTCCCGACGCCGCGTTGCTGCGCGACGGCCTGGGCGTGCCCGTCCCGCCGGGCGTGCCGGCCCAGGTGGACACCGTCGTCGACGCCCTCGATCAGCTGGTGGCCCGCTGGGCGCGCACCCGCGGGCCCTTCACCCTGCGCGACCTGGCCGGCGCCTTCGGGCTGTCGGTCTCGGCGGCGCACTCCGTGCTCGATACCGCCGCGCGGGCCGGCAAGGTCGTCGAGGGCCGCTTCCGTCAGGGCGTGGAGACCGCCGAGTACTGCGACGCCGAGGTCCTCGGCGTGATCCGGCGGCGCTGCCTGGCCGCCGCGCGCCGGGAGTCCCGCCCGGTCAGCCAGTCCGCCTTCGGCCGCTTCCTGCCCGAGTGGCAGCAGGTCGCCGCCGTCGGCGAGCGGCCGGGCCTGCACGGCGTCGACGGGGTCTTCGCCGTCGTTGAGCAGCTCGCCGGGGTGCGGCTGCCGGCCTCGGCGTGGGAGTCGCTGGTGCTGCCGGCGCGCGTCGACGGCTACGAGCCGCGCTGGCTCGACGAGCTGACCACCTCCGGCGAGGTGCTCATCCGGGGCGCCGGCACCGCCGGGGCCCGCGACCCGTGGATTACGCTGCTGCCCGCCGACTACGCCGCGCAACTGGCCGATGGCACCGACTTCGTCGGTGCCACGAGGCAGAAGGAGGGTGACGACGGCGAAGCCGTCGCCACGTTCAGCGGGCTGCAGGAGTCCGTGCTCGGCGTGCTCGGCAGGGGAGGGGCGTTCCTGTTCACCGACCTGCTCGCCGAGGTCACCGGCGAGGACCTCGGCCTGGTCACCGGCCAGGTCACCCCGGAGGAGCTGCGCGAGGCGATCTGGGGCCTGGTCGAGGCTGGCCGGGTCGCCCCCGAGAGCTTCGCCCCGCTGCGCGCCCGGTTGGCCGCCTCCGGGCCGGCCTCCGGTTCGGCGCACCGCGCCAAGCGCACCCCGGGGCGCACCCGCCTGCGCATGGGGCGCACCAGCTTCGCGCAGTCCCAGCGCGCCGGGGCCTTCGGCAACTCCGGCGGCAGCCGCGTCCCGCCGGACATGCGCGGGCGCTGGGCGCTCGCGGTCGCCCCGACCGAGGACGCGACCACCCGCTCGGTGGCCCTCGGCGAGGCCTGGCTGGACCGCTACGGCGTGCTCACCCGCGGCAGCGTCGTCGACGAGGGGGTGGCCGGCGGCTTCGCGCTGGCCTACAAGGTGCTCTCCAGATTCGAGGAGAACGGCCGGGCCCTGCGCGGCTACCTCGTCGAGGGCCTGGGCGCCGCGCAGTTCTCCGCCCCGGCGATCATCGACCGCCTGCGCGGCTACGCCGACACCCCGGACCTGGAGGGCTGGCCCTCGGGGACCCGCGAGCCGAAGGTCCACGTGCTGGCCGCCTGCGACCCGGCCAACCCCTACGGCGCGGCCCTTCCCTGGCCGCGCAAGGGACCGACCCGCTCGGCCGGCGCGCTCGTCGTCCTCGTCGACGGCCTGCTGCTGGCGCACGTCACCCGCGGCGGGCGCCGGCTGAGCCTGTTCACCGGCAGCCTCCCGGTCGGCCTCGGCGTCGGCGAGGAGGAGCTCGCCGGACTCGTCGTGCGCGCCCTGGCCGAGCTCGTCGCTTCCGGGCGGGCCCGCGGCTTCGTCATCGAGCACGTCGACGGCGAGCCGGCGCTGACCCACCCGCTCGCCGGCGCCATGCGCGCCGCAGGCGCGCGCGTCACCCCGCGGGGGCTGCGCGTGACCGCGCACGCGGGAGGGACGGGACGTCGTCAATCGAGGGGGAGTGAGCCCCGCACGGAACGCCCCGCGCACGGCGGGCGCAGCCTCGGCGAGGCGCTCGAGGAGCTCAGCTTCGACGACGACGAACTGCCCTGGGGCGGCGAGCCCGACCCCACCGTCTGGGAGGGCGGACAGGAAGAACCCCCGCGTGGGGGTGGCTTCGGCCGCCAGCACCGTGACAGCAGGGGCGGATGGGGCCCACGTGGCGGACGACGTGGCCGCTGACACAGTTGCCCACTGTGGTGGTCGCAGGTGGACGGGAAACTGATTCGGCGGCACTTATAGTCCGTGGTGCAGCGGGGCGAGGATGCGCCACCAGGGGATCCAGCTCCGTCGCCGACGGGAGTCGAACCACCGCGAGTCGACTCGGACCGCGCACCGCGGGACGGGTCGCCAGGGGGAGCGTCCGCGGCCGCCTCCGGGGGAGAACGGGGAGGCGGCGGGGGCGCGGGCGCGGCGGTCTCACGACCTCACGGCGACGGCGTGGACCCCACCGGTGGGAGGGTTCAGGAGGCCCGGCAAGGGACGCCGGCACCGCAGGAGGGCGCCGCGGCGCCGCGTAGCATGAAGGGGTCATGCCCGAGGGAGACTCCGTATTCCAGCTGGCCCGCCGCCTGCAGTTCATGACCGGACGCACGGTCACCGAATCCTCGCTGCGGGTGCCTCGGCACGCCCTGGCGGACTTCACCGGCACCACCTGCCGGCGCGTGTGGCCCTACGGCAAGCACCTGTTCATGCTCTTCGACGACGACGTGCTGCACACCCACCTGAAGATGGAGGGCACCTGGTCCGTGCACCGCGCCGGCGAGCGCTGGCGCAAACCCGGCCACACCGCGCGCGTGGTGCTGCGGCTTGTCGACACCCCGGGCAACCCGGACATCGAGGTCGTCGGCCACTCGCTCGGGCTGGTTGAGGTCTTCCCGGCCCGCGAGTGGTCCGCGCGCATGGGGCACTTGGGCCCCGACGTGCTCGGCGCGGACTGGTCGCGCGGCGGAGCACAGGAGGCGCGCCACCGCCTGCTCGCCCGGCCCGAGAGGCCCGTGGGCACCGCGATCCTGGACCAGAGGAACCTCGCCGGGGTGGGAAATGAGTACCGCGCCGAGATCTGTTTCCTGCTCGGCGTGCACCCGGCCACGCCCGTGCGCGCGGTGGACGTGGACAGACTGCTCGCGCTGACCCACCGGCTCATGCGCGCCAACCGAGACTCGCCGATCCGGGTGACCACCGGCGTGCGCCGGGCGGGGGAGAGCTCCTACGTCTTCGGTCGGGCGGGAAAGCCCTGCCGGCGCTGCGGCACCCCGATCCGCTCCGGCTGGCTCGGCGGGCCGCCGGCACCCGCGGGCGCCCCGGGCGGCGGGCGCCGCGACGAGCGGGGGCGCACGCGCACCCCGGGCGACGCCACGGAGCTCGAGCGCGTGATCTGGTGGTGTCCGCACTGCCAGCTGATGCTCGGCGGCGCCGGCCCCGCTAGCCTGGGGTCATGAAGCTTCTGCTCAACCTGATCTGGTTCTTCCTCGGCGGGCTGTGGTTGGCGATCGGCTACTTCGTCTTCGGCGTCATCGCCTGCATCTTCATCATCACCATCCCTGCCGGCGTGGCCAGCTTCCGCATGGCCAACTACGCCCTGTGGCCCTTCGGTCGCACCGTGGTGCGCGAGACCGGGCGCGTGCGTGCCCTGTCCGGGGTCACCAACGTCATCTGGTTCCTCATCGCCGGGCTGTGGCTGGCGATCGGGCATCTGACCACCGCAGCCGCGCAGGCGATCACCGTCGTCGGCATCCCGCTGGCCATCGCCAACGTCAAGATGATCCCGGTGACCTGCTTCCCCTTCGGCAAGCGCGTCGTCGACAGCGACCACGTCCCGTTCGGCTGGGAGCCGATGGTCCGGATGTGAGCCGGCGGGCCGGGCGCGCCGGGCGAACGTCCCGGGTGCCCGCTCAGCGGCCCATGGACCAGGTGTGCACCGGCTCCTCGGTGGCCTGGTGCTCCAGGTAGAGCCGGAGCATCTCCCGGATCGCCGCGGCGCGCTCGGGGGTGTCCGGCTTGGCACCGCGCGGGCTGAGCGCGTCGAGGGTGCGTACCTGCCAGTGCGCCCCGTTCTGCCGGGTGCGCGCCCGGCCCTCGATGATGCCGAGGTAGTGGTCGATGACGTCGCGGTCCGCGCCCAGGCGCTCCAGGCCGGCGCGGGCCTCCGGGAGCAGGTGCTCGCGCACCAGGTGGGCGACGTCGACGGTGCCCAGCGTGGGCCAGTGCATCCGCGCGGTCAGCCCGTTGCGCGCGGCGTTCATGAAGTTCTCCTCCGCCTGCGGGAAGGTCAGCCGCGACCAGACCGGCCGGTTCTCCTCGGTGAGGTGGTTGACCATGCCGTAGTAGAACGCGGCGTCGGCGATCGTGTCCGCCACGGTCGGCCCGGCGGGCAGGAGCCGATTTTCGACGCGCAGGTGGGCGCGTGGTGACCCGGGCGCGTAGATGGGCCGGTTCCAGCGCCACACGGTGCCGTTGTGCAGGTTGAGGTAGTGCACGGCCGGGGTGTCGCCCTGCATCATCGGGGTGCCGGAGGCCTGGCGGTCCTCGGGCAGCAGCGGTGAGAAGTAGCGCACGTTCTCCTCGAAGAGGTCGAAGACGCTGGTGATCCAGCGCTCGCCGAACCAGACCCGCGGGCGCACCCCCTGCGCCTCGAGCTCCGGGGTGCGGGTGTCGATGGCCTGGCGGAAGACCGGGATGCGGGACTCGGGCCAGACCTTGCGCCCGCAGAACAGCGGGGAGTTCGCGCCCAGGGCGACCTGGACGCCGGCGATGGCCTGCGAGGCGTTCCAGGCGTCGGCGAAGCGGTTCGGCGGGACCTGCAGGTGCAGCTGGACCGACGTGCACGTCGACTCCGGGGCGATGTCCGCGAAGTCGTGGCCGTAGTGCTCCCGGCCGGTGAGATCGATGCGAACCATCTCGCCGCGGCTGGACATGATCGCGTTGTTGAGGCCGCGGAAGCGGTTCTCCGGGGTCATCCAGCCCGGCGACTCGAGGAACTCGGTGGTCAGCGTCGGCAGCGTGCCGATCATCGCGACCTTCGCCCCGGCCTCGGCCGCGGCGTCGCGCACCCGGTCCAGACGGCCCAGCACGCTGCGCTCGAGGTCGCGCAGGCCCTGGCCGGTCAGGTCGACCGGCGGGTTGTTCAGCTCGACGTTGTAGGCGCCGAGCTCCGGCTGGTACTCGTCGTCGAGGTGGGCCAGCACCTCGCGGTTGCAGGTGACCGGGTCCATGTCCTCGTCGACGAGGTTGAGCTCGAGCTCGAGGCCGACGGTGCCGGCGTCCTCGAACTCCGCGTGCTGGAGGTGCCGGTCGAAGATCTCGAGGTCGTGTGCCAGGGCCCGGCGGTACTCGGTGCGCTGGCGGGGAGTGTAGGTGTCTGTGGAGACGGCTTCGCCCATGGGGAAAAGATTAGCCGCGCGCGATCCCCGGGGCGGGGGATTCGCGCGCGGCGCAGATCACGCTTCGCGGATCAGACGGAGCGCCGGCCGGGCCCGTCGGGCCGACGGGTTCACCGGCTCAGCAAGACCGGCTCAGCCTCAGCGGCCTAACCGCGGTGGGTGCGGTACCAGCCGATCAGGGAGTCGGTGGAGGCGTCGCCGGTGTCCGGCTCGACCTCGCCGCTGACGGCCGGGGCCAGGTCGTTGGCCTGCTGCTTGCCCAGCTCCACGCCCCACTGGTCGAAGGAGTTGATGTCCCAGACGGCACCCTCGACGAAGGTGATGTGCTCGTAGAGGGCGATAAGCGCGCCGAGGACGGCCGGGGTTAGCTCCTCGGCCAGGATCGTGGTGGTCGGGCGGTTGCCCGGCATGACCTTGTGCGGCACGATCGCCGGGTCGACGCCCTCGGCGGCGATCTCCTCGGCGGTCTTGCCGAAGGCGAGCACCTTGGTCTGGGCGAAGAAGTTGCCCATCAGCAGATCGTGCATCGAGCCCTCGCCGGTGGCGGTGGGCAGGTCCTCCTTGGGACGGGCGAAGCCGATGAAGTCCGCCGGGATCAGGCGGGTGCCCTGGTGAATCATCTGGTAGAAGGCGTGCTGGCCGTTGGTGCCGGGCTCGCCCCAGAAAATCTCGCCGGTGGAGTAGTTGACGCGCTCGCCGTCGCGGCGGGTCGATTTGCCGTTGGACTCCATGGTCAGCTGCTGCAGGTAGGCCGGGAAGCGGGAGAGGTCCTGCGAGTAGGGCAGCACCGCGTGGGTCTGGGCGCCGTGGAAGTTGGAGTACCAGACGTTGAGCAGGCCCATGAGCACCGGGATGTTCTCCGCGAACTTGGCGGTGCGGAAGTGGACGTCCATCGCGTGGAAGCCCTCGAGGAAGCGCATGAAGTCCATCGGCCCGATCACGCACATCAGGGAAAGCCCGATGGCGGAGTCGACGGAGTAGCGGCCGCCGACCCAGTCCCAGAAGCCGAACATGTTGTCCGTGTCGATGCCGAACTCGGCGACCTTCTCGGCGTTGGTGGACACCGCGACGAAGTGCTTGGCGATCGCGGCCTCCTCGCCGTCGAAGTGCTCGAGCAGCCAGCGCTTGGCGGCGTGCGCGTTGGCCAGGGTCTCCTGGGTGGTGAAGGTCTTCGAGGAGATGATGAACAGCGTCGACTCGGGGTCGAGGCGGTCCAGGGTGGCGGCCATGTCGGCTGGGTCGACGTTGGAGACGAACTCGCCGCTGATGCCCGCGGTGGCGTAGGCGCGCAGCGCTAGGGTGGCCATCTTCGGGCCCAGGTCCGAGCCGCCGATGCCGATGTTGACGACCTTCTTGATGGTGTGGCCGGTGTGGCCGAGCCACTCGCCGGAGCGCAGCTTCGAGGCGAAGTCGCGCATGCGGCCGAGCACCTCGTGCACGTCGGCGGCGACGTCCTGGCCGTCGACCTTCAGCTGCTCCTCGGCGGGCAGGCGCAGGGCGGTGTGCAGCACCGCGCGGTCCTCGGTGTTGTTGATGTGCTCGCCGGAGAACATCGCCTCGACGCGGTCCTTCAGCCCGATCTCCTCGGCCAGGGCGACCAGGGCGTCGCGGGTCTCCTCGTCGAGGAGGTTCTTCGACAGGTCGACGTGCAGCCCGGCGGCGTCGAAGGAGAAGTTCCCGGCCCGGTCGGGATCGGCGGCGAACAGCTCGCGCAGCGTCACCTCCCGGGTCGCCTCGTAGCGGTCCTCGAGGTTCTTCCAGGCGGTGGTGGCCGTGATGTCGGCGGTCATCTGCGCTCCTTATCTGGGAGGTTCGGTGGTACTCCACCACGATAGTTCGGCCCGGCGCCCGGCGCCGCGCACGTGAGCGGGCGCACGGCCGGCCTGCCTGCCCCGCCACACGGCGGCGTGGCGTCCCCGGCACCCGCCCTGGACAGTGGCGGAGGCCACGTCGCCGGGGGCATAGTGGGGTCATGGCCGATAACACCGAGAAGAACACCGAAAACACCTCCGCCGGCACCGCGCAGGCGTCCTCCGTGGACCCGCGGGAGCTGATCGAGAGGACCCCGAAGGGGCTGTTCATCGACGGCGGGTTCGTCGCCGCCGAGGGCGGGGAGACCTTCGAGGTCTTCAACCCGGCCGACGGCTCCGTGCTCACCGAGGTCGCCGCCGGCTCCGAGGCCGACGCCCGCCGCGCGCTCGACTCGATCTGCGCCGCCCAGGACTCCTGGGCCGCGACCGCCCCGCGCGAGCGCTCCGAGATCCTGCGCCGCGCCTTCGAGCTGCTCGGCGAGCGCTCCGAGGAGCTGGCCCTGCTGCAGACCCTCGAGCTGGGCCGCGCGCTGAAGGACTCCGCGGCCGAGGTCGGTTACGGCGCCGAGTTCTTCCGCTGGTTCGCCGAGGAGGCCGTGCGCCCGCGCGGCGAGTACCGCGTCAGCCCCGACGGCAAGTCCCGCATTCTCGTCGCCGAGCAGCCCGTGGGCCCCTGCCTGGCGATCACGCCGTGGAACTTCCCGCTGGCCATGGGCGCGCGCAAGATCGCCCCGGCGCTGGCGGCCGGCTGCACCATGCTGGTCAAGCCGGCGTCCAAGACTCCGTTGACGATGCTCTACCTCGCCCAGGTGCTCAAGGAGGCCGGGCTTCCCGACGGCGTGCTGGCCGTGGTCCCGGCCAAGAAGGCGTCGAACGTCTCCGCGTTGCTTGACGACGCGCGCGTGCGCAAGTTCACGTTCACGGGTTCCACCGCCGTGGGCCAGCAGCTCGCCGCGGAGGCCGCGGGCCACTCCATGAAGGTCTCGCTGGAGCTGGGCGGCAACGCGCCCTACATCGTCGCCGCCGACGCGGACCTCGACACCGCCGCCCAGGCCGTCGCCGTGGCCAAGATGCGCGGCGCCGGCCAGGTCTGCATCGCCGCCAACCGCTTCCTGGTCCACGAGTCCGTGGCCGAGGAGTTCACCGCGAAGGTCGCCGAGCTGATGGGCTCGCTGACGATCGGCCCGGGCAACGGCGCGGGCGTGGACTACGGCCCGCTCTCGGGCACCGACCAGGTCGAGACCGTCTCCGGGCTCGTCGACGACGCCCTGGACAAGGGCGCGCGCCGCATCGTCGGCGGGGAGCTTCCCGAGGGGCTTCCCGAGGGCGGCTACTACTACCCGGCCACCGTGCTGACCGACCTGCCGGCGGACGCGGAGATCCTGCACAATGAGATCTTCGGCCCCGTGGTCGCGGTGGACACCTTCGCCACCGACGACGAGGCCGTCGAGAAGGCCAACTCCACGCCCTTCGGGCTGGCCGCCTACGTCTTCTCGGAGAACCTCACCCACGCCCTGGCGCTGGCCGAGCGCGTCGAGGCCGGCATGGTCGCCCTGAACAAGGGCGGGCTCTCCGACCCGGCCGCCCCCTTCGGCGGGGTCAAGGAATCCGGCCTGGGCCGCGAGGGCGGCTTCCAGGGCATTCACGAGTACCTCGAGGAGAAGTTCATCTCGGTGCCCCGCTAGATCAGCCCCTCCGCTGATCCGGTTCCGCCTGCCCCGGTTCCGCGGCGTAGGCCGCGGAACCTAGCCGAGGCGGCCGCGCCCGAGGCGCAGCAGGATGGCGGCGAGCTCCGGGCCCTCCTCGCCGAGCTCCTCGCGGAACTGGTTGATGATGGCCACCTCGCGGGTGTGCACCAGGCGGGTGCCGCCCGAGCCCATGCGAGCCTTGCCCACCGCCCGGGAAATCTGCGTGCGCCGCTTGACGGCGGCGAGGATCTCCTCGTCGAGCCGGTTGATCTCCGCGCGGTACTCCTGGATCTGAGCGTCCGAGAGCGGATCGTCGGTGCCGGTGGGGGAGAGGTCGGGTGCCGGGGAGTCAGACATGTCCATCATCATGCCACGCCCGCAGGTGAGCGGCCCCTCCGGTCCCGCCCCGGCCACCGGGTAGGTTGGGATCCATCATGGACAACCCGCAGCCGCAGCAGCCCCGAGCCCACGCCGCCGACAACCCCTTCGCCCGCGCCCGCGGGCGCGCCGACGCCCCCGCGCCGACCCGCACGTCCGCGCCGACGCGCACGGACGCGACGTCGGTAAGCGGGGCGGACCTGGTCGAGGGGCTCAACCCCGCCCAGCGCGCCGCCGTGGAGCACGCCGGCGGGCCGCTGCTCATCGTGGCGGGCGCGGGCTCCGGCAAGACCGCCGTGCTCACCCGGCGCATCGCCTACCTGATGCGCGTGCGCGGGGTGAACCCCTGGCAGGTGCTGGCCATCACCTTCACCAACAAGGCGGCCGCCGAGATGCGCGAGCGCGTGGCCGACCTGGTCGGCCCCGTCGCCGAGCGGATGTGGGTGGCCACCTTCCACTCGGTGTGCGTGCGCATCCTGCGCGCCCAGGCGCAGCTGGTCGAGGGGCTGAACTCGAACTTCACCATCTACGACTCGGACGACTCTCGCCGGCTGTTGACCATGATCGCCAAGGACATGCAGCTGGACCTGAAGAAGTTCACCGCGCGCACCCTGGCCAACCAGATCTCGAACCTGAAGAACGAGCTGGTCGACCCCGCCCAGGCCATCGAGGACGCGGGCAACACCCGCAACCCCTTCGAGTCCACCGTCGCCGCCGTCTACGCCGAGTACCAGGCGCGCCTGCACCGGGCCAACGCCGTCGACTTCGACGACCTGATCGGCGAGGTCGTGCGCGTCTTCCGCGAGCACCCCGAGGTCACCGAGTACTACCGGCGCCGCTTCCGCCACGTGCTCATCGACGAGTACCAGGACACCAACCACGCCCAGTACGAGCTCGTCTCCACCCTCGTCGGCCGCGGCGAGGACGCCGGCGAGCTGTGCGTGGTCGGCGACTCCGACCAGTCCATCTACGCCTTCCGCGGGGCGACCATCCGCAACATCGAGGAGTTCGAGCGCGACTTCCCGCAGGCCGAGACGATCCTGCTCGAGCAGAACTACCGCTCCACGCAGACGATCCTGGACGCGGCGAATTCCGTGATCTCGCGCAACGAGCACCGCCGCGAGAAGAAGCTGTGGACCGCGCTCGGCGAGGGCGAGCGGATCACCGGCTACGTCGCCGACAACGAGCACGACGAGGCGCGCTACATCGCCGCCGAGATCGACTCGCTGGCCGAGCGCGGCACCGCCTACTCCGACATCGCCGTGATGTACCGGACCAACAACGCCTCGCGCGCGCTCGAGGACATCTTCATCCGCTCCGGCATCCCCTACAAGGTCGTCGGCGGCACCCGGTTCTACGAGCGCCGCGAGATCCGCGACCTCGTCGCCTACCTGCGCGTGCTGGACAACCCGGACGACACGGTCAGCCTGCGGCGCATCGTCAACACCCCCAAGCGCGGCGTGGGCGACCGGGCGCAGTCCTTCGTCGCCCTGCACGCCGAGAACGCCGAGATCTCCTTCGGCGAGGCGCTGCGCGACGCCGCCGAGGGCAAGATCTCCATGCTCGGCTCGCGCGGGCGCAACGCCATCGGCCGCTTCGTCGAGCTGATGGACGGCCTGCGCGCCGAGGCCGAGCAGCTGGTCGACCCGGACACCGGGCTGCCGGCCATCGGCGACCTGGTCGCCCGCATCCTCGACGCCACCGGATACAAGGCGGAGCTGGAGGCCTCCAACGACCCGCAGGACGGCGCGCGCCTGGACAACCTCAACGAGCTGGTCTCCGTGGCCCGCGAGTTCTCCTCCCAGGCCGCCAACGAGGCCGCCTACCAGGCCATGGACGGCTCGGCCGCCCCGGAGCTCGAGGAGGGCGAGCCCGCCCCGGGCAGCCTGCAGGCCTTCCTCGAACGGGTCTCCCTGGTCGCCGACGCCGACCAGATCCCCGACGACGAGCAGGGCGTGGTCACCCTGATGACGCTGCACACCGCCAAGGGCCTGGAGTTCCCCGTGGTCTTCCTGACCGGCTGGGAGGACGGGCAGTTCCCGCACCTGCGCGCCCTGGGCGACCCGAAGGAGCTCGCCGAGGAGCGCCGCCTGGCCTACGTCGGCATCACCCGTGCCCGCCGCCGCCTCTACATCACCCGCGCGCTGGTGCGCAGCTCCTGGGGCAACCCGATGACCAACCCGCCGAGCCGATTCCTCGGCGAGATCCCCGACGAGCTAATCGACTGGGTGCGCGAGGAGCCCTCCGGCGGCGGCTGGACCGAGCCGTCCTGGGGTTCCTCGGGGCTCGGCTACTACGGCGGTTCGCGCTCCGGTTCCGGCGGCGGCCCGGGCCCGCGGTCCGGGTCGGGTTCCGGCTCCGGTTCGGGCTCGGGTTCCGGCGGGCGCGCGCGGCGCAACCGCGAGCGCCAGCAGTCGATGAAGAACAACCACCTCACCCTGGCGGTGGGCGACCGGGTCAACCACGCCAAGTACGGGCTGGGCACGGTCACCGCGGCCGACGGCAGCGGTCCGCGCGCGACGGTGACCATCGACTTCGGCTCGGCCGGCACGGTGCGCCTGATGCTCATCGGCGGCGTGCCGATGGAGAAGCTGTAGGCAGAGGAGGCGGGGCCGGGGATCGGCCCCCAGATACGAGAAGGCCCCCGTCCCGAAAAGGGGCGGGGGAGAGGCCGGGAGCGGGGCCCGGCGGTGAGACCTGCTTAGAGCGTGATGCCGCGCTCGGCGAGCCAGGGCAGCGGGTCGATCGGGCCGCCGCCGGCGGGGTGCACCTCGAAGTGGAGGTGGGAGCCAGTGGAGAAGCCCTCGGAGCCCATGCCGGCGATCTTGGTGCCGGCGGTGACCTGCTGGCCGACGGTCACGTCGATGGTGGACATGTGGCCGTAGACGGTGATGGTGCCGTCCTCGTGCTTGATGCGCACCCAGTTGCCGAAGCCGGAGGCCGGGCCCGCGTCGATGACGACGCCGTCCATGGCGGCCACGATCGGGGTGCCCAGGGCGTTGGCGATGTCCACGCCGTTGTGGACGGTGCCCCAGCGCGCGCCGAAGCCGGAGGTGAAGGAGCCCACGGCGGGCTTGATGATCTGCGGCATGCGCGCGGCGGCGTCGGCGGCCATGCGCTCGTCGTTGAAGGCGACGGCCTTGCCCAGCTGGTCCTGGATGTCGGAGGCCGGCTTGAACTCGGAGATGTTGAGGATCTGCGGGGCAGCCTCGGCGGCGGTCGCGTCGTCGATGGTGGCCGCGTCGGCGGCCAGCTCATAGGAGTGCGCGTCCTGCTCGGCCGGGTTCTGCATCGTCGCGGCGGCCGCACCGCCGATGCCGGCGGTGGAGACCGTGCCGGCGGTGGCGGCGACGAGCGCGATACGACCCCTGGTCGTCTGGGCCGAGGTGATCTTGCGGTGCCTACCCAACGTTCCTACTTCCGTCTCACGTTCTTTCCGACTGCAGGCCTGGAATGTATCACATTCCGTGACCGCGTCGTGACCTTCTCGTTATCTACGCCGGATAACAATAGCGTCTCGATTTGAGGGGGGCAAGCCCGCTCGGGGGCGTGTGCGGAGAAGACCTATCGCACGCACTTCGGGGAATGTTACAGGACGGTGACCGGAACTGTCCCGGACCACCGGAGAAACCGTGGTGAACGCCTCGCGCGGGCGCGCGCCGCCGTGTGCGCCGGCTTGGCGGCAACTGCGGGACCGCGAACGCCTCGCGCGGGCGCGCGCCGCCGCCACGGGGGCGCCCGGGCGTGGCACAGTAAAGGAGATGAATCGTCAGTCCAACCGCACGCCGCGCACCGCCGCCGGCCCCTGGGGTGCCCGGGGCGGCCGCGACGTGCGCGCCACAGCCCGTTCCGGCCGCACCGGCCGGGGTCGCCAGCGGCCCCGGCGCCGTCCGCGCACCCAACCCGTGCAGGAGGGGCGCCCGCCGCGCTCGGCGGAACGGGTGGGCACGCGTGCCGACGTCGCGACGGACACCGCCCGCACCGTCAGCGAGCGCTCCTGGCGCCTGCCGGTGCGCCTGCGTCGCAAGCTGCCGACGGCGATCCTGCCGCACATCGTGGCGGTGCTGCTGATCGTCGTGATCGCCGCGGTCACCCTGCTGGTGACCTCGACGCCGCTCTCGGCCCTGCCGGCGAGCGTGGGCAGCGCCTGGCTGGTGCTCAACGCCGCGCCGATCTCGCTTGACGGGGTGGCCCTCGGCGTGGTGCCGCTGGTGCCGGCGATCCTCTTCGCGTGGGTGATCTCGCGCAGGGTGCACCGCGCGGTGAAAGACCGCGTGAGCCTGGCGGACCTGGGCGTGCTCACCGCCGGGGTGGTCGGGCTGCCGCTCGGGCTCACCCTGATCGCGCTGTTCATGGTCTACGACGCCGCCTCCGTCTACCCGGTCGACCTGCCCCCGGTGGGCCACGCCGTGCTCGCCACGGTGCTCGTCCACCTCGGCGCTCTGGTCACCGGCATGCGCGCCCGCCTGTGGCGGGCGCTGGCGCACCGCTTCGGCTCCCCGGACTGGCTTGTCGACGCCGCGCGCACCGCGGCGCAGTTCCTCGGCCTCACCGCGGGCGCGGGGCTCGTGGCCTGGCTGCTGGGCCTGGCCCTGCACGGCGGCGAGGTCGCCGAGATCTTCGCCTCCGCGCACGGCGTCGGCGAGGCGCTGCTGATCGTGCTGATCACCCTGCTGTACCTGCCCAACGCGGTCATCTCCGCCGGCGCGGTGCTGCTCGGCTCCGAGGTGCACGCGGGCGCGGCCTCGGTCTCGCTGTTCTCGGTGCACCTGGTGCCGCTGCCGCCGCTGCCGGTCTTCTCCGCGGTGCCCGCCGAGATGCCCGCCTGGGCGATGGTCTTCCTGCTGCTGCCGGCCCTGGCCGGTGCGTGGCTGGCCTACCGGCGTCTGCCCGACTGGCGTGAGGCGCTCGCCGGGGCCGCCTTCGCCGGGGTCTTCGCGTGGGCGGCCTGCTACCTCGCCGGCGGCGAGATGGGCGTCTACGGTCCCACGGGCCCGATGGCCTGGCTGGCAGGTCTGCTCGCCGCCGTGTGGCTCGGCGTGGTCGGGCTCGTGGCCGCGGGCCTGGCCGAGATCCGGCGCCGCGGCCTGGCCGACACGCTCTCCGCGGACGCTCTCGCCGCCGACGGGCGCGCGGCGCAGGATGAAGAGGACGGGGACGAGGACGCGGAGCCGGTCGACGGTGAGGTCGTCGACGAGGCCGATGATGACACCGACGCCGAGGCCGATGAGCTCGAGGACGTCGAGGCCGACACCGACGCGGACGACGCCGACCCGGACGGGGACACCGCCACCGACACCGACGCCGCCCCGCGCGGCGAGGCCGTCCCGGTCAGTGAGCTCCTCGACTCCGACGCCGACGCCGACTCCGAAACCGGCGCCGACGCCGAGTCCACCCCGGACACCGCGCCCGCCGAACCCACCGAACCTGCCGAGCCCGATTTCGAGGGCTTCTACGAGGACTTCCAGGAGGACACTCCCGTCGACTCCGACGGCGCGGACGCGGGCGAGGACCCGCAGTCCCCGCAGCCGCGCGACTGAGCGCCTGACCCGGCCGGGGGAGGGGACAGGCCGACGCGCTAGGCTGTGAGCCGTGACATTCAGGGATCCGCTGAACATCGTCGTACTCGTCTCCGGAACCGGCACGCTGCTGCAGTCGCTGATCGACCACCAGGGCGCCGCCTACCGGATCGTCCGCGTCGTCGCGGACAAGGACTGCCCCGCGCTTCAGCGCGCCGGGCGTGCGGGGATCGAGGCCCTGACCGTCCCGCTCGAGGGGGACCGGGACGCCTGGAACGTCCGGCTCGCAGACACCGTCGAGGCCGCCGCGCCCGACTACGTGGTCTCCGCCGGATTCATGAAGATCCTCGGTGCGCCCTTCCTCGACCGCTTCGGCGGGCGCACCGTCAACACCCACCCCGCGCTGCTGCCCTCCTTCCCGGGCGCCCACGCCGTGCGCGACGCGCTGGCCTACGGGGTGAAGGTGACCGGATCGACCGTGCACTTCGTCGACGCCGGTGTGGACACCGGCCCGATCATCGCCCAGAAGCCCGTCGAAGTCGTCGACGGGGAGGACGAGGCCGAGCTGCACGAGCGCATCAAGAAGGTCGAGCGCCGCCTCATCGTCTCCGTCCTCGAGGGCTTCCACCGCGCCGGGGCCAGCCCCGACTGACCCGCGTGAGCGAGACGACCCCCACCCGAACGACCCAAGGAAGTGTCTGCCCCATGACCGAAGACCGCAAGCCCATCAAGCGCGCACTGATCAGCGTCTACGAGAAGACCGGCCTGGAGGACCTCGCCCGCGGCTTGGCCGAGGCCGGCGTCGAGATCGTCTCGACCGGCTCGACCGCCGCCCGCATCGCCGACGCCGGTGTGGACGTCACCCGCGTCGAGGAGCTCACCGGCTTCCCCGAGTGCCTCGAGGGCCGCGTGAAGACCCTGCACCCGAAGGTGCACGCCGGCATCCTCGCCGACACCCGCAAGCCGGAGCACCTCGCCCAGCTCGAGGAGCTCGGCGTCGAGGCCTTCCAGCTCGTGGTGGTCAACCTCTACCCGTTCGCCGAGACCGTCGCCTCGGGCGCCGGCTTCGACGACTGCGTCGAGAAGATCGACATCGGAGGCCCGTCCATGGTGCGCGCCGCCGCGAAGAACCACCCGTCGGTGGCCGTGGTCGTCGATCCGGCCCGCTACGGCGACGCCGTCGAGGCCGCCAAGGCCGGCGGCTTCACCCTCGCCGAGCGCACGGAGCTGGCCGCCGCGGCCTTCCGCCACACCGCCGAGTACGACGTCGCCGTCGCCGGCTGGCTGTCCGAGCAGACCCGCGGCGAGGACCAGGCCTTCCCGGGCTGGCGCGGCCAGGCCCACGAGCTGGTCCGCGAGCTGCGCTACGGCGAGAACCCGCACCAGGCCGCCGCGCTCTACCGCGACCCGGCCGGCGGCGGGCTGGCCGGCGCGAAGCAGTACCACGGCAAGGAGATGAGCTACAACAACTACCAGGACGCCGACGCCGCGTGGCGCGCGGCCTGGGACCACGAGGACGCCTGCGTGGCGGTGATCAAGCACGCCAACCCGTGCGGCATCGCCATCTCGGACGTCTCCATCGCAGACGCCCACAAGAAGGCCCACGCCTGCGACCCGATGAGCGCCTACGGCGGAGTCATCGCCGCCAACCGCACGGTCACCCTCGAAATGGCCGAGCAGGTCAAGCCAGTCTTCACCGAGGTCATCGTCGCCCCCGGCTACGAGCCGGAGGCCCGCGAGCTGCTCGAGACCAAGAAGAACCTGCGCATCATCGAGGCCGAGGCGCCCGAGCGCGCCGGCTTCGAGGTCAAGCAGATCTCCGGCGGCGCGCTCGTCCAGGAGCGCGACATCCTGCACGCCGACGGCGACGACCCGGCCAACTGGACCCTGGCCGCAGGCGAGCCCGCCGACGAGGCGACCCTGAAGGACCTCGCCTTCGCCTGGCACGCCGTGCGCGCGGTGAAGTCCAACGCCATCCTGCTGGCCCACGACGGTGCGACCGTCGGCGCCGGCATGGGCCAGGTCAACCGCGTCGACTCGGCCAAGCTTGCCGTCGAGCGCGCCAACACCCTCGGCGGCGAGGGCAACGAGCGCGCCCGCGGCTCCGTCGGCGCCTCGGACGCCTTCTTCCCGTTCGCGGACGGCTTCGAGGTGCTGGCCAACGCCGGTGTGAAGGCCGTCGTCCAGCCGGGCGGCTCGATCCGTGACGATGAGGTCATCGCCGCGGCCGAGAAGGCCGGCGTGACGATGTACCTGACCGGCGCGCGCCACTTCGCGCACTAGCGCGCCAGCCGCCGGCGCTAGTCGCCGGCGAACCCCTTCAGGAGGGCCACGGTGCGGGGACCGCGGCCCTCCGGCAGCTCGGTGTGCAGCACGTCGAGCGCCGCGTCGGCGAGCGTGACCGCGATCTGCGGAAGCTCGTCGGCCCCGGCGTCGGCGGCGGGGGTGCCCGTGTTGTCGCGCATCTCGATCGCGCTCATCGCCAGGTGGAAGGGGAGCGTCAGGCGGGGGTCGTCCTCGCCGACCAGCTCGGCGGCCAGCGTCCGGAAGGACTCCGCCAGCTCCGCGCGCTGGGCGTGGTACTCGGCGAACTCCTCGGAGGCGGCCACGGGCAGCTGGTAGAGCCGCCCGACGTTCCACCGGGTGACCAGGAGCAGCCGCGCCTCGGCGGCCACCATCGCCCACAGCCGCAGCGGCGCGGGCTCGTCGGTGGCGGCCAGCTGCTCGGCCAGCTTCACCGAGGGCTCGATCGTGGACTTCAAGAGTGTCAGGAAGATCTCGGTCTTCGACGGGAAGTGGTAGTACAGCGAGGCCTGCCGGATGCCGACGGCGTCGGCGATCTGGTGGGTCGAGGTGGTGGCGAAGCCCTGGCGGGTGAACAGCTCACTGGCCGCGTCGAGGATCTCCTCGCGCGCCGTCGCTCCCCGGCGCCGCGGGCTCTGCTTGCGGGGGCGTCCCACCTGTCCTGCCACGCTCTTCTACCTCCTGATCGTCTTTTCGGACGTCGTCCATGCTACCCACCCGGGCGGCGGGGTCACGCGGGCGCCGCGGGGTCGCCCGCCGGGTCGCCGGCCTTGCCCTCCACGCGGGCGGCCACGGCGTCGATGACGGTCGCCAGCCCGCGCGCGGAGGCGCCGTAGGCGCTGCGCTGCACCGCGGAGAGGTCCTCGGCGGGCACCGGGCGGGTGCTCACGCGCTCGTCCCAGCGACGCAGCCGGATGCGTACGCCCGTGCGCCAGGCCAGCTCGAGCTCCTCGGCCTCGGCGGGGGAGAGCACGCCACGGTCGGCGGCCACGGCCAGCCGACCCGAGGTCGTCATCGAGGGTGTGCCCGCGCTGTTGGCGGCCCAGCGGGCCACAGCGGCCACCGGCTCGACCAGGTCCCGCTCCACGTCCACGGTCACGGAGCGGTCCGGCAGTCCGTCGCGCACGCGCAGGCCCACCGGGCGGGCGGCCTCGAAGCAGGCCGCCAGCGGCGCCCAGGAGCGCTCGTCGAGCGTCTCACCCTCCGCGAGCGCGGAGTCGGCGGCGTCGGCCACCGTGGCCATGTCCGCCTGCTCCAGCGCGGCCTCGAGACGGGCGGCACGCTTGGCCTCCGTCACTGGCTCCCCGCCGGCCTCGGCCGGCACCTCGGCGTCGGCGAAGAGCGCCACCACGCGCCCCACCGCTTCCTTCGCGCCCGCGCCGGCCGACGCGGCGTCGTCAAGCACGGCGGCGAAGCGCAGCGGGCTGTCGGGCAGCACCTCACGGCGCGCGAGCGCGCCCAGCGGAACCAGCCGCACGGCGCCGGCGATCTCAGCCACGGCGGGGGAGGCCAGCACCGCCGCGAGCACCCGTGAGTACCAGTGCACCAGCTCGGACTCGTCGTCGGAGTGGGCCAGGGCGTTGCGCAGAAGCTCGTGGGACTCGGCGAGGACGCCGCGGGCCTGGGCGGCCGATCGGCAGTCGGGCGCGGCCTCCTCGAGGGCCCGCAGGGAAGCGTGCAGCATGAGTGTCTCTCTCACCATCCTGAAGAGGCGGTTTCGGTACCCCACGGAGCCTAGACGAAAAACCGCCCGCCCGGTTCCTCGTGGGAAACCGGGCGGGCGGTCATGGCCGTCACCGACGCGGGGTGAAACCAGCGGGATCAGGCCGCTGTTGCGTCCTAAGCGTCAGACGT
Source organism: Corynebacterium sp. MSK006 (assembly GCF_030232385.1). NCBI lineage: Bacteria > Bacillati > Actinomycetota > Actinomycetes > Mycobacteriales > Corynebacteriaceae > Corynebacterium > Corynebacterium sp. MSK006. Next base: position 56,234 of record NZ_JASPJZ010000010.1, read on the forward strand.
CCTCAGTGCTGGTTTAGCGGCTGGTGAACGGCAGGAGCGCCATCTCGCGCGCGTTCTTCACGGCGGCGGCGACCTCGCGCTGCTGCTTCGGGGTCAGGCCCGTGACGCGGCGCGAACGGATCTTGTGACGGTCGGAGATGAACTGACGAAGAGTCGTCGTGTCCTTGTAGTCGACCTTCTCGATGCCCGCTGCCTTGAGCGGGTTCTTCTTGTTGCGGCGGCTGTGCTCGATGCGGCCGCGCTTGGCGTTGTTACGCTTCATGCTTTCTCAGAACTCCCTCTCACCAGCTCGACTTACGGACACCGGGCAGCTCGCCACGGTGGGCCATGTTGCGCATGCGGACACGCGACAGACCGAAGCGGCGGAGGTAGCCGCGCGGACGGCCGTCGTGGGAGTCGCGGTTGCGCACGCGCACCGGGGAGGCGTCACGCGGCTGGCGGTTCAGTTCGAACTGTGCCTCGAGACGGTCCTCGTCGGGGGTGTTCGGGTTCTTGATGATCTTCTTGAGCTCGGCGCGGCGCTCCGCGTAGCGGGCGACGATTTCCTTGCGCTGCTCGTTCTTGGCGATCTTGGACTTCTTGGCCATGAATTATCGCTCCTCGCGGAACTCGACGTGCTTGCGGACGACCGGGTCGTACTTCTTGATCGTGATGCGATCCGGGTTGTTGCGCTTGTTCTTCCGGGTCACGTAGGTGTAACCGGTGCCCGCGGTCGACTTCAGCTTGATGATCGGGCGGATGTCGTTGCGTGCCATTGGTTAAATCTTCTCCCCACGTGCTCGGATCTTCGCGACAACGGACTCGATGCCGTCGCGGTCGATGATCTTCAGGCCCTTGGTGGAAACGTTCAGGGTGATGGTCCGGCCCTCGGAGGGCAGGTAGAACCGCCGGCGCTGGACGTTGGGGTTCCAACGGCGCGAGGTGCGGCGGTGCGAGTGCGAGACTTGCTTGCCGAACTGCGGCTTGCGTCCCGTGACCTGGCAAATAGCCGACATGGTTGGGTCTTTCTCCTAGCCGCCCACGTCCGCTCCACGGCTGCGCCACGCCGGCCGGGGGCATCGAGAGGCGGCTCGATACGTGGTCGGGGCGCTGCCGTCGCCAGCGTACGGGGCGTAGACGATTATTTTCGACAACAGCAAGGGGACAGCATACACGGGCCCCGCCGCTGGACATAATCCCCGGTCGCGCAGGGTGTCTACGCCCCTGGCCGGGGCGATTTCGCCCGCGGCGCCCCCACGTGTACAGTGTCAGAGGTTCATCGAAGCCCAACTCAGGCACGATCCGTCCGGGCCGCGTGCAAGCGGTCCCGACCGGCGGAGACGACCTGAAGTTTCAACCCTGAGGGAATCGTATATGAAGAAGGACATCCACCCCGACTACCACATGGTGGTCTTCCGAGACGCGGGCACCGGTCACCAGTTCCTGACCCGCTCTACCGTCACCTCCGACCGCACCGTTGAGTGGGAGGACGGCAACGAGTACCCGCTCATCGTCGCCGACGTGACCGCTGAGTCCCACCCGTTCTGGACCGGTGCGCAGCGTCTCATGGACACCGCCGGCCGCGTCGAGAAGTTCCAGAAGCGTTTCGGCGGCATGGCCCGCCGCAAGAAGCGCACCACCAACAAGTAATAAAGAGGAGGGAAAGAGACCATGGCAACCCCGAAGTTCAGGAAGTCCCGCGCGAACACCCACATGCGTCGTTCGCAGTGGAAGGCCAACAACACCGCCCTCCAGGAGGTCCGCATCGACGGCCAGACGGTGCGCATCCCGCGCCGTCTGGTTAAGGCCGCCCAGCTCGGCCTCGTCGACGTCGAGGAGTTCTAGCTCCCCGCGTCACCGGACGCTTTCCGACGCCGCGCGCGCCTGACGACGCCGCGCCCGTCACCGCCGGCCCCGCCTGACGGCGTGGGCCGGTTTTTCACTGTCCGCTCCCTTTTGTTTGAGGTTGTTTCCTCAGGTGGCCCGCGACCGTCCCACGGCGTCCTCCGGGCGAACCGCTGGCCGGGTTCGGGACCCGCTCGCAGCGAACATACAGGCGGATGGGCCACAATGGTCGCCATGGAAAACTTCAATCCCCAGGATTCCCGTTACCCTTCCGCGCCGCAGCAGGGCAACGGACCGACGGCCGGGTGGGGCTCGCCGGAGCAGACGCAGGAGACCACGGCGCAGTTCCCCTCGGGGCAGGGGCCCGCTGAGGGCCTTTCGCAGGGCCGGCCGCAGGCCGGTCACGATCGGCCCCGACGCGTCGTCGGCGCCGGCGCGGCCACGACGATGTGCCTGGTCGCCGCGCTCGTCGGCGGCGGCGTGACCGGCGTCGTCGTCTCGCAGACCTCCGGCGGGCAGCAGACCGCCGTGAGCGCCCTGGACAAGGAGCCCACCTCCGCCGACTCCGGCACCGGCTCCGGCGAGGGCCAGGGCGGCACCACCGGCGAGACCACCGGTGTCGAGCGTGTCGCCGACGCCGTGCTGCCCTCGGTGGTCTCCATCCAGGTCGCCACCGCCCGCGGGGGCGGCGAGGGTTCCGGCTCGATCATCTCCTCCGACGGCCTGGTGCTCACCAACGCCCACGTCGCCGCACCCGCCGCCGAGCCGGGCGCCCAGATGCAGGTCACGCTCAACGACGGTCAGACGCACCCGGCCGAGCTCGTCGCCGCGGACACCGCCACGGACATCGCGGTGGTCAAGATCCAGGGCGTCGACGGGCTGCCGGTGATGGAGTTCGGCGACTCCAGCCGGCTCAAGGTCGGCCAGCCCGTCGTCGCCGTCGGCTCCCCGCTGGGGCTGTCCTCGACGGTGACCTCCGGCATCGTCTCCGCGCTCAACCGGCCGGTCCGCGCCTCCGCCGAGGGCGGCGAGTCCACCCTCATCGACGCCGTGCAGACCGACGCGGCGATCAACCCCGGCAACTCCGGCGGCCCGCTGGTCGACATGGACGGCCGGCTGATCGGCATGAACTCCGTGATCGCCTCGCTGTCCGCCGGAGGCTCCAGCGAGCAGTCCGGCTCCATCGGCCTGGGCTTCGCCATCCCCTCGAACTTCGCGCAGCGCGTGGCCAAGCAGCTGGTGGACACCGGTGAGGCCAAGCAGCCGATGCTCGGCCTGCAGGTCCGCGCGGACGACCGCGTCCAGGGCGCCGTGGTGGCCGCCGTGCCCGACGGCCCGGCCAAGGACGCCGGCATCGAGGAGGGCGACATCATCACCCAGGTCAACGGCCGCCACGTCGACTCGGCGGACGCGCTCATCGCCGCGGTGCGCACCCACGACTTCGGCGAGACGGTCACCCTTCAGGTCCGCTCCGCCGACGAGCGCGAGACGCACCCGGTCGAGGTCACCCTCACCAGCGAGTAGCGCGGGCGCACTGCGCGGAAGTGCTGAGCGGAAGTGCTGACAGCGCAGGCGAGATGCATTAGTCTGCGAAAAGACATCGAGGTCCCCGGACCGCGCCCGCGGCGGGCCGGGGTAGGACAGGACACGAGATGACGGACGGGCCCGAGACGGAGGCGGACGTGGCCGAGAACTTCGACCCGGTGGACGCGGTCGACCCGATCGACGAGGTCGACGAGATGGACCGGCACTTCACGGCCGCGCACGGCGACCTTGCGGACCTGGGCGACCCGGATCCGGACTACCTGCTGGCCACCGAGCGCGAGCAGCCGGTGCACGCCCAACGCAACGCGCTCGCGGTGATCGTCAGCGACCACCGCACCGAGGAGGTCGACGGCACCGGCTACCTGCTCACCGAGCTGCTCACCGAGGCCGGCTTCGCCGTCGACGGCGTGCTGCGCGTGGCCTCGAGCAAGTCGCAGATCCGGCAGGCCATCGAGACCGCCGTGGTCGGCGGCGTGGACCTGGTGGTCACCGTCGGCGGCACCGGGGTCAGCCCGCGCGACAAGACCCCCGAGGCCACCCGCGCCGTGCTCGACCAGGTGGTGCCGGGGGTCTCGCAGGCGCTGCGCTCCTCGGCGCTGCGCGGCGGGGCCATCGACGCCTGCACCTCGCGCGGCACCGCCGGCGTGTCGGGCCAGACCGTGGTGGTCAACCTCGCCGACTCCCGGGCCGCCGTCCGCGACGGCCTGGCCACGATCCCGCCGCTGGTGCACCACCTCATCGACGAGCTGCAGCGGGCGAGCATGGGCGACGTCGCGCCGCGCGACGAGGCGCACCGGTGACCGGGCGCGGGCGGCGCGCGCGACGTCAGCGCCGCGCGGTGCGCCGGCCCTCCACGGCGGAGAACATCGACCGGAGCGCAGACACGCCCCGCCACGGCTTCGGGCCGGGCGGGGCGTGGGATGAGTCAGCGGGGGGCGCGGACGCCGCACGCGAGGTCCTGCTGGACCCCGAGGCGGACGACGAGCCGCACGGGCTCGAGTTCTTCCTCGAGCAGCGGCCCCCGCACTACGGCGGTTAGTTGACGCCGGTGCCGCGCTGCTCCTTGAGCAGGTCGCGGATCTCGGAGAGCAGGTTGGCCTCGATGGAGGCCTCCTGGCCCTCTTCCTCCGCGACGCCCTTGCGGCGCGCCTGGAGCTCGTTGAGCTTGTTCATCGGGGCGATCAGGATGAAGTAGACCACCGCGGCGATGATCAGGAAGTTGATCGCGGCGGTGATCACGGCACCGAAGTCCAGGAAGGTGGCCTCGTTGCCGGGGATGATGCTGAAGCCCAGGCCGGAGACGTCCGGGCCGCCGCCGATGGAGGCGATCAGCGGGTTGATGATGTGCTCCGAGAACGCGGTGACGATGGCCGTGAACGCGGTGCCGATGACGACGGCGACCGCGAGCTCGATGACGTTGCCGCGCAGGATGAAGTCGCGGAATCCCTTGAGCATTAATGCCCTCCACAAATCGGGTGTCTGGTTTTGCCTACCGGATCTTAGTGCAGGGAATCTAGCCCGCGGAGGGAGCGTCATCCGGGCAAGGGGAGGGGGCGCCGCCCCGGCCGGCTCGTTCGCCGGTGAGTACCACGGTCAAGGGCCGCTCGAGTGCCGCCGAGGCGACCGCCGCGGCCTCCTCCGGCGGCAGGGCCACCAGCAGGGCCCCGGGCTCCTCGTCCTCGCCGCCGGTGAGCACCACCCGCGCCCCGCGGGCGATCTCGCGGGGGCCGTGCTCCTCTTCCTCCGCGGTCAGCACCGAGACCTCGTCGCCGTGGCGCAGCAGCCCGGCCACGCCCGGGTCCGCCAGGGCCAGCGGCACGAGGTGGCGCGGGCCACCGCCGAAGGAGGCCACGCCCGCCGGGCCGAGCAACTTGACCTCGGTGGCGGTCTCCCCGGCGCCGAGGGTGGTCACGGTGATCTCGCCGGCGGCCTCCTCGAGACCCTCCCGGCCGGTCAGCGCGCCCTCGGGCACCAGGTGCGGGGGAGTGGCGCGCAGCTCGAGGTCGCCCTCGGTGATCGTGGTGCCGGCCGGCACCCGGTGGGTGAAGACGACGACCTCGACGTCGGCCTCGCCGCCGCGGGCGAGGTGGGCGACGAGCGCGAATAAAACCAGCGTCGCCGCGGCGACGCGGCGCAGCAGCACGGCGCGCCGCCAGCCGGGGGTGCCCAGCGCGCGCAGGGCCGGGGGAAGGGGTCTCATACCCGGTTAGACCCGCGCACCCGCCCGCGCGGTTCCGTCACCGCCCCGCCGGCTCAGTGCGTGCGGAAGGTGCCCCGGTCCGTGACCACCACGTCGACGGCGGCGTCGTGCTCCTCGACGGGCACCTCGCGCACGTCCTCGTCGTAGACGATCGCGATCGTGCGCGGGCGCCGGCGGCCCTCCCGGGCGGCCAGCTCGTCGAGCTCGGCGAGCGTGCGGTCGTAGTAGCCGCCGCCCTGGCCCAGGCGCCGCCCGGAGCGGTCGACGGCCAGCGCCGGCACGATCACGGCGGCGCAGTCGAGCAGCGCGGCGGTGTCCCGGTACGGCCCGGGCGGCTCCTGGGTGCCCAGCGGACCGGGGGTCATGCGCGCCCGGCCGCGGAAGACGCCCCAGCTCAACCGCCCGTTCTTCCCGGAGACGGGGAGCACGACGCGCTCGGCCTCGCCCTGCAGGACGTCGACAAGCATGCGCCCGCCGGGCTCGGAGCCCACGGGGAAGTAGGCCGCCACGGCGGCCGGCGGGCGGTCCATCGCGCGCAGCTCGGCGGCGAGGTGGGCCAGCAGCGCGGCGTCGAGGTCGCTGCGGCGCTCCGGGCCGATCTCCCCACGCGCGGCGCGGATGCGTCGGCGCAGCTCACGTTTCTCGGCGTGCAGCGGGTTGTCCGTCATGGACTCCAAGTTAGTCGTGCCACCTGCCGCTGTGTCGCCGTCCCACCCGGGCCTGCGGTGGGTAGGCTGAAAGATTATGACTAGACCCATCGCGCAGCATCCCCATGCGGTCAAGACGGTCGTCGTACCGGCCGCGGGGCTGGGGACGAGGTTCCTGCCGGCCACCAAGACGGTGCCCAAGGAGCTGCTCCCCGTCGTCGACACCCCCGGCATCGAGCTGATCGCCGACGAGGCCGCCGCCCTCGGGGCCTCCCGTCTGGCTGTGATCACCGCACCGGGCAAGGCCGGGGTGCTCGCGCACTTCGACGCCGCCCCCGAGCTCGAGGAGGTCCTCGAGGCGCGCGGCAAAACCGAGCAGCTGGACAAGGTCCGCCACTCCTCGCACATCATCGAGGCCTGTCCCGTCACCCAGGACAAGCCGCTGGGCCTCGGCCACGCCGTCGGCCTGGCCGAGTCGGTGCTCGACGAGGATGAGGACGTCGTCGCCGTCATGCTCCCCGACGACCTGGTGCTGCCGGTCGGTGTGATGGAGGAGATGGCGAAGGTGCGCCGCGAGTTCGGCGGCTCCGTGCTCTGCGCCGTGTGCGTGCCGGACGACGAGGTCTCCAACTACGGCGTCTTCGACGTCGCCGAGGTCGACGGCCGCGAGGACGTGCGCCGCGTGGTCGGCATGGTGGAGAAGCCCGCCCGCGAGGACGCCCCCTCCAACCTGGTGGCCACCGGCCGCTACCTGCTCGACCGCGACATCTTCGACGCGCTGCACCGCATCACCCCGGGCAAGGGCGGCGAGCTGCAGCTGACCGACGCCATCGAGCTGCTCATCTCCGAGGGCCATCCGGTGCACGTCGTCGTGCACCGCGGCCACCGCCACGACCTGGGCAACCCGGGTGGATACATCCGCGCCTGCGTCGACTACGGGCTCTCGCACCCGACCTACGGGCCGGGCCTGCGCCGGGCGATCGACCAGATACTCGCCGAGCACGACGCCGCGGCGGCCGAGGCCGCCGACCGCGCGGGGGTCTAGACTCCGCAAGCGACAGCGCGCCCCCGCCACGGGGTCGCGCGGAAGGAGGAACGCGCCGTGCGATCCGTCGAGGAACAGCTGGAACTGGTCACCGACGCCGCGCTGACGCCGGAGCCGGTGCGCGTGTCGATCGTCGACTCCCTCGGGCTGATGTGCGCCGAGGAGGTCCAGGCGACCCACGAGCTGCCCGGCTTCGCGCAGGCCGCCGTGGACGGGTACGCCGTGCGCGCCGTCGACGTCGGCGGTGAGCGCGCCCTGTCCGGCCGTTCGCGCCCGACCCGCGAGGACGGCGAGGAGACCGGCCCGTCCCGCCTGACCCCGCTCGAGCAGTCGCTGCCCGTGGTCGGCGAGGTCGCCGCCGGCTCCCAGCAGCCCCTGCGCCTGCAGCCGCGCCAGGCCGTGCGCGTGCACACCGGTGCCGCGCTGCCCGCGCTTGCCGACGCCGTGCTGCCCCTCGCGTGGTCCGACCGTGGCCGTCGGCGCGTGGTCGCCGCCCGCGCCGTGCGCTCGGGCGACTTCGTGCGCCGTCCCGGCGACGACATCGGGCGCGGCGACGTCGCGGTGACCTCCGGTGCCGTACTGGGCCCCGCCCAGGTGGGCCTTCTGGCCGCCGCCGGGCGGGCCAACGTGCTCGTCTACCCACGGCCCAGGCTCTCCGTGATCTCGGTGGGCGCCGAGCTCGTCGACGTCAACCGCGAGCCCGGCCTCGGCCAGACCTATGACGTCGCCGGCTACGCGCTGGCCGCCGCGGCCAAGGAGGCCGGGGCGGACGTGCACCGCGTCGGCATCGCCGCCGGCGAGCCGCGCCGCCTGCGCGAGATCATCGAGTCGCAGCTGATGCGCTCGGAGATCCTCGTGATCACCGGCGCCGTCGGCGGCAGCGGGGCCCTGCGCGTCCAGGAGGTGCTCCGCGAGTTCGGCGACGTGGACACCACGCGCGTGGCCATGCACCCCGGCTCCGTGCAGGGCTTCGGCCTGCTCGGCGACGAGCGCACCCCGGTCTTCCTGACCCCCTCCAACCCGGTCAGCTCCTTAGTCATCTTCGAGGTGCTCGCCCGCCCGCTCATCCGCCTCTCGCTGGGCAAGCGCAACGCGAAGCGGCGCATCGTGCGCGCCCGCGCCCTCGGCAAGGTCGCCTCGCGCCCGGGGCGCACCGGCTTCATCCGTGCGCGCCTCATGCGCGACGCCCACACCGGCGACTACCTGGTGGAGGGCCTCGGCGGGGCCACCGGCGCCCCGGCGCACCTGCTGGCCGGCCTCGCCCAGGCCAACGCCATGATCCGGGTGCCGGCCGACGCCGCGGAGATCCGCCCCGGCGACGTCGTCGACGTCATCTTCCTCTCCCAGGCTGGCTGACCGCGGGTGATCGACCTCTTCGGGCTGCGGCGCGCGCGTCGGGCGCGTCCCGCCACCGGCGACCCGCACCCCGACCACCCCGGCTGGCCCGAGGTCACCGAGACGCTGCGGCTCACCGACGGCGGGCGGCTGCGCCTGCGCCCGATGACCAGCTCCGACGGCGACCCCTGGCGCGCGATGCGCATCGCCGACGAACGTTTCCTGCGCCCGGTCGAGCCGACCCTGCCCGGAGGCTGGGCCGAGAGCCACACCCCGGCGCGGTGGTGGGCGCACCTCATGGAGCTGCGCGCCGCGGCCAACGCGGGCACCGTCGTGCCGATGGCCATCGAGCTCGACGGCCGCTTCGTCGGCCAGGTCACCCTGGGCAACATCCAGCACGGGCCCGTCTCGGAGTGCTGGATCGGCTACTGGGTCCACTCCGCCTGCACGGGCCGTGGCGTGGCCACGGCCGCCTGCGCCCTGGGCACCGACCACGCTTTCCGACGCGTGCGGCTGCACCGCGTCACCGCCACCTTCCTGCCGGCCAACCCCGCCTCCGGGCGGGTGCTGCACCACAACGGCTTCCACGACGAGGGCGTGCTGCGCGGCAACCTGCACATCAACGGCCGCTGGCAGGACCACAACTTCGTCGCCCAGCTCGTCGGCGAGCACCGCGGCACCTGCGTCGAGCGGCTGCGCGCCGCGCGCCGGATCGCCTGACGCCCGGCGTGGCGGGCCGGGGCAGCGGTGCCCCACGGATACCCTGACAGTGAACAATTGTCCCCGTCGTCCTGAAAGGTGATGGTCGCGGCCATGTCCGGTGGAATTGTCCTGGTGCTCGTCATCGTCCTCTGGCTCTTCGTGCTCGCTCCGCTGTGGCTGCGCGGCCAGAAGCCGATCCGCAAGGCCGGCGAGGCCTTCGACGAGACCCGCGTGGTCTACGAGGGCGGCACCGAACTGCCGCGGGCCGCCCGCGGCCCCCGCGTCGGCGCCGCCGACGTGCGCGAGGCGCGCGGGGAGGACGAGGCGGACTACGAGATCGTCTCGGCCGACGCCGCGGACGAGGAGAACGTCGACGACGTGCTCATCGACGAGCGTGAGGAGAGGGACGACCACGCCGCCTCCGAGGAGGTCATCGATGGCGACGTCGTCCGCGAGCTCGAGGCCGGGGACACGGTCACCGAGCCCGTCGCCGAGGCCGACGACGAGGAGCTCCCGGAGGCGGAGCCGGCCCCCGGCGACGAGGACACCTACGAGCTGGCGGAGACTTTCACCTCCCCGGAGGACCTGCTCTACCCGGACGCCACCCGCCGCACCCGCGGCGAGGCGATCCGCGTCGTGCGCGACGACGAGGCCGCCGGGGACGCGGTGGACTCCGACTCTGACGCCGAGGCTGATTCTGACTCTGAGGTCGCAGCCACCGCCACCGCTACCACCGCCACCGCCGAGGACACCGACCACGTCGAGGACGAGTCGAGCCTCGCCGACGCCGCGGAGGAGCTGACCGAGGAGGAGCTCGAGTTCGCCGCCAGCCGGCGTGGCCGCGGCGGCTGGGACCCCGAGGCCGACGAGCGTTACAGCCTGGACCGCTACCAGCGTCGCCGCCGCACCCTCTACGCCCTGGCCGGCGTCGTCGTGGCCACCCTGATCCTCGGTGTCATCGCCGGCGGCTGGGCCTGGCTGGCCCCGGTGCTCGCAGTGGCACTCACGGCCGCCTACCTGGTCGCCCTGCGCAGCCAGGTGCGCCAGGAGCAGGCGCTGCGTGCCCGCCGCATCCGCCAGCTGCGCCGTGCCCGCCTCGGCGTGCGCCACCGCGACGACGAGGCGCTGGCCATCCCGCGCGCACTGCGTCGCCCGGGCGCGATCGTCGTGGAGCTCGACGACGAGAGCCCGGACTTCTCCACCCTGCGCACCGTCGAGTCGCCCTTCGGCCACGGCGGTGACGACGAGCCGCGCGCCGGCTCCTACCGCGACCGCGTCGCGGGCTGAGCGGGCTCAAAAATCCCCTCACCTGCCGGTTAGGTGTTTGAGACACCGCCGACTATGGTGTTGGGGGTACCCAGCACTGGGGCTATAGCTCAGTTGGTAGAGCGTCGCGTTCGCAATGCGAAGGTCAGGGGTTCGATTCCCCTTAGCTCCACAGAAAGACAAGGCTTCGGCCGGAGAGTGATTCTCCGCCGGAGCCTTTTCGCTTGCCTGGCTCCCCTGGTCCCGCTTCTTCCCGTCCCCTCACCACCCGCGCAAGCCCGAACCGCGTTACTGTGTGGGCACCAAGCACGGAGAGGAAGCACGTGAGCGAGTTCTACTACAATGACCCCTTCAACGGCGGCAAGCGCCGCATCGAGGCCGCCGAGGGCAGCCGCTACGTCGTCGTGCGGCAGCGCACCGGCGGCCCGCTCGAGGCCCTGGAGTGCTTCGCGGACCACGACGCCGCCCGCGAGCTCGTCGTCGGCGAGCTCGAGCGCGCCGCGCGTAACGTCGACAAGCTCGGCTACGGCGAGGACGTGCGGGTCACCCACATGAACCTCAAGCCGATGCCCGTCTTCGACGCCTGACTAACGCTTCTTGAGCCGGTAGTAGACCTGCCGGCGGTGCCGGGCGATGACGGTGCCGGACTCGTCGACGGCCTCGGCCTCGAACCAGTGCAGGTACTTCGAGCCGTCCGCCGTCTTCTCCCGGATGACCTTCAGGTCCTCCTCGGTGACCTCGACGACGACGCGGATGCGCCCGTGGCCGGGCTTGAGGAACTGCACCTCGGCGGCGGTGTCCCAGACGTAGTAGCCGCCGCCGAGCTGCATCATCGAGCTGAGCATGAAGAACGGGTCGATCATCGACATCAGCGTGCCGCCGAATGCCGTCTTGACCGCGTTGCGCGTCAGGAAGTTCGGGCGGTGCTCGATGACGAAGCGCGAGCCGTCCTCGGCGGCCTCGGCCACCTTCACCCCGGCGCCCAGGAAGGGCGGCCAGAGCCACATGAAGCGGCGCAGGGCCGTCGCGTTGAAGATCTTCTTGTTTCAGGGCCACCGGGTGGGCTCCAATCCGGGTCGGGGCAGTGACGTCCGCTACAGATTTAGCACGCCCGCCGGCCTAGCGGGGCCAGATTCCGGAGCAGCCCCTTCGGTGCGAGTCCATCAGGTGGGTGTCGACGACGCCGACGGCCTCCATCAGCGCGAACATCGTCGTCGGCCCGACGAAGCGGAAGCCCGCCTTCTTCAGGTCGCGCGCCAGCGCCTCGGACTCGGGGGAGACCGTGGGCACCTCCGACATCGTGCGCGGCTCCGGGGTGCGCTCCGGCCGGTGCGACCAGACCAGGTCCACCAGGCCGCCGTGGGCGCGCAGCGCCACGGTGGCCCGGGCGTTGCCCACCGCCGCGTCGATCTTTGCCGCATTGCGGATCAGCGCGGCGTCGGAAAGCAACTGCTGTCTGTCGCTCTCGTCGAAGGCGGCGACGACGTCGGGGACGAAGCCGGCGAAGGCCTCCCGAAACGCCGGGCGCTTGCGCAGCACCGTCGCCCAGGACAGGCCCGCCTGGAAGCCCTCGAGCACGATGCGCTCGAAGAGCCCCGTCTCGTCGCGCACGGGCACGCCCCACTCGGTGTCGTAGTACTCGCGCAGCAGGGGGTCGCTCGCCGCCCACGGCGGGCGGCGCAGGCCGTCGTCGCACAGCATGGTGCCGTCGTTCTCAGAATCTCTCATGTCAGGTATGACTCCCGGAGACCAGTCTACGGTTCCACGGAAGGTACCCTGGGCGTCATGGACAGGCCCGCGGTGAGAGACGCCATGCTGCTCATTCTGCGCGTCGTGCTCGGCGTCGTCTTCGTCGCCCACGGCTGGCGCATCCTGCTCATCGACGGGATCGCGGAGACGACCGGCCAGTTCAGCGCCTGGGGCGTGCCCCAGCCCGCGCTCTCGGCCTGGGTCGCCGCGCTCGGCCAGCTGCTCTGCGGCGCGCTGCTGTGCGTCGGCCTGCTGACCACGGCAGTGGCGGGGGTGCTCGCCGTCTTCGTCGCCGCCGCGGCCTACCTGGTGCACCTGGACCACGGGCTGTTCAACGTCGACGGCGGGCTCGAGTACCCGCTCGTGCTCATCGCCGCGCTGCTGGTCATCGTCGTCTTCGGCACCGGGCGCGCGAGCGTCGACGGGGTGTTGTCGCGATGATCGGCCACGAGGACATCCAGGACGAGCTCTCCGCGCGCCTCGACGGCGAGCCCGGGCGGCTGCCCGACGACGTCGTCGAGGCCCACCTGGCCGCCTGCGAGCGCTGCCGCGCCTTCTACGAGCGTGCCCGTTCCCTGAAGGACATGCTCGGCGCCGAGGAGCCCCACGATGCCGAGCCGCAGGCCGTCGCGCCGGACCTGACCGCCGAGATCCTCGCCGAGGTTGAGACCGAGTGGCGCCGTGCGGCCGGCACCCGCCAGGCGCTCCTGGCCACCTGCCGGGTCGTGCTGGTCGTCGCCGGGCTGCTCTTCGCCGTCTGGGCGGTGATGACGGTGGCCGCCAGCGGCGGGCTGACCGCCACCGACGCCGAGGCCGGGGTGCTCGCGCCGGACGCCCAGCCGGAGCTCGCGGCGATGCTCGGTCAGGCCGCCGCGGTGCGCCTGGCCACGGCCATCACCCTCTTCTTCGGTGCCTGGCGCCCGCGGATCCTGCCCGGCTTCCTGGTCTTTTTGTGCGCGTGCACCATGTTCAACCTGGGCTTCGCCATGCGCGACCTGGTCCTCGACCTCGCCGGTACCGTCCAGGTCGCAGGCCTCGTGCTCTACGCCGTGACCACCGTGGTCGCCGCCGTCGCCTGCTGGCTGTCCTGGGACGCCGGGCGCGCCGGCGGCTGGCGCATGCTCGGCGCCGGGCCCTCGGAGCTCGGCTGACTCAGTGGCCGGTGCCGCCGCTGCCGCCGCGGCTCAGTGCCAGCTCGGCAGCCACATGATCTGCTGGTACCAGAACTCGGGGATGAGCGTGCCGTAGAGGATCGGCCCGAAGTAGATGAACATCGCGACCACCAGGCCGAGGTAGCAGACCACGGCGAAGGTGCCCGTGCGCAGCGGCCGGCCCGCCAGCGCGGTGACGGCCCGCGAGTGCAGCGGGCGCCCGGCGCCGACGAGCCCCGCGGCCGCCAGCGCGATGAGCAGGACGATGAAGGGCGCCAGCGGCTCGGCGTAGAAGAAGTACATCTGGCGGTCGTAGGTGGCCAGCCATGGCAGAAAGCCCGCGGCGAAGCCGATCAGCGGCACCGCGAAGCGCGCGTCGCGGCGCACCAGAAGGCACCACAGACCCCACAGCAGCGCCGGGACGGTCAGCCACCAGATCGCCGGGGTGCCGAAGAGGAAGATCATCCGCCGGCACTCGCCGGCCGCGCAGTCCACCCCGTCCGCGGACAGGTAGAGGATGGGGCGGCCCGAGGCCAGCCAGGACCACGGCTTGGAGTCCCACGGGTGCGAGTGGCCCGAGGAGGTGGTCAGGCTGGCGTGGAAGTCCAGCACCGAGCGGTGGTAGTACAGCCATCCGGCCAGCCCGTCCGGCAGGAGGTTGAGCAGCGAGTCCGGCTCGATGCTGCCGTCCTCCGCCGCGTGCCGGTAGACCGAGGTCTCCGAGGCGAACCAGGCCCGCCAGGACCAGACGTAGACCAGCAACGGCACCAGAACCAGGGACGCCAGGGCAGGCGCGGCGTCGCGAAGCAACGCGCCCCACCAGGGGCTGCGCACGCCGTAGCGGCGGCGCAGCAGCGCGTCGGCGCCCACGGAGGCCAGCCCGAAGAAGGCGATGTAGTAGAGGCCGGACCACTTCACTCCGCACGCCAGGCCCAGCAGCACGCCGGCGGTGAAGCGCCACCAGCGGAAGCCCATCCGCGGCCCGAGCCTCCCGCCCGCCAGCGGAACGGCCGCCCACGCCGCGTGCAGGCGGGCGTGGACCTGCTTGTGGTCGTTGACCAGTGCCCAGGCGGCCAGCACGATGAAGAGGACCTGGAAGATGTCGAGCATGCCGAAGCGGGAGCCGACCAGCAGCACGCCGTCGAAGACGGCCAGCACACCCGCGATCAGCGCCACCCGCCGACTCGCGCTGAGCTGGCGGGCCAGGCCCATCGTCGCGAGCACCACGCCGACGCCGAAGGCCGCGCCGACCACGCGCCAGCCCCACGGCGAGTAGCCGAAGACGTGCTCGCCGAGCGCGATGAGCTGCTTGGCCACCGGCGGGTGCACCACGAGCCCGAAGCCCGGGTTCGACTCGATGCCGCCCGTGATCGGAGTGTCCCCGGAGAGCACCATGTCCCAGGCCTGGGGCACGTAGTGCTTCTCGTCGAAGACGGGCGTGCCCGAGGACGTCGAGCCGCCGAGGCCGACGAAGCGGGTCAGCGCCGCCAGCAGGCCGACGACGAGGAAGGACAGGGTGTCCGCGCGGCCCCAGGGCAGGGTCGCGGGCGGGCGCGGTGCGGGTCGCGCCACGCGGAGGGGGCGGTGGCTCGCGGTGGTGGTCACCCGGCTGATTGTAGGCCCGGAGGGCCTGTGGGATGCTGGCAGGCATGGACGAGCGTCAGGAAGAGTCAGGCGCCCCGGCACTGCCCCGGGGCGTGATCGTGGCGGCCACGCCGCTGGGCAACATCGACGACGCCTCCCCGCGCCTGCGCGCCGCGCTCGCGGGCGCCGACGTCGTCGCCGCCGAGGACACCCGGCGCACCCGGGCCCTGGCCGCGGCGCTGGGCGTGGAGATCCGCGGGCGCGTGGTCTCCAACTTCGACCACAACGAGGCGCACCGGGCGGAGACGCTTCTCGACGCCGCGCGCCACGGCACCGTGCTCGTGGTCACCGACGCCGGCATGCCCGTCGTCTCCGACCCGGGTCTCACCCTCGTCGACGCCGCGCTCGACGCCGGCGTGTCCGTGACCTGCTTCCCGGGACCGTCGGCCGTGCCCACGGCGCTGGCGCTCTCGGGGCTGTCGGTCGGCCGCTTCATCTTCGACGGCTTCGCGCCCCGCAAGTCCGGCCGGCGCCGCAGCTGGCTGGAGTCGCTGAAGGGGGAGCGGCGTGCGGTCTGCTTCTTCGAGTCCCCGCACCGGCTCGCCGAGACGCTTCACGACGCCGCGCAGGTGCTCGGCGCGCAGCGGCGCGCCGTGGTGTGCCGCGAGCTGACCAAGACCCACGAGGAGGTCGTGCGCGGCACCCTCGGCGAGCTGGCGGAGCGTGCCGACGCCGGCGTGCTCGGCGAGGTCACCGTGGTGCTCGACGGCTCCGACGGGGAGGAGGCGGACGTCGCCGGGCTCGTCGACGCGGTGCTCGAGCGGGTCTCCGCCGGCGAGCGGCTCAAGGCCGTGTGCAAGGACGTCGCCGGGGCCGCCGGGGTCTCCTCGCGCGAGCTCTACGAGGCCGCTCTCGCCGCCCGCGGCTGAGATGGTCATGACAACTTCCGGTTAGCCAGCGGGACTTTCTCCGCGTACCCTGAAAAGACGGTGCAGAAAAAGTAATCAATCTGACAGGGAAGGACGTCATGACCGATCGAGAAAGAGAGACAGCGGCTTCCGCGCCGGCTCCCGACCCCGATGAGGCGGTCGTGGCCCGGCAGGTCCCCGAGGAATACGAGACCGTCGCCGAGCAGATGGACAAGCGCTCCGCGACCGCGCAGCTCGACGACATGCTGCACTCCCGCGAGGCGATCGAGGCCGAGCTCGCCAACCCGGAGAAGGTCGAGCTCGCCGCCGAGAGCGACTCGAACCGCATCAACTGGGTCGTCGTCGGCATCGCCGGCGCGATCGTCCTGGCCACCGTGCTGTGGGGCCTGCTCGGCGCCGACAGCTTCGCCGACTTCGCGGCCTCCGCGCTCGACGTCGTCGTCAACAACCTGGGCTGGGCCTTCGTGCTCTTCGGCACCGTCTTCGTCGTCTTCGTCATCGTCATCGCGCTCAGCCACTTCGGCACGATCCGGCTGGGGCAGGTGAACGAGGAACCGGAGTTCAACAGGGTCTCCTGGATCGCGATGATGTTCGCCGCCGGCATGGGCATCGGCCTGATGTTCTACGGCGCCAGCGAGCCGCTGAACTTCTACCGCGACGGTGTGCCCGGCCGCGGCACCGAGGACGTCTCCGCGTCCATGGCCTCCGCGATGTTCCACTGGACCCTGCACCCCTGGGCGATCTACGCGATCGTCGGCCTGGCCATCGCCTACTCCACGTTCCGCATCGGCCGTAAGCAGCTGATCTCCTCGGCTTTCGTGCCGCTGATCGGCGAGAAGAACGCCAACGGCTGGGTCGGCCAGCTCATCGACATCCTGGCCATCTTCGCCACCGTCTTCGGCACCGCCTGCTCCCTGGGCCTGGGCGCCCTGCAGATCGGCGCCGGCCTGACCGCCGCCGGCTTCGTGGACTCCGTGGGCAACCAGCTCATCGTCGGCATCGTCGCCGTGCTGACCCTGGCCTTCCTGCTGTCCGCCATGTCGGGCGTGGGCAAGGGCATCCAGTACCTGTCCAACACGAACATGGTACTGGCCGCCATCCTGGCCATCTTCGTCTTCGTCGTCGGCCCGACCCTGGCCGTGCTCAACCTGATCCCGGGCACCGTCGGCGCCTACCTGGCGGACTTCTTCGACATGGCCTCGCGCACCGCGACCAACTCCGACGGCGAGTGGCTGTCGAGCTGGACCATCTTCTACTGGTCCTGGTGGATCTCCTGGTCGCCGTTCGTCGGCATGTTCCTGGCCCGCATCTCGCGTGGCCGCACCATCCGCGAGTTCTGCCTCGGCGTGCTCTTCGTGCCCGCCGGCGTCTCCATTATCTGGTTCGCCATCTTCGGCGGCACCGCGATCACCATGGAGCGCGAGGGTGAGTCCATCTGGGGCGACGGCAGCGCCGAGACCCAGCTGTTCAACCTGCTGCACAACCTGCCCGCCGGTGAGATCGTCGGCGTGGTCGCCGTGATCCTGCTGGGCACCTTCTTCATCACCTCGGCAGACTCGGCCTCCACGGTGATGGGCTCGATGTCCATGTTCGGCCGCTCCGACGCCAACCCCTGGGTCTCCGCCTGCTGGGGCCTGGCCACCGCCCTGATCGGCATGACCCTGCTCGTCTCCGGCGGCGATGACGCTCTGAACAACGTCCAGAACGTCACCATCGTCGCGGCCGCGCCCTTCCTGGTGATCATCATCCTGCTGATGTTCGCCATCGTGAAGGACCTGAGCAGCGACGTCATCTACCGCGACTACGTTGAGGACGCGGACTTCAGCCGCCGCCTGTCCCGCGAGCGTCGCATCCGCGCCGCCCAGCTGCGCGCGCGGACGCTGACCGAGCGCTACTCCGAGCGCACCGGCCGCCCCCGCGGCACGGCCGCCCGCACCACGGAGGACTAGACCCCTCCCCGGTGCGCCGGGCCGGGCGCCCAGTAGAGTGTCACCCATGAACGACACTGTGCTTGTCTCGGTTGCCTGGCCCTACGCCAACGGCCCGCGCCACATCGGTCACGTGGCCGGCTTCGGCGTCCCCTCGGACGTCTTCGCCCGCTACCAGCGAATGCGTGGCGCGGACGTGCTGATGATCTCCGGCACCGACGAGCACGGAACCCCGCTGCTCGTCCAGGCCGACAAGGAGGGCGTCAGCGTCCAGGAGCTGGCGGACCGCTACAACCGCCAGATCGTCGAGGACCTCGCGGGCCTCGGCCTCTCCTACGACCTGTTCACCCGCACCAGCACCCGCAACCACTACGCGGTGGTCCAGGAGCTCTTCCGCGGCCTGCTGGACAACGGGTACATGATCCGCCAGAAGACCCTCGGCGCCGTCTCGCCGTCGACCGGGCGCACCCTGCCGGACCGCTACATCGAGGGCACCTGCCCGATCTGCGGCGCCGACGGCGCCCGCGGCGACCAGTGCGACAACTGCGGCAACCAGCTCGACCCCGTGGACCTGATCAAGCCGGTGAGCAAGATCAACGGCGAGGCCCCGGAGTTCGTCGAGACCGAGCACTTCCTGCTCGACCTGCCCGCGCTGGCCGGCGCCCTGGAGAAGTGGCTCAAGACCCGCGACTCCTGGCGCCCCAACGTGCTGAAGTTCTCGCTGAACCTCCTCGGCGACCTGCACCCGCGCGCGATGACCCGCGACATCGACTGGGGCATCCCGGTACCGGTCGAGGGCTGGCAGGACAACAACGCCAAGAAGCTCTACGTCTGGTTCGACGCCGTCGTCGGCTACCTCTCCGCCTCCATCGAGTGGGCCTGGCGCAGCGGTGACCCGGAGGCCTGGAAGAAGTGGTGGCAGGACCCGGAGGCCACCAGCTACTACTTCATGGGCAAGGACAACATCACCTTCCACTCCCAGATCTGGCCCGGCGAGCTCCTCGGCTACGCCGGCAAGGGCGACAAGGGCGGCGAGGTCCACCGCTACGGCGAGCTGAACCTGCCCACCGAGGTCGTCTCCTCCGAGTTCCTGACGATGTCCGGCTCGAAGTTCTCCTCCTCGAAGGGCGTGGTCATCTACGTCAAGGACTTCCTGCGGGAGTTCGGCCCGGACCCGCTGCGCTACTTCATCGCGGTGGCCGGCCCGGAGAACAACGACACCGACTTCACCTGGGACGAGTTCGTCCGCCGCATCAACAACGAGCTGGCCAACGGCTGGGGTAACCTGGTCAACCGCACCGTGTCGATGGCGCACAAGAACTTCGGCCAGGTGCCCGCCCCGGCCGCGCTCGAGCCCGCCGACGAGGAGATCCTCGGCCTGGCCGAGCGCACCTTCGACGAGGCCGGCGAGCTGCTCGCCCAGTCGAAGTTCAAGGCCGCCATCACCGCCGTGATGCACGTCGTCGGCGAGGCCAACGCCTACATCGCCGACCAGGAGCCCTGGAAGCTGGCCAAGGGCGAGTCCGCCCGCGAGCGCCTGGCCACCGTGCTGTGGACCGCGCTGCAGGTCGTCAGCGACTGCAACACGATGCTCACCCCGTTCCTGCCGCACACCGCCCAGGCCGTCCACGAGACCCTCGGCCGCTCCGGCGTGTGGACCGCGGAGCCGCGCGTCGAGGAGGTCACCGACGACATGCCGGTCGACCTCGTCGGCGTCGGCCTGCCCGAGGAGGGGCGCACCTACCCGGTGATCATGGGCGACTACGCCGACGAGCAGGCCCGCTGGGCCCGCGTCGACGTCGAGCCGGGCACCCCGCTGGCCAAGCCGAAGCCCCTGATCGCCAAGCTCGCCCCCGAGCTCGCCGAGACCGGACCTGAATGGGCTCCCGTCATCGAGTAGGGCGCGTCACCGCCGCGCTGGCCTTCGTCGCGATCTTCCTCGCGGCGCTCAACCTGCGCGCCGGCATCGCCTCCGTCGGACCCGTCCTCGCCGACGTCCTCGCCTGGTACTCCGCCGGCGGGGCCCTGGCGGGCCTGGTCACGGCCATGCCCTGCTTCTTCTTCGGGGTGATGGGCCTGGCCGCCGTGCCGCTGGCCCGCCGCGTCGGGCTCTCCCGTGCGCTGCTCGGCGGCATGGTGCTGACCACGGTCGGGCTCGGGGTGCGCCCCTGGGTCGGCTCGGTGTGGGCCTTCCTCGTGCTCACCGCCTGCGTGGTGGCGGGCATCGCGCTGTCCAACGTGCTCATCCCCGCCTGGGTCAAGACCCACGGCGGGCGCAACATGGTCACGCTGATGACCGTCAACTCCTCGGTGCTCGGCCTCTCCGGCGCGCTCGGCCCGCTCTCCGCGGGCCTGGCCCACGAGCCCGGCGGCTGGCGCCACGCCCTGTTCATCTGGGTGTGGCTCTCGGTCGCACAGGTCCTCGCCTGGGTGATCGTCGCCTGGCGCACCGGCTACGACTTCCCGCGCAGCGGCGCCCGCGGTGCCGGCCCGGCCGTCCCGCTGCGCCGCTCGCCGACGGCCGTCGCACTCACCGCCTACTTCGGGCTGCAGTCCCTCCAGGCCTACACGCAGATGGGCTGGTTGCCGCAGATCCTCATCGACTCCGGCCAGTCCCGGGGGATCGGTTCGCTGGCGCTGTCGATCACCCTCGTGCTCGGCATCCTCGGCGGCCTGGTCATGCCCGCCGCCCTCGCCCGCGCCGAGTCGCCGCAGGTCTACCCGGTCCTCTTCGCCGCGCTGACCGCGCTCGGCTGGGTCGGCGTGCTCCTCGCCCCGTCCTGGTCGGTCCTCTGGGCCTTCGTCCTCGGCGTCGGCGGCTGGTCGTTCCCCACGGCGCTCAACCTCATCGTCGTGCGCGCCCGCGACCCCGAGGTCGCCGCCCGCCTGTCCGGCTTCGTCCAGCCGGTCGGCTACTTCCTGGCCATGCTCGCCCCGCTGGCCGTCGGCTTCGTCTACCGCCCGGAGATGGACTGGACCGTCGTCATCCTGGTCCTCGCCGGCCTCGCCGTGGCCAAGGGCGTGGTCGGCCGCCGCGCCGCCCGCCCGGTGCTCGTCGACGACGAACTCGCCGTCACGCGCCCCTGTTAGGTTGGCGGACATGGACACCCGTACCTCCCGGGCCGCCGCCGAGGAGCTGCTGCGCGGCATCGCCGGCCCCGACGCCCGCCTGCGCGACGACCAGTGGCGCGCGATCGACGCCCTCGTCAACGAGCACCGCCGCATGCTCGTCGTCCAGCGCACCGGCTGGGGCAAGTCCGCGGTCTACTTCATCGCCGCCAAGCTGCTGCGCGCCGCAGGCCGCGGCCCGACGCTGATCATCTCCCCGCTGCTCGCCCTCATGCGCAACCAGGTCGCCGCCGCCTCGGGCGCGGGCATCCGCGCCGAGACCCTCAACAGCTCGAACATGACCCGCTGGGACGCCGTCGAGGCCGCCATCGCCGCCGACGACGTCGACGTCCTGCTCATCTCGCCCGAGCGCCTGAACAACCCCTCCTTCCGCGACGAGGTCCTGCCGCATCTGGCCGCCGGGGTGGGCATGGTCGTCGTCGACGAGGCGCACTGCATATCCGACTGGGGCCACGACTTCCGCCCCGACTACCGCCGCATCCGCGACCTGCTCGCCGGCCTGCAGGCCGAGGTCCCCGTGCTGGCCACCACGGCCACCGCCAACGACCGCGTGGTCGCCGACGTCCAGGCCCAGCTCGGCGCCGACACCGGCGTGCTGCGCGGCGGGCTGGACCGCGAGTCGCTCTCACTGTCTGTGCTGCGCCTTAAGGACACCACCGAGCGCGCCGCCTGGCTGGCCGCCCACCTCGGCGAGCTGCCGGGCTCCGGCATCGTCTACTGCCTGACCGTCGCCGCCGCCGAGGACCTCGCCGGGGCGCTGGAGGCCGCCGGCTGGGACGTCGCCGCCTACACCGGCCGCACCCAGGTCGAGGAGCGCGAGCGCCTCGAGCACGCCCTGCTCGACAACGAGGTCAAGGCCCTGGTGGCCACCTCCGCGCTCGGCATGGGCTTCGACAAACCGGACCTTGGCTTCGTCGTTCACCTCGGCGCGCCGTCCTCGCCCGTGGCCTACTACCAGCAGGTAGGCCGAGCCGGCCGCGGCACCGAGCACGCCGAGGTCCTGCTGCTGCCCGGCGCCGAGGACGCCGGCATCTGGGCCTACTTCGCCTCAGTGTCCTTCCCGGACGAGGCCACCGTCCGCGAGCTCCTCGGTGTCCTCGAGGCCGTGGGCACGCTCTCGACGGCCAAGCTCGAAACCCGCGTCGACCTCTCGCGCTCCCGTCTCGAGCAGACCCTCAAGGTCCTCGACGTCGACGGTGCGGTGCGCCGCGTGCGCGGCGGCTGGGAGCCCACCGGGCAGCCCTGGACCTACGACGCCGAGCGCTACCACGGCCTGACGGTCGCCCGCCGCGCCGAGCAGCGCGCCATGGTCGACTACGAGACCACCGACGGCTGCCGCATGCTCTTCCTGCGCCGGCAGCTCGACGACCCGCTCGTCGACGCGGCCACGCCCGGCTGCGGTCGCTGCGACAACTGCACCGGCCGGCACTGGTCGCCCGAGATCGACGCCGAGGTCTCCACCACCGTCGGCGCGCGCCTCGCCGCACCCGGGGTGCGCGTCGCGCGGCGTCGGCAATGGCCCACCGGCATCGCCGTGCGCGGAAAGATCGCCGGAATTGGCGACGGTCGCGCGTTGGGACGCCTCAACGACATCGCGCGCGGGCCCGCGCTGAAAGAGCTTCTCGACGCCGCGTCGTGGCGCCCGGGTGCGAACTGGCGCGCGGACGAGTGGTTGCGGCGCCTGGTCGCCGTGCTCGCGGACTGGGACTGGGAGCGTAGGCCGGTCAGCGTCGTCGCGCTCGGCTCGACCGATCCGGTGCGCACGGAGATGGTGCTCGCCGCCGCCCGCGCGCTCGCCGAGGTCGGGCAGATGAGCTTCGAGGGGCTGCTGCCCGTGCGCGAGGGGCGCGGCGAGGTCGCCGCACAGAACTCCGCCTACCGCGTCACCGCGCTGCTCGACCACTTCGACATCCAGGCGTGGTCCGCCGCCGGGCTCGTCGAGGGGCCGATCCTGCTGGTCACCGACCTCATAGACACCGGCTGGTCGGTCACCGTCGCCGGCTGGCGCCTGCACGAGGCCACCGGCGCCGAGGTGCTCCCGCTCGCCCTCGCGCTCAGGGGCTGACCGGCAGCACCGCCGCCGTGCGCGCCGGGAACCCCGAGGCCACCTCGGGCACCGGCCAGGTCGCCACGATCACCGCGCCCGTCGGTGGGACCCGCCGGAGGTCCTTCATCGACTCGATCATCCAGCCGTCGTGTTCGAGCCACCACCGCTGCGCGCGCAGGTCACCGGCCGAGACCCGCACGCCCGGGTCGGCGTCGCAGGTCTCGTGGCCGACGGCGACCACCCCGCGCGCGGCGAGCGCCTCAAGCGCCGAGACACCCCAGCCGGGGGAGTGGAAGACGCCCGCGGTGTCCGGGTTGTGCATCGCGTCGCCGGGCTCGTTCCAACGCCGCGACCACCCGGTGGCCAGCGCGACGAAGCTGCCCTCCGGGATGCGGCCGTGCTCCGCCTCGAAGGCGGTGATGTGCGCGGCGGTGACTTCGAGGTCCACGTCGCGCTGCGCGACGTCGGCAAGCGGGAGGACGACCAGGGGCAGTACGGTGTCACGAACCGGCAGTTCGGCGAGCGTGCGGCCGCCGGCGGCGAAGTGCGCGGGTGCGTCGACGTGCGTGCCCCACTGGCCGATCAGCCCGAAGCGCTGCACCCACGCGCCGTCGGCGACGGTGCTGACGGTCTCGACCGTCTCGTCGGGGTCGCCGGGGAAGCTCGGCTGGCCGGGTGCGAAGCGGTGGGTCAGGTCCACCCAGCGCGCGGCGCGCAGCCGGCGGGCGACCTCCCACAGGTTCCCGCCCACCGGGTCCCCGCCGCTCACCGGGCCCCCGGGCGGGTCGGCTCGGCGGCGGCCGCGAACATCGCGCGGGCGAGCGCGGCGTCGGTGCGCCCCGTGGTCAGGTGGTCGACCAGCAGGAACACCGAGTCCCAGCGGTGGTAGAGCCACGCGCGGTCGAGGATGCCGGGGTCGGCGGGGCCGGTGTAGCGGGCGAGGACGCGGTCGGCGAGGTCGTCGGCGACGTCGGTCAGGTTGGCGAAGTCGACGGCCGGGTCGCCGACGTTCATGTCCGAGAGGTCGATGACCCCGACGCGGTCGTCGTCGACGAGCACGTGGCCGACGGCCAGGTCACCGTGGACGGGGCGGGTGGCGCGCGCTGGGTCGAGCAGGCTGCGTGCGTCGGTGAGGATGCCGCGGGCGACGTCGAGTTCGGCCGGGTCCAGCGCGTCGGGCAGCGCCTCGGCGGCGCGGGCGTCGAGGAGGTCCATCTTCGCCGGCAGGCTGCGCGGGTGGTCATTGGGCCGGCCGTCGCGGAACCAGGGCACCACGCCCTCGGCGGGCTCGGCGGTGTGCAGAACGGTGAGGAAGTCGGCGAGCTGGGCGACGACGCGCTCGCGCCGGTCCCCGGGCAGGTTCGCCCAGAGCTGTGCGTCCAGCGGGACGCCGGGTACGCGCCGCTGGAGGGTGAGCCGACCGTCGGCGGTGGTGCGCAGCGGGCGGGGCAGGGCGACGGTGGTGCGGTCGGCCAGTTGGTCGACGACGCGCGCCTCGACGCGGGCCTGCTCCCGGTAGGTGTCGGTGAGCGGGCGGCGGGCGACGACGGAGTCGAAGACGACGACCGCGTGGTCGAGTCCCTGCTGCGGTACGATCACCGTGCCGAGGTCCCCGAGACCGGGCCAGGTCTCGGCGACCATCTTGACGAGTCGATCCGGATCCATGG
The DNA here is from genome assembly GCF_030232385.1 of Corynebacterium sp. MSK006. Taxonomy (NCBI): domain Bacteria; kingdom Bacillati; phylum Actinomycetota; class Actinomycetes; order Mycobacteriales; family Corynebacteriaceae; genus Corynebacterium; species Corynebacterium sp. MSK006. The sequence goes on from NZ_JASPJZ010000010.1 coordinate 80,982, forward strand.
TTCCGCAATTCTAGTTGCGGGGCTCAGCGCTCCCGTCGTCCGTCTCTGCCTGGGTGTTCTCGGGTTCGGGTTCGGGCTCCGGCTCCGGCTCGGGTTCGGGTTCCGGGGGCTCGCCGGTCTCGAGGCGCTCGATGAGGTCCGGGTCCGTGATCGCGGGGAACTCGGTGGTCTGCGGCCACAGGGACTGGTGGGGGACGGTGAACTCGCCGGTCGGTGTGGGCTCCTCGCCCGGCCCGGGCTGCGCCTCGAAACTGCCGGTCGCGTCGATCACGGGCTCCGCGACGGTCCCGTCCTGCCCGGGCTGCACTGGCTGGCCCGGCGCCGGTTGCGCGGGCATGGCACCCGTCGTCGGCGCGGCCGTCGCGGCGGTGACGGGGTCGGTGGTCGGGTTGACGGGCTCGCCGGGCACCCAGCCCATGCCGCGCAGGCGGCGCAGGGTGCGCGGGCGTGCCCAGGACAGGCGCGGCCGCGGCACGGAGAGCGTCTGCGGTTCGGGCAGGGTCCAGCGGCGCCAGCGCGAGAGCACGCCGAGCACCGGGCAGAGCACGATGCACATCGGCATGGCGATCGTCGGCTGGTCGAGCACCCCGATCACGGTCGCAGCGAGCGCAGAGCTCAGGATCGCGATGGTCGCGTAGAGGACACTGCCGCCGAAGATCGACGGGATGCGGTTGAGCAGCACGTCGCGGAGCATGCCGCCGCCGACGGCGGTGACCACGCCCATCGCGACGGCCGGCAGCCAGCCGAGCCCGAGGCTCAGCGCCTTGGTGACGCCGGTGGCGGTCCAGCAGCCCATGCCGAAGAAGTCGATGAGCACGAGCGCGCGGTTGGTCCACTTGCCCGAGAGGTCGATGAAGAACGCGACGGCCGCGGCGATCAGCGCGCCGAGGAGGTAGGCCCGGTCGGTCAGCATGACGGGGAAGCCGTGCCCCAGGAGCACGTCACGGATCATGCCGCCGCCCATGCCGGTCACGACGGCGAGCAGGATGAATCCGATCATGTCGAAGCGGAACGCGCGGGCGGCGACACCGCCGAGCAGCCCGTTGGCCACCACGCCCGCGACGTCGACTAACCGGAACAACGAATCCGAGTCAAACTCCACGGCTACCATCCTAGCGGTCGCAAATGCGCTGTACACAGGGGTCCTTTACCCCTCCTTTCGCACCGCTTGCCGACGTCCCTTCGGTCGCCGTCGGCGGCCGACCCCACGGTTGCGCGGTGCTTCCCCTCAGCCGGCCACAGGCGCCGCCGGGCAGGGGCCCTTGGAACGGGATCGGCTCAGAACGGCACCGGGGCTGCCGGGTCGTAACCGATCTCCTCGTTATAGGCCGCCCGATTCGCCTCACCCCGGGCCCTCGCCCGCTCCTCGGCCTCCCGGCGATGCTCCGAGACCGTCATCGCAAGACGCGCACCACCCGGAGTCAGAGGACCGTCCGGGACGCTTACCTGGAAGATGTTGTTCGGCAGCAACCAGATCGTCATGCCCGACACCGGATCATGGAGGTATTTCACCTGCCCGTCGGTCTTCAGGTTGTGCCAGTACTGGGAGACCCGCGAGGCGTTATCCAACGCGGTGGGCCCACCCTGCCCATGAGGGATGCGGTGCTCGAACTGGGTGGCAGGCGTCTTCGTCGTCGACGACGG
>NZ_JASPJZ010000011.1:0-73418 GCF_030232385.1 Corynebacterium sp. MSK006
GGGGTCAGCAGCAGCGGCGCCGCGGCGCCGGTGCGGCGACCGGACGGCGGGGCGCCCGCGGAGAAGTCGTCCCCGTCGTGCGCGGGGTCCGCGACGGGCTGCGGGTCCGCGGCGGCGTCCCGCGGCGCGGCGCCGGGGACCGGGGTGAGCGAGAGGTCCGGCAAGCGCGGGTTGACGCGCGTGCCCGAGCGCGAGGTCACCAGGTAGCCCTCGCCGGTGAGCTGCTCGTAGGCGGCCACGACCGTGCCGCGCGAGACGCCGTGGCGCGCGGCGGCCACGCGGGTGGAGTCCAGGCGGTCACCCGGACGCAGGGAGCCGGCGGCGATGCGGGCGCGGACCTCCTCGACGATGCGGCCCGGCAGCGTGCCCGCCGGGAGCGCGGGATCGGCGGTCATCTCAGTACCGTGCCCCGCGGTCTCCGGCGCCGGCCCGTGCGATCCGCCACGCGGCGCGCACGTGGTCGACGACGGCGCCGGCGGTGGTGGGCAGCCCGTCGGCGGCCAGGCCCGCCGCCAGCTGGTAGAGGCCCACGGCCTCCAGCACCGGCCGGGCGTACGGCCCGCGCAGCTCGCCGGCCCGCCCCAGGTGGTCCCGCAGGCGCGGGTAGGCGTCCAGGTAGTCGTCGTAGCCGGGGTCGTGGGCGGCCACGCGCGCGGCGACGAGGCCGGCGAGCACGTCGCGCCCGCCGGGCAGCTCGCCCCAGGGCACGCCGGCGTCGATGACCGAGCCGCGCCCGCCGGGCAGGGCGACGATCGCGCGCCGGCCGGGCACGACGACGACCGCGTCCTCGGCGTCGGCACGCTCGAGCGCGTCCCGGAAGGTGCGGACCGAGGGCTCCCCGTGCTCGAGCAGGATCCCGCCGTGCGCCGTACGGATCTCGTCGCCGCGCACGGTCACCGGGGCGGCCTGCGGGGCCGGCCCCAGCGGCTCGGCGCCCTCGACGTCCTCGGGGCAGAGCACCCGGGCCGCCCCCGCGGACAGCGCGGCGCGCGCCCGCAGCCGGCCGGGCGCCCCGGTGTCGGCCACGGCCACCACGGCCCGCCGCTCGAGGGTCTGCGGCACCGACGGCAGGTCGAGCGGGCGCTCCAGCTGGGCGTCGCCGGCGGCCACCCGCCGGTAGTGGAACACCGTGTCGCCGGGGCACCGGCCGGGCGGGAGGCCGGAGTCGGCGGTCGCGACCACCTGGCCGCAGTACGGGGAGAGCACGTGCACGGCGGTGCGGAGGCCCGCCGCGAGCGTGACCGTGGCCGTGACGTGGCGGTCCAGGACGCCGTGGGCCATCGGCTCATCCGGCTCGCCGAAACCGCGCTTGTGCACCATCACCGGCGCGGGCACGGAAGCCTCATCCGGCTCGCCGAAACCGCGCTTGTGCACCATCACCGGCGCGGGCACGGAAGCCTCGTGCGGATCGACGCCGGCGGGCGTGCCCACCGAGAGCACCCGGGTGCGCTGGCTGCGCGCGTCGTCGAAGAGGTCGGCCTGCACCGGGCTGAGCGGGCCGGGTCCGAGGTTCTCCACGATCAGGCGGTAGCCCACCGCGACGGGCTCGGAATCCAGCACGCGCGCCCCGACCTCGGTCCAGCCCTCCGCGGTGACCGGCGGGAAACCGTGGCATTCACCGGCCACGGCGCCGCAGACGTCCACGGGCATGCCCGCCTCGACCAGCCGGCGCGCCTCGCCGCGCACGGCCGCAGCCAGGGTGTTGTCACCGAGGATGAAGAGCACGCGCACCTGCTCGGGGAGGAACGGCTCCAGCGCGCACAGCTCCCGGACCACCCGGTCGACGGCCAGGGCCAGCGCCGTGTCGTCCCGGACGTCGCGGGGCACCCGTTCCAGGGCGGATGCGGGGTAGAAGAGCGACATACCTGCGACGGTACCGGGCGCACGCGACGGCGACCCACGCGGCGTCGGAAATTAAACCCGGCGTGTGGTCTATTTTTCTGGTTTGTTTTTGGACTTCTCAGTGGACCACCCCGCGGGCGCAGAATGGTCCTCATGTCTGATAACAACGATGTAACTGGCACCACCCAGGGCTCGCCGCTGGTCAAGCGCGGCCTGGCCGACATGCTCAAGGGCGGCGTGATCATGGACGTGGTCACCCCGGAGCAGGCGAAGATCGCCGAGGACGCCGGCGCCGTAGCCGTCATGGCCCTCGAGCGCGTCCCCGCCGACATCCGCGCCCAGGGCGGCGTGGCCCGCATGTCCGACCCGGACCTGATCGACGGCATCATCGACGCCGTGTCCATCCCCGTGATGGCCAAGGCACGCATCGGCCACTTCGTCGAGGCACAGGTCCTGCAGTCGCTCAAGGTGGACTACATCGACGAGTCCGAGGTCCTCTCCCCCGCCGACTACGTCAACCACATCGACAAGCAGAAGTTCACCGTGCCCTTCGTCTGCGGCGCGACGAACCTCGGTGAGGCGCTGCGCCGCATCGCCGAGGGTGCCGCGATGATCCGCTCCAAGGGTGAGGCCGGCACCGGCGACGTCTCCGAGGCCACCAAGCACATCCGCACCATCAACAAGGAGATCGCGCAGCTGGCCGGCGCCAGCGAGGACGAGCTCTACGTGCGCGCCAAGGAGCTGGCCGCCCCCTACGACCTGGTCCGCGAGGTCGCCCAGGCCGGCAAGCTGCCCGTGGTGCTCTTCACCGCCGGCGGCATCGCCACCCCGGCCGACGCCGCGATGATGATGCAGCTCGGCGCCGACGGCGTCTTCGTCGGCTCCGGCATCTTCAAGTCCGGCAACCCGGCCCAGCGCGCCGCCGCGATCGTCAAGGCCACCGCCGCCTACGAAGACCCGGACGTCATCGCCGAGGTCTCCCGCGGCCTGGGCGAGGCCATGGTCGGCATCAACGTCGCCGACCTGCCCGCCCCGCACCGCCTGGCAGAGCGCGGCTGGTGAGTCGCGCGGAGGCCGCGCCGACCGTCGGTGTGCTCGCCCTGCAGGGCGGCGTCGCCGAGCACGCCGAGCTCCTGGAGAAGCTGGGCGCCACGGTGCGCCTGGTGCGCCGGCCCGGTGACCTCGAGGGGCTGGACGGCCTGGTGCTGCCCGGCGGGGAGTCGACCACGATCGACCGGCTGACGCGCATCTTCGGGCTGCGCGAGCCGCTGATCGCCGCCGTGCGCGAGGGACTTCCGGTGCTGGGCACCTGCGCGGGTCTGATCCTGCTCTCCGCCGAGGTCGGGGACCCGGCCGCTGGCCAACAGGTCCTGGGACTCCTCGACGTCACCGTGCGCCGCAACGCCTTCGGCCCCCAGGTCGACTCCGCCGAGGCGGAGCTGCCCTGGACGCCGGCCGGCGGCGGCGCGGCGAGCGTGACCGCGGCCTTCATCCGTGCGCCCGAGGTCATCCGCCTCGGCGACGGCGTCGAGGCCTGCTCGGTGCTTGTCGACGCCGAGGGGCGCCGGCGCGTGGTCGGCGTGCGCCCGGGCGCGGTGACCGGGGTGTCCTTCCACCCCGAGCTGACCGGGGACGAGACCGTGCACGCGGAGTTTCTCGGACGGGTGCGGGCGCACGCGGGGGCGCGCGTCTAGCCGTCCAGCCGGCTAGCCGCGGGGCCGGCCGCGGGTTCCGTCCGCGGCGAGCACCCCGCCCGCCGGCGGGCGGGTCTCGCCCACGGTGCCGAGCACCGCGAGGTCGGCGAGATCCCAGGGGCACCGGGACGCGAGGAACGGGCGCTCCTCGGTCTGCCAGTCGTCCCAGAAGCGGGTGGCCGCGTCCTGATCGCGTACGCCCGCGTCGACCTCGCGGGCGATACCGCGGCGACGCTGCTCCTCGACGTCGCCGGTGACCCAGACGCTGAAGTCCGCCAGCGGCGCGATCGCGTCCGTCAGCGCACCGGTGCCCTCGACGATGAGCAACCGGGGTCCCGCGGGCACCTGCACCGATCCCCCACGCCCCTCGGCGACCCAGCCGGGCGGCCGGTAGTTCACCGCGTCGCCGGCGAGCAACGGTTCGATGATGTGCGTGACCAGCAGGTCGTGCCACCCGAAGCGCGAGTGATGCCAGGCGAGGTCGTCGGTGGCCACGACCGCCGCCGGACGGCCGGAGCGGGTCGCCTCGTCCGCGAGAGCTGCCGCCAGGGTGGATTTCCCGGCGCCACCGCGGCCGTCGATCAGCACGACCCGGCGGCCCCGGCCTGCGGGCAGCAGGTCGGCGAGCGGCCTCGGGGTGAAGGGCCCGAGGTGGGGCTCACCCGGGCCGGGGTCGAACAGCGCCGTCGAACTCGGCATCAGATGGTCCTTCCTGGCCTCGGCGGCAGGCCTGCGGTATCCGGGACACGGGAGTCACCGCAGTGTAGCGGACACGGCGGGCTGATGCTTCGTCTCAGACGACGGGTGTGCGCCGGACCCGGCTTGATCCCGGCACAATGGCGGGCATGGACCCCGTCATCGCCCGGCTCGCCGCCGCCGAGGCCACCTCCTGGCTGCGCGCGCAGCCCCTGGCCCCGGGCTGGGCCGGCGACGCCGCCCTCGACGCCCGGATCGCCCGGGCGCGCGCCCGCTTCTCCCGCTTCGCCGGCTGGTTCTCGCGGACCTTCCCGGACTCCGCGCCCACCGGCGGCGTCCTCGAGTCGCCGCTGGTGTGCGCGCCCGCGCTGCAGGCCGCGCTCGAGGACGACCTGGGTGCACCGCTGCGCGGCCGGCTCTGGGTCAAGCGCGACGACCTGCTGCCGGTCTCCGGGTCGGTGAAGTCTCGCGGCGGCATCCACGAGGTGCTCGAGTACGCCGAGGAGGTGCTCCAGGCCGCGGGCCTGGACGCCTCGGACGCCGGCATGCCCGCGGGCAAGAAGGCGCTGGCCGGGCACACAATCGCCGTCGGCTCGACAGGCAACCTGGGCCTGTCCATCGGGCTGGTCGGCGCCGCGCTCGGCCTGCGCGCGGTGGTGCACATGTCCCGCGACGCGAAGGGGTGGAAGAAAAAGCTGTTGCGCGAGCGCGGCGCCGAGGTCGTCGAGCACGCCGGCGACTTCTCCGCGGCCGTGGCCGCCGGGCGCCAGCAGGCAGCAGACCAACAAGACACCCACTTCGTCGACGACGAGGCCTCGCTCTCGCTCTTCGCCGGCTACGCCGTGGCCGCCGGGCGGCTGGCCGGCCAGCTGCGCGCACTCGAGATCCCCGTCGACCGCGAGCACCCGCTCGTGGTGCACCTGCCCTGCGGGGTCGGCGGGGCCCCGGGCGGGATCGCCTACGGGCTCTACCGCACCTTCGGAGCGGACGTGTGCTGCGTCCTGCACGAACCGGTGGCCGCACCGGCGGTCTTCCTCGGCGAGCGCTCGGGCCTGCGCGAGAAGATCAGCGTCGCCGAGATCGGCCTGGACGGGCGCACCGACGCCGACGGGCTCGCCGTCGGACGGATGTCGAGCCTGGTCCGCGGCGTCGTCGGCGGCCGCATCGACGGCTTCGCCACGCACTACGACGCCGAGCTGACCGGCCTGGTCGCCCGCGTACACGACGCCGAGGGCTGGCGCCTGGAACCCTCGGCGACCGCCGGGCTCACCGGCCCGTGGCGGGTGCAGGCCGACGCGGACTTCCTGCGCGCCCGCGGCCTGGACGGGGAACGCCTCGACCGGGCCACCCACATCGCCTGGTCCACGGGCGGGTCGATGGTCCCGGAGGAGGAGTTCGCCGCGCTGCTGGCGGCCGGCCGGGACGCGGCCCTGCGTTAGCGGGAGCTACCGTAGCGCCTGCTCGATCTGGGCGCGCAGCTGCGGGAAACGGTCACCCATGGCGTTGAGCAGCGGCTGGCCGAACAGGCCGAGCACGCCGAGCAGCCCGAGCACACCGGCCAGCACGCCGAAGACGGTGCCGGCTGAGTAGCCGAGGGCCGAGCCCGCGATGAAGTCGCCCTCCGAGGAGCTGTCCGCGGAGCCGTCGGCACCGTCGCCGCCGTCCGCGTCGTCCGCGTCGTCGGAGTCGTCGCCGTCCTCGACGCCCTCACCGGTGATCTCGAAGAGCGTGGTGGTCCCGGAGACCTCGTTGCCCACCACCAGCATGGGCTTGCCGTTGGGCGAGTCCTTGGCTGCGATGAACGCCAGGCCCTCCGGGCCGAGGTCACCGGCGCCCTCGGCGGAGCCGGTCTCGTCCGGGTCCACCGAGAAGTCGCGGTTGTTGACGTAGGTGACGAACTGGCTGCCCGCCGGGTCGGTGACGTCGTAGACGAAGATGCCGCCGACGCGCTCGAGCCCGATGAAGGCGTAGGTGCGCCCGTTGATCTCGCCGAGGGTGAGCCCCTCCGGCTCCGGGCCCTTGTTGTCGGAGCGGTCGTCGAAGGCGGTCTCCTCGTGGTTGGAGTTGAACACCAACGGCGAGCGCTCCGCGACGTCGGCGAGAATCTCCTCGAACTCGGCGCCCGAGTCGAAGACGCGGGTGCCGTCGGCGGAGTAGACGGAGAAGCCGCGGGTGCCGTAGGAGTAGAGCTCCTCGTAGCAGGAGCCGTCCCCGCTCAGGCCGTCGGCGAGCGTGATGTTGAGGCGGCCGAGGTTCTCGTCCTCCTGCAGGTCCTCGATGCCCTCGGCGTCGAGCCCGGCGAAGCCCTCGCACAGGCCGGGCAGCGGGCGGTCGAGGTAGTCGGTCTCGTCCGGGTCGCCCAGGTGCTTGACGCGGGCCTCCTCGGAGTAGGCGTCCCAGTCGCGGGCGTCGCCCTCGTTGGCGGTGACGAAGTAGGTGGTGCCGCCGGCCTGGTAGGCGCCGATGGAGTCCGGCTGGACCAGGCCCTTGACCGGCCAGTTGGCGATGTTGACCTTCTCGTCGCGGTCCGAGGCGTCCAGCCCGTTGCCCGGCTGGGAGTGGTCGACGGTGCCCAGCGGCAGGATGTCGGTGACCTGCGCGGCGGCGATGTCGACGACGGCCACGGCGTTGTTCTCCTGGAGGGTGACGTACGCGGTGCCGTCGACGGTAGCGATGTACTCCGGCTCGAGGTTCTGCGCGACGGTGGTGGTGTACTCCTCGCCGTCGACCTCCTCGGGCCCGAAGATGCGCACGCCCTCGGGCAGCGAGTCCTCGAAGGCGGTGAAGCCCGCGGTGCGCACGTCCGACTGCGCGGGCGCCTCGAGGCCCTCGGGCAGCGCGACGACGGAGACCGAGCCCTCCGGGTCGACGGAGTAGTCCTCCGCCGGCTCGCCCTCGTTGGCGACCAGGGCGCTGGTGCCGTCGGCGGTGATGGTGACCATGTCCGGGAGCGACCCGACGCCCACCCGGCCGAGCTCCTCGCCGTCGCCGGCGGCGTCGAAGAAGATCAGCGAGCCCGGCTCGGTCTTGTCGTCCGGCTCGACGGTGGCGGCGGCCAGGCCGTCGGCGCGCACGGCCACGGAGTTGACGGTGGTGCCCGCGCCCCCGTCGACGGAGTGCAGCAGCTTCGGCTCGGCGGGCTCGGAGACGTCGAGGACGTCGATCTTGCCGGACTGCGCGTTGACCACCATGACGCGCTGGCTGTCGGGGCGGTGGGCGACGATCTCGGCGGCGGACTCACCGAAGACGCCGGTCTCGTGGCTGCCGACGGGCTCGAGCCCGATGGCCGCGCCCGGTGCGGAATGCGTGACGGGATTGGCGACGACCGCGGCATGCGCCGGCGCTGCGTTGGTCACCGTGGCCAGACCGGCGATGCCGGTGGCCAGGGAGGTGCACAGGGCGACGCCGGTGCGGGCGGTGCGGAGGGACGGGCGGGAGGTCATCACAAGGCTCTTCCTGGTCGGCGGACAGACAACTGCCAGGGTCCCTGAGGCGTGCGAAGCCGCGGTGGCCGCGCGGTGACGCTGCAGCGGCCGCCCGGTGAACTCCCGGAGACCGCGCCCGCCGCGTGGCTAGCATGGATATTGAGTGATCATTCCGCGGGACGGGCCTGCCACCCGGGGAGGTCGACCGCGGCGACCGCGAGGAGCCCGCCATGTTCGACCTGACCGACCAGACCGCCGTCGTCACCGGAGGTGCCGCCGGCATCGGCCGCGCGATCGTGGAGATGCTGCGCGAGGCCGGGGCCACCGTCGTCATCGCCGACCTCGACCTCGAGGCCGCCGAACGCACCGCGAAGGAGACCGGCTCGCACGCCCGCCGCCTCGACGTCACCGACCGAAAGGCGGTCCACGAGCTGTTCGCCGAGGTCAACGAGACCTTCGGCGGCATCCAGATCCTGTGCTCGAACGCGGGCATCTTCCCGCAGGCCAGCCTGGAGACCATGACCGACGAGCAGTGGAACCACATCTTCGACGTCAACGTCCGCGGCGCCTTCGTCACCGTCCAGGAGGTGCTGCCGTACATGCGCGCCGCCGGCTACGGACGTGTGGTCATCACGACCTCGATCACCGGCTCGCACACCGGCTACCCCGGCTGGGCGCACTACGGGGCGACCAAGGCCGCCCAGCAGGGCTTCATGCGCAGCGCGGCCCTCGAGGTCGCCCGCGACGGCATCACCGTCAACGGGGTGGCCCCGGGCAACGTCGCCACGGAGGGACTGAAGGCGCAGGGCGAGGAGTACAACGCGCAGATGGCGCGTGCGGTGCCGGTGCTGCGCCTGGGCGACCCGCGCGACATCGGCGCGGTGGCCTGCTTCCTGGCCAGCCGCGAGGCCGGCTACATCACCGGCCAGGTCATCGTCGCCGACGGCGGCCAGATCCTGCCGGAGTCCCCCGAGGCGATCCTGCCCGCCCGCGGGAACGGGCACGACGCCTGAGCCGCGCGGTCTGATCCGCACGGAAAAAGCCGCGCAGCCGAAGCTGCGCGGCTCCACCTGCGGTGGCCCACCCCGGGGCCGCCTGAGCTGGACGACTAGTCGTGCAGCTTGCGGTAGCCGAAGACCTCATCGATGATGCCGTACTCCACGGCGTCCTCGGCGGTGAGGATCTTGTCGCGGTCGGTGTCGATGCGCACCTGCTCCGGGGTCCGGCCAGTGTGGCGGGCCAGCGTCTCCTCCATCTGGCGGCGCATGCGCTCGATCTCGGCGGCCTGGATCTCCAGGTCGGAGACCTGCCCCTGGGTGCCCTGGGTGGCCGGCTGGTGGATGAGCACGCGGGCGTTGGGCAGCGCGGCGCGCTTGCCCTTGGTGCCCGCGGCCAGCAGCACGGCCGCCGCCGAGGCCGCCTGGCCCAGGCAGACGGTGCGCACGTCGGGGCGTACGTACTGCATCGTGTCGTAGATCGCCGTCATGGCGGTGAAGGAGCCGCCGGGCGAGTTGATGTACATGGTGATGTCGCGGTCCGGGTCCATGCCCTCGAGGACCAGCAGCTGCGCCATGATGTCGTTGGCCGAGGTGTCGTCGACCTGCACGCCGAGGAAGATGATGCGCTCCTCGAAGAGCTTGGCGTAGGGGTTGGTCTCCTTGGTGCCGTAGGCGGACTGCTCGATGAAGCTCGGCAGGACGTAGCGCGACTGCGGCATCTGCATGCCCGGGGTCGGGCCCGACTGGGGAAGCTGCAGGCCACCGGCGGAAATCGGGTTGAACATTCTCTCTACCTCTCCTATCTGCTTCCCGCTCAGTTGCTCACGGAGCCCTGGACGGTCTCGATGACGTGGTCGACCAGGCCGTAATCCTTGGCCTCCTGGGCGGTGAACCAGCGGTCACGGTCGGAGTCCTTGACGATCTGCTCGTAAGACTGACCGGAGTGCTCCGCGATCAGCTCGGCCATCTCCTTCTTGGTCAGCGCGAACTGCTCGGCCTGGATGGCGATGTCCGCGGCGGTGCCGCCCACACCGGCCGAGGGCTGGTGCATCAGGATGCGCGCGTGCGGCAGCGCGAAGCGCTTGCCGGGGGTGCCGGCGGTCAGCAGGAACTGGCCCATCGAGGCGGCCAGACCCATGCCGTAGGTGGCCACGTCACACGGCGAGTACTTCATCGTGTCGTAGATGGCCATGCCGGCGGTCACGGAGCCGCCGGGCGAGTTGATGTAGAGCGAGATGTCGCGGTTCGGGTCCTCCGCGGAGAGCAGGAGGATCTGCGCGCACAGCTTGTTGGCGATCTCGTCGTTGACCTCGCTGCCCAGGAAGATGATGCGCTCCCGCAGGAGGCGCTCGTAGACCGAGTCACCCAGGTTCGCGCCCGCGTTCTCGGGGCCCATGGTGGTCCGTTCGCTCATGAGAGTCAGTCTCTCCTTTTTCTTCGTCCGTTTATTCAGGGTCCCAGGCTACCGCCGCACTCCCCCGGGATGCCGCCGTGTTCGCTGACAGCGTCGTCGGGGACGGAAAAAGGGGCCCGGGCGGTCCCGGGCCCCTTCTTCGCGGCGTGTCAGGCGGAGGTTACTTGTCCTCGGCCTCGGTGGTCTCGGTGGACTCGGCCTTGGCGTCGTTCTGCGCCTCGTCCTCCTCTCCGAAGTACTCCTCGGGGTCGACGGAGTTGCCGGCGTCGTCGGTCACCTTCACGCGGCAGATCGCGGCGGCCAGGGCCTTGCCGCGGCGGACGTCGGCGAACAGGTTGCCGATCTGGCCGGACTGGCTGATCTGCTGGACGAACTCGTTCGGGTCCATGCCGTAGGACTGGGCCGTGAACATGATGTGCTCGGTGAGCTCCTGCTGGGAGACCTCCGGCTGCTCCTGCTCGGCGAGGGCGTCGAGGAAGAGCTGGGTGCGCACGGCCTCCTCGGCGTTCTCGCGCTGCTCGGCGTCGAACTTCTCGCGGGTGGTGCCCTGCGCCTCGAGGACGGAGTTCAGGGCGGCCTCGTCGTGGGCCAGCTGGCCGAGCAGCTGGTGACGCTGGGCGTCGACCTGGGCGTCGACGACGGTCTGCGGCAGCTCAAACTCGGTCTCCGCGAGGACCTTCTTCAGGGTCTCGTCGCGGATGGCGGCGGCCTGGCCGGTCTTCTTGGAGTCCTCGACCTGCTTGCGGGTGGCGTCACGCAGCTCGTCGACGGTGTCGAACTCGGAGGCCATCTGGACGAACTCCTCGTCCAGGTTCGGCAGCTTGCGCTCCTTGGACTGCTGGACGTGGACGTTGACCGTGGCCTCCTTGTCGGCGTACTTGCCGGACTTGAAGGTGGTGGTGAACTCGTTGTCCTCGTCGGTCTTCATGCCGCGCAGCGCGGTGTCCAGGCCGTCGATGAGGTCGCCCTTGCCGATCTCGTAGTTGATGCCCTCGGCGGCGGCCTCGGGGATCTCCTCGCCGTCGACGGTGGCCTTGATGTCGATGACGGCGATGTCGCCGGTCTTCATCTTGCGCTTGGTGTTCTTCAGCTCAGAGAAGCGGCCGCGCAGCTCGTCGAGGGCCTCGTCGACGTCCTCGTCGGAGACCTCCAGGGCCGGGACGGTGACCTCGAGGGCGGAGAAGTCCGGGACCTCGATCTCGGGCTGGACGTCGACCTCGGCGGTGAACTCGACGTGGTCGCCGTCCTCGATCTCGGTGATGTCGACCTCGGGCTGGCCGATCGGCTTGACGTCGGCCTCCTTGACGGCCTGCTCGTAGCGCGACGGCAGCATGTCGTTGACGACCTGTTCGAGGACCGGGCCACGGCCGAAGCGGGCGTCGATCAGCTGGCGCGGGGCCTTGCCACGACGGAAGCCCGGGATGGTCACCTGCTGGGCGATGGCCTGGTAGGCCTTGTCGAACTCACCCTTCAGCTCATCGAACGGAACGTTGACGGTGAGCTTGACGCGGGTGTCGCTCAGCTTCTCGACGGAACTCTTCACGGAGTCACTCTCCTGGATCGGTGCGAAAGTCTCTTCTCGATGTTTCTTACGTCGGGGCGACAGGATTTGAACCTGCGACCCCCTGCTCCCAAAGCAGGTGCGCTACCAAGCTGCGCCACGCCCCGCGACGTTCGCCAAGCATACCGGCGGGGTCTGCGGGCGACCCACACCGGGGTCGCCCGCCGGGGCCAGGCCGCGGGGGACGCGGCGCCGCCCGGGCGGGCGACGTTGACAAGCGAGACACTCTACCGGAGAGGTGCGGGCCATGGGCGGGCGGGCCGGGAAACGGCCAGGAGACGACTGCGCCCCGCCGACGCTCAGGGCGGCCGGCGGGGCGGTCAACTGGAGGGAACGACGGGAATCGAACCCGCGTCTTCAGCTTGGAAGGCTGAGGTATTAGCCACTATACGACGTTCCCAGTGGCAGCCAGCCTAGTGCAGAGGCCGCGGACGGGACAAACGCCCCGTTCGTGCGCGCGCAGTCGCCGATGCTGCCCGGGTGCACTTCCCGGGGCGATTCATGCGCCGCGGCCGGAACTTTCCGCGGGCCTGGCGCGTTGAAGCAGACGAGAACCTTCCCCGCCAACGAAAGTGGGTCATTCAGTGTCCTTTCTGCTCCTCCTCATCGTCATCGGCGCCGGGATCGCCATCTGGGCGCAGTCGAACAAGAAGAAGGAGATCGGCCGCGAGCGTGCCTCCTTCGCCGACGCGCAGGCCGACGCCCGCCGCTGGATCGAGCGCCTCGGCTCGCAGGTGCTGACGCTCTCCGGCAACGACACCGCCTCCACCCAGGCACTGGCCGACGCCTCCGAGCGCTACAACGCCGCCTCGGCCGCCATCGGACAGGCCGAGACGGTCAAGCAGGCGCAGCTCGCCCGCGAGTCCGCGCTCGAGGGCCTGCACTACGTCAACGCGGCCCGCGAGATCATGGGCCTGCCCGCGGGCCCCGAGCTGCCGCCGCTGGCCGGCCAGCGCGCCGCCGGCAAGGTCACCGAGCGCCGCACCATCGAGCACGACGGCCAGCAGATCACGGCCTCGCCCGAGGCGAGCGCGGACACCCCAAACTACTACCCCGGCGGCAAGGTCGCGGGCCGCCCGGTTCCGGCTGGCTGGTACTCGACCCCGTGGTGGGCCCCGGCCATGGCCACCGGCCTGTGGACCGCCGGCTCGGTGATGATGTTCTCCGCGCTCTTCTCCGGCATGTCCGGCGTGGGCTACTCCGCCCACGCCTTCGAGGACGGCTACGGCTCCGGTTACGAGGACGGCCTGGCCGACGGCGCGGAGGGCGCCGACGGCGACATGGGCGACGCCGGGGACATAGGCGACGGCGGCGACATGGGTGGAGACACGGGCGGCGACGGCGGCGGCTTCTTCGGCGGTGACGGCGGAGGGTTCGACTTCGGCGGCGACGGCGGGGGCTTCGACTTCGGCGGCTTCGACTTCTAGCCTGCACCCCTCCTTAATCTCCCACTTCCCCACCGACCCCCGGACGTCAGTCCGGGGGTCTCGTGCTGCACGGGGTGGGGCGCGCCGACGGGGAGCGGCGGGACGTCGGCAATTACCCCGCCCGGCATGCGCTGATACCTAAACCGGTTCAGCAACCGAAAACCCAGAAAGTGATTCACCTCACCCGTTAAGCTGGCCTTGTTTCGCACCGCAACCAACACCGTCAGGGAGGTCAGGACCGTGAGCAACGACAGAACCGAGATGACCGGGACGGGCCCGGCAGACACCGCGGGCGCGGGGCAGCCCACCGCCGTCGGGGACGACTCCGCCGGCAAGCCGCTGCGCAGCTGGACCGTCGTCGGCCCGGGCCTGGTCGCCGCGGCGACCGCGGTCGGGGCCGGCGACCTGGTGGCCACCCTCGTCGCGGGCCAGCGCTTCGGCTACGCCCTGCTGTGGGCGTGCATCGTCGGCACGGTGATGAAGATCGTGCTGGTCGAGGGCGTCGGACGCTGGACCCTGGCGACCGGGCACACCCTCTTCCACGGCTGGCACTCCATCGGCCGCTGGACCACGTGGTACTTCGCGCCGTACATCATCATCTGGGGCTTCGTCTACGGCGCCGCCGGCATGTCCGGCACCGGACTGGCGCTCAGCGCGCTCTTCCCCGGCACCTCGCTGACCATGTGGGCGATCATCTCCGGCCTGGTCGGCTTCGCCCTGATGTGGATCGGGCGCTACCGGCTCTTCGAGAAGATCATCGCCGTGCTCGTCGGGGTCATGTTCGTCACCGTCGTGGGTATCTCGACGCTGACGTTCCGTCACCTGCCCGAGATCATCACCGGCCTGGTGCCCACCGTGCCCGAGGGCTCCTTCGTCTACGTCCTCTCGCTGGCCGGCGGGATCGGCGGCACGATCACGCTGGCCGCCTACGGCTACTGGCTCTCCGAGAAGGGCTGGGGCGGCGCCGGCTGGATGCGCGTGATGCGCCTCGACAACACCGTCTCCTACATCGTCACCGGCATCTTCGTCATCGCGATGCTGCTCATCGGCGCCGACATGCTCTACAGCGCCAACCTCGCCGTCTCCGACTCCGACCAGGGCCTGGTCGACCTGGCCGGGGTGCTCGAGGAGCGCTACGGCAAGGCGATGTCGGTGATCTACCTGGTCGGATTCCTCTCCGCCGCGTTCTCCTCTGTGCTCGGCGTGTGGAACGGCGTGTCCCTGATGTTCGCCGACTACCTCGGCCACCTGCGCGGGCTGCCCGAGGGCCACCCCGACACGCACTCGGGCGGAAAATACTACCGGATCTACCTGTTCTGGCTGACCTTCCCGCCGATGCTGCTGCTCATCCTGGGCAAGCCGACCGCGATCATCATCGCCTACGGTGCACTCGGCGCGTTGTTCATGCCGTTCCTCGCACTCACGCTGCTCATCCTGCTCAACTCCGACCGGGTGCCCGCGCGCTGGCGCAACGGCTGGTTCCTCAACACCGTCATGTCGGTCATCCTGATCGCCTTCGCCGCGCTGTGCATCCACGAGCTGATGGGCATCTTCGGCTGACGCCCGCGGACGCGCCGACGGGGAGCGGCGGGACGTCGTCAATCGACCGGCCACGCGCGCGGCGGCGCCTCTGGCACACTGGGCCCATGAGCGACAACGTCCCCACGATCACCCTCAACGACGGACACGAGATCCCGCAGCTGGGCTTCGGCTCGTACAAGGTCGACAACGACACCGCGGAGGAGGTCGTCGGCCTCGCGCTGCAGGCCGGCTACCGGCACATCGACACCGCCGGGTTCTACGGCAACGAGGAGGGCGTGGGCCGCGCGATCGCGGCCAGCGGCATCCCGCGCGAGGAGATCTTCGTGACCACCAAGCTGTGGAACGACCGCCACGGCGACCCGGACGCGGCGCTGGCCGAGTCGCTGGAGAAGCTCGGCCTCGACTACGTCGACCTCTACCTCATCCACTGGCCCTGCCCCGCCCAGGACCTCTACCTGAAGGTCTGGGACCGCTTCATCGCCGCGCGCGAGACCGGGCTGGTGCGCTCGATCGGGGTGTCGAACTTCCTGCCCGAGCACCTGGACAACCTGCTGCGCCACTCCCCCGTGCCGCCGGTGGTCGACCAGCTCGAGCTGCACCCGGCCTACCAGCGCCGCGACGACGTCGCGTTCTGCCGCGACCACGAGATCGCCGTCGAGGCCTGGGGCCCGCTCGGCCAGGGCAAGTACCCGCTGCTCGAGGACCCGACCGTGACCCGGGTCGCCGAGGCCCACGGCGTCGGCGCCGGCCAGGCGGTCATCCGCTGGCACCTGCAGCACGGGCGGGTCCTCTTCCCGAAGTCCTCGAACCCCGAGCGCATCCGCGCCAACATCGACGTCTTCGGCTTCGAGCTGACGGACGAGGAAATGGCCGCGGTCGACGCACTCGACCGCGGCCTGGAGGGGCGCGTCGGACGCGACCCGAACAAGATGGAGCCTTAAGAGGGAGGCCTCCAATCAGAGGCCCGGGGGCTACTCCTCCCCGGGCAGCGCCGGGGCCACCCCGGTGCGCTCGTACTCGGAGAGGATGTCGATGCGGCGCTGGTGGCGCTCCTCCTTCGACCACTCGGCGCCGATAAAGGCGTCGACGATCTCGAGGGCCTCCTCGACGGAGTGCATGCGCCCGCCGATGCCCATCAGCTGGGCGTTGTTGTGCTGGCGGGCCAGCTGGGCGGTCTCGACGGACCAGGTCAGGGCGCAGCGGGCACCCTCAACCTTGTTCGCGGCGATCTGCTCGCCGTTGCCGGAGCCGCCGAGCACGATGCCCAGGGAGCCCGGGTCGTTGACCGTGCGGCTGGCCGCCTCGATGCAGTAGGCGGGGTAGTCGTCGGCGGGGTCGAGGGTGTGGGCGCCGCAGTCGATGACCTCGTGACCGGCGGCCTTCAGGTGCTCAGCCACGGCGTTCTTCAGGTCGAATCCGGCGTGGTCTGCTCCAAGGTAAACGCGCATGCACTGCAGTCTAGCCGCCCCGACACCGGCTTTGGACTCCGTGTTGTTTTCCGCCCCCGCGGCCACCCCTGCTGCTTCTGGCCTGTCGCCCAGGGCCGCCCCGTCGGACGGCCATCGCCGCCGCGCCTAGCGCAGCGCGCCCTCCCGGTCGCGGCGCCGGCCCAGCACCCGCCAGACCAGCCACACCCCGCCGGCCAGGAGCACCAGCGGCACCAGCTTCATGAACCACGCCAGGCTGATGAACACGGCCATCAGCAGCGCGATCAGGGAGACACCCACACACACCGCACCGGCGGCCAGGGAGAGCGTCGCCGAGCGACCCCAGCTGTAGTACGCCAGGCCACCGGCGAGCACGGCGATGACGAGGGTGACGGTGAAGGTGCTGAACACGGATCCTCCGGGAGACGGGTCATCGTTCGGCTGAATATTTTACCGCCCCGCCCCCGCCCGTCAGGCAGAGGGGAAAGTCGGAAACCCGCTCCTCCTAGACCTGCGGGTTCTCCATGCGCGAGCGCTTGAGCTCGAAGAAGTAGGGGTACTGGGCCAGGCGCACCGCGGCGTCGAAAATCTCACCGGCCTCCTCGCCGGTGGGCACACGCGTGATCACGGGGCCGAAGAAGGCGTTTTCGCCCAGCTTGATCACCGGGGTGCCCACCTCGTCGCCGACGGACTCGATGCCGGCGTTGTGGAACTTGCGCAGCTCGTCGTCCCAGTCCTCGGTGTCGGCGACCTTCTGGTAGTCGGAGGACAGGCCCACCTTGGCCAGTGCCTCGGCGATGACCTCGTTGTAGGCGCCATAACCCTTCTTGCCGCCCTGGCCACCGGGGTGCACCAGCTCGCCCATGGTGGTGTAGAGCTCGTCGACCTTCTCGGGATGCTCGGTGGCCACCGCGGCGAAGACGCGGGCCGGGCCCCAATTGGCCTCCATCATCTTCATGTACTCCGGGTCGAGGTCGCGGCCGTCGTTGAGCACGGACAGGCTCATCGGCTGCCAGGTGATCTCGATGTCGCGGACCTTCTCCACCTCCTTCATCCAGCGGGAGGTCTGCCACGCGAACGGGCAGGAGACGTCGAACCAGAAGGTGACGGACTGGGTCATGGGGTGATTCCTCTCTGTCGGGTGACTTCGCGGGCCAGCCTAACCGCACTCCCGCGCCCACGGCCCGTGCGCGCCCCCGCCGGTGACTACCGTGTATGCCATGACCTCCACCAACCTCACCCGCGCCGAGGCCGAGTCCCGCGCGCGGATGCTCACCGTCAACCACTACGACGTCGATCTGGACCTGCGCCGCGCCGCCGAGGGCGACGCGGAGTTCGGCTCGACGACGACCGTGCGCTTCACCGTCGACGAGCCCGGCGACACGTTCATCGACCTGCGCGCCGCCCGCGTCGACGAGGTGCTACTCGACGCCGCGGAGATCACCGCCGAGGCGGTCTCCTTCCGCGACGGCGCCTACGACGAGGAGAAGGGCCTGGCCCTGACGGGACTGAGCGCCGGCGAGCACACCCTGAAGGTCACCGCGCGCTGCCTCTACTCGCGCACCGGCGAGGGCCTGCACCGCTTCACCGACCCGGCCGACGGGCAGACCTACCTCTACACCCAGTTCGAGACCGCCGACGCGAAGCGGATGATGGCCTGCTTCGACCAGCCCGACCTCAAGGCCACCTGGGACTTCACCATCTCCACCCCGCTGGGCTGGACCGTGATCGCCAACGCGAAGCAGGTCACCGAGGCCCGCGAGGACACCGGCGTGGCCGTGCACCGCTCGAAGGTGGACTACCCGCTGTCGAGCTACCTGATCGCCGTGTGCGCGGGCCCCTACGTCGCGGTCACCGACGAGTGGCGCGGACACCTGACCCACCACCCGGAGACCCCGGAGGGCCAGCCGGGCGAGGACACCGAGCTGGTGGTGCCGCTGGGCATCTACGCGCGCGCCTCGATCGCCGCGCACGTCGACGCGGACAAGCTCTTCCGCGAGACGAAGCAGGGCTTCGACTACTACCACCGCAACTTCGGCTACGCCTACCCCTACGGCAAGTACGACCAGGTCTTCGTCCCCGAATTCAACGCCGGCGCGATGGAGAACGCCGGGTGTGTGACCATCCGCGACGAGTACGTGTTCACCTCGAAGTCCACCCACTACCGCTACGAGCGCCGCGCGGACACGATCCTGCACGAGCTGGCGCACATGTGGTTCGGCGACCTGGTGACCATGCGCTGGTGGAACGACCTGTGGCTCAACGAGTCCTTCGCCACCTGGTCCTCGGCGATGTCGCAGTCGGAGGAGACGGAGTACGACACCGCGTGGGTGACCTTCGCGGCCGTCGAGAAGGCCTGGGCCTACCAGCAGGACCAGCTGCCGACCACGCACCCGATCTCCACGGACGCCTCGGACATCGAGACCGTCGACCAGAACTTCGACGGCATCACCTACGCCAAGGGCGCCAGCGTGCTCAAGCAGCTGCAGGCCTACGTGGGTCGCGAGAACTTCTTCGCGGGCGTGCGTCGTCATTTCGCCGCCCACCAGTGGGACAACGCAACCTTTGAGGATCTCCTCGACTCGCTGGAGAAGGCCTCCGGGCGCGACCTGTCCGACTGGGCCGGCCAGTGGCTCAAGACCACCGGCATCTCCCGCCTGGCCCCCGAGTTCGAGACGGACGACGGCACCTACTCCGCCTTCGCGGTGGTCCAGTCCGGCGAGACGCTGCGCACCCACCGCATCGCCGTGGGCCTCTACGACCTGGGTGCGGACGGCAAGGTCACCCGCCGCAGCCGCGTCGAGGTCGACGTCACCGGCGAGCGCACCGAGGTGGCCGAGCTGGTCGGTGAGAAGGCCGCGGACCTGGTGCTGGTCAACGACGACGATCTGACCTACTGCCTGATGGGCCTCGACGAGGCCTCGCGTGCCTTCGTCGTCGAGCACATCGGCGACATCGAGTCGCCGATGGCGCGCACCCTGTGCTGGTCGGCCGCCTGGGAGGAGACCCGCGCCGGCGAGATGCCGGCCCGCGAGTTCGCCCGCCTGGTCACCTCGGCCGTCGGCGCCGAGACGCAGCTGTCGGTGGTCGAGCGCGTGCTCGCGCAGGCCACCACGGCCGTGCACCGCTACGCCGACCCCGCCTGGGCCGAGGCCGAGGGCCGCGACCTGCTGTGCGACGCCCTCATCGCCGGCGCGCGCGGCGAGGACCCTGACGCCGCGCTCATCTTCGCCCAGGAGCTGACCCGGGCGCCGCTCTCCGACGCCGCGGTGGCCTACCTGCTCAAGCTTGTGGCAGCCGAGCCGGGTGCCACCGTCGGCGCCCTGACCGTTGACGCGGACCTGCGCTGGCTGGCGCTGACCGCGCTGATCGCGCACAGCCGGTACGAGGACGCCGAGTCCGCCGAGGCCGCGATCTCCGAGCTGGCCGCGGCGGACCGCTCCGCCTCGGGCACGATGTCCGCGGTGCGCGCCCGCGCCGCCATCCCCACGGCCGAGGCCAAGCGCACCGCCTGGGACGCCGCCGTCTCCGGTGAGCTGTCCAACCTGGGCATCCGGCACACCACCGAGGGGCTTACCTGGGCCGACCCCGGTGAGCTGCTGCAGCAGTTCAACGAGGAGTACTTCCGGATCGCGCCGCGCATCTGGAACGAGTTCTCCCCCGAGATGGCCCAGCGCACCCTCCTCGAGCTCTACCCGCGCTGGGATGTCACCGAGGAGCACCTGGGCCGCGCCGACGCGCTGCTGGCCGAGACCTCGGGCGGCCTGCACCGCCTGCTGGCGGAGAACCGCGACCGCATGGTGCGCACGCTGCGCCTGCGCAAGGTGGACGCCGAGGCCGCCGGGGAGTAACCGGCGGAGGTCCGCGGGGGCGGGGCTCGGGGCCCGCTCCCCGGTCGCGGGGTCGGCCGGGGAGGCTGAACGGCCCCGCTCAGGCGCGCTCCCCGGCCACCGCTGTCTTCTCCCGTCGCCTACCTAGCAAGGCCCCGTATAGCAAGCGCTCTGCTGAACCCAGCAAGGCCGCTCCTTGCTATACGGGGCCTTGCTGGATTCGCGGCTGCTCGGGGTGGCCGCGACCCAGTCGATCCGCCAGATCCACCGCAGTGAAGCCGCGGTGGACCAGCCTCGGACCGCATCCGTTCAACTGCCAAACTCTCAACCCTAGCGTCCCCACCGACTCCTCACCCGGCTTCTTCCACAGGTAGGGGTCACCGCATATCCTCGCGGCCCGGTCATCCACAGCGCTCTCCCCGTACCCGACGGGCTCCCTGCCTGCCTGCCAGAGTCCCAGGTATGAAACCACACCTGACGACTACCAAAGGAATGATCGACCTCCGCCGGCAACGAGCCTCGGACTCTGAGCTGCGGGCGGCACTCAGGGACGGATCTCTTATCCGCCTCCGCCCCGAGATCGCGGTGGACGCCGAGCACTACCGTTCATCGCCTCGCTGGACCAGGAACGCGCTCGACGCGACTGCACTCGGGCTGACTCTCGACCGCGCCGCCCTGTGCGGAAACTCCGCGGCCGTCTTCTGGGGCATCCCGGTGCTCGATCTCCGGTTCGCCCACGAGATCACGTACGGCAAGCGGCATCCGCCGAGCACGACACATCGCCGAGGCAGAAACCTCATCGTCCGGCAGGCGCACCTCGAGGACCACGAGGTCGTGGTGGTCAAAGGCGTCCGACTCACCACGGTCGGACGCACCCTGCGGGACATCGCCCGCTACCACGGGGCCATAGCCGGTGTCGTGGCCATGGACTTCGTGCTCAACGACCCCAGCTGGTCGCGCCGGCGACTCAACGAAGCGGTGCTCACCTCAGCCCGGTACCCGAACAAGTCGATCGTGCACCGCGCGGTGGACCTCGCCCGTGAAGGCGCAGGTTCGCCGGCCGAATCCCGGCTGCGGGCGATCATCGTCGAGTCGGGTCTGGTCGCCCCCGAGGAGATAGAGCTGCAGTCTAAGGTCATGACCGCGATGGGTCCGCGTTACCTTGACCTGCGCCTTCAAGGTGTCCTCGGGGTCGAGTACGACGGCGACGACAAGTACCACGGCGCGTACGGCATTCCGACCGCCCGGGCGATCCACGACGAACTCCGACGGGAGAAGGACATCCGGAACACGGGCGTCCCCCTGGTCCGCATCTGTAAGGAGCACCTCGCAGCACGCTCCGACGGAAGCTACCCGGCCATCGACGTCATCCGCGACGCCCTCGGGCGGCTCCCCGGAAACCGGGCGGCATAGAGCTGGACGATCGGCGACAAAACAACGGCGCCGCTCAGGCGCGCCGCATGAGACCGCGGCGGCTGAGCCCGCCGGCCGGGCGCCGCTCCCAGATCCAGGTCATGCCGGCCCACGCGACCGCGACGAGCAGAAACTCGACGCCGATGTAGTAGGGCCACGGACCGAAGATGTCGATGATGGAACGGCCCCGCGGCTTGCGCGCGAGGAAGCCGTAGTTGCCGCCGGTGCGCACGTTGGCGGCCCCGGCGACGGCCATCCAGACCACGCTGAACGCCATGGTGAAGCGGTAGCCGGACCAGGTGGGCCGGAAGCCGTAGCCGAAGGTGAGCACGGCGGGGATGATCAGGGCGGCCCAGTGGAAGAGCCAGTAGGCGCTCTCCTGGATGCGCCGGTCCATCACCCACGCGGCGTCGGGGGTCAGCAGCGCCATCGGGTTGAGCAGGAAGCCCCAGTAGTAGGTGATCGCGGTCAGGTGCTCCTGGCCGGTGCCCAGGGCGACCGGAGCGATCAGGCGCAGCCAGTCGGAGACGTGGAAGGGTGCCAGCTCGTCGGCGACGAAGTTCTCGCGACGCAGGATCACGGCCAGGTAGGTCACGCTGAGCACCCCGAGCACCAGCGCGGTGAGCTGCCGGGCGATCTTGTTCGCCTTCATCCCCCGGGTGCGCTTCGCGGCGACGACGAGCACGCCGGCCAGGCTGATCCCGACGACCATCACGCACAGGTGCCGGCGGTCGAACTGCTCGATGACCGGGTACGTCTCGCCGGTACGGCGGGACGTCCAGGTGCGGGTGGCGTTCGACATAAGCCGGATTTTAGCAATGAGTGGTCTTCCCCACCTCGGGACCCGGCCATTCGACTCCCCGGCGGTCACGCTGCGACCTGTCCCCCGGCGGTCACACTGCGACCTGCGGGACCGCGTTCCGCCCGACGAAGGCCCCGCTGCGCCAGGTGCGACGGCGCTCCCCCGAGAAAGCTATGTTCGACCCAGCAAGGCCCTACCCAGCAAGCAGAGGCCTTGCTGGGTCAAAAAGAGCCCTTGCTATGCGGGGCCTTGCTGGGTGCGGAGGGGACGCTGCGGACGGCGAGGAAAAACTGCAGGTGAGGTGGCGAGACTCCAAGCGGAAACTGCAGGCGCGGTCGCGAGGCCCCGAGGGGACATCGCAGGTGGGAGGCGAGGGTGCTGTCGCAGGTGAAGGGCCGAGGCTGCCGCCGGGGCTAGGGCTCCCGCCGCAGGGCGACGAAGGTGCCGCCGGTGCGGCCACGGCGCCGGTCGATCAGCCCCTCGTTCTCCAGGATCTCGAGAGCGTGGCGCACAGTCATGCGCGCGACGCCGAACTGCTCGACCATGGCGCGCTCGTGCGGCAGCCGCTCGCCCGGGGCGTACTGACCGGACTCGATCCAGGACCTCACCTCGTCTGCGATGCACAGGTAGGCGGGCTGTTTTCGGGGTCTAGCCGGGCTCATAATTTGATACTAACAGAGAATCAGTATGGCCTGATTTATCTCGTGCGCACCACAGTTGACACCGCCCACGAGCGCCCGGCGCGGCGCCCCACCCCCGGGGCGCACGCCCACCCCGGGCGCCCCGGCCCCCTACTCCGGGCGACCGCCGAAGCCCCGCTCCCCGCGCTCGCGCATGCGGGTCAGCACATTCTCCGCGGAGATCAGGCACATCGGAACCCCGACGCCGGGCAGCGTGGTCGCGCCCGCGTAGTAGAGCTCGTCGAGCTTGTCCGAGACGTTCCTCCCCCGCAGGAACGCCGACTGCCCCAACGTGTGGGCCAGGCCCAGCGCCGAGCCGCGCCACGCATGGTACCGCCCGGCGAAGTCGGCCGGCCCGATCGTGCGGCGCACCACCACCCGTCCGGCCAGGTCACCCACGCCGAGGCGGGCGCCGAGCCGGGCCACTGCGGCGTCGGCAATCGCACGCACCGTGGGCGACTCGGCCGCACCGTAGGCGTCGCCGTGGCCGATCGCCGGGTCGGCCGGGGTGGGCACCAGCATGAAGAGGTTCTCGCAGCCGGCCGGGGCGAGCGTCGGGTCGGAGGCGCTGGCCCGGCAGACGTACATCGAGCGCGCCGCCGGCAGGTCGCGGCGCCCGTCGGGCCCGGAGAAGACGGCGTCGAAGTCCGCGCGCCAGTCAGCGTCGAAGAAGAGGGTGTGGTGCAGCAGGCCCGGAAGCTCGCCGCGCACGCCGAGTAGCACGAGCACCACGCCGGGGCCCGGGTCGCGCCGTGCCCACCTGCGCTCCGGGTAGCTGCGCTTTCCGCGCGGGAGCAGGGAGTTCTCCGTGTGGTGCAGGTCAGCGCAGCTGATCACGGCGTCGGCGGCGATCCGCGAGCCGTCGGCCAGGCGCACCCCGTCGGCGCGCCCGGCGGTCGAGGTGATCGCGGTGACCTCGCAGCCGGTGCGGATCCGCACGCCCCGAGCCTCGGCGACGCGCACCATCGCCCGGCCCAGCGCCGCGAATCCGCCGCGCGGGTAGACGACCCCGGCGGTGAGGTCCGCGTGGCTCATCAGGTGGTACAGCGAGGGGATGCGCTCGGGGCGGGAGGCCAGGAAGACCGCCGGGTACTCGAGGACCTGGCGCAGCAGCGGGTCGCGCGTGACGCGCGCGGCCTTGCTGGCCAGCGGTTCGGTCAGCAGCCGGGCCAGCTCCGGCAGGCGGCGCAGCACCTCGGCGTCCACCAGGTCGGCGGGCCGGGCGAAGGTGGTGTAGAGGAACTTCTCCTCGGCGATCCGGTAGATCTCGGCCGCCTGGTCGAGGTAGGCGCGCAGCCGGGCCCCGGAGCCGGGGTCGACGGAATCGAAGAGCTCGACGGCATGGCCGGTGCGCACGTCCAGGCTGCGCCCGTTCGAGGAGTAGACGCGGTAGGCCGGGTCGAGGCGCTCGAGGCCGTACTCGGCGTCCGGGCTGGTGCCGAAGTGGGCGAAGAAGCGCTCGAAGACCTCGGGCATGAGGTACCAGCTCGGGCCGGTCTCGAAGCGGAAGCCGTCGACGGAGAGCTCGCCCATGCGCCCGCCGGGGGCGTCGGTGCGCTCGCAGACGGTGACCCGCCAGCCCTCCCTGCCCAGCAGGGCGGCGGTGGCCAGCCCCGCCACGCCCGCACCGATGACCACCGCATGGGGTGCCGTCTGCGTCATGGTTCAGCTCCTTTTCGTCAGGGTGCGCGCGAGCACGCGCGCCTTGACCGGGCCGGGCACGCGGATGCGCCCGCCGGTGACCTCGTCCCAGGTCGCCGCGTCCAGCCGGTCGGTCAGCTCGCCGTAGAGCCCGATCGCCGCGCTGACAGCCAGGCGGGCGCGCGCGGGCAGCTCGGGAAGGCTCGCGCGTGCGGCGTCGAGGTCGGCGCGGATCTCGGCGACGAACTCGCTTTTCGACGCCCCGTCGGTCACCCAGGGCACGTAGTCGCGCCCGAGTGCGTGGCGGTCGTGGCGCAGGTCGCGCAGGAAGTTGACCTTCTGGAAGGCCGCGCCGAGCCGCCGCGCCCCGGCGAGGGTCTCCTGCGCGCGCGGGCCGGTCGGCGGGCCGGCGAGGAAGACGTGCACGCACATCTCGCCGACCACCTCGGCCGAGCCGTGGATGTAGCGGGCCAGCCCGGCGCGCGTGTAGGTCGCCGGGGCGCCGGCCGCGCCAGGCTCCCCCGCCGCGCCGGGCAGGTCGGCGCGCATGGCGGCGAAGAAGGCGGTGAGCTGCTCGCCGGTGAAGCGGCAGCGCCGGGCGGTCGCGGCGAAGGCGTGCAGCACCGGGTCAGTGTGGAAGGGTTTGTCGGCCGCGGTGCGCACGGCGGCCTCGTAGGCGTCGAGGGTGGCCGCGGCGTCGAAGCCGGCGAGCCCCGCGGCGGAGTCGACGATCTCGTCGGCGATGCGCACCACCGCGTAGAGGGCGCGGATGTCGGCGCGCTGGCGGGCGGGCAGCAGGCGGGTGGCGGCCCCGAAGCTCGTCGAGTAGCACGCGAGCACGGCCGCGGCGGCGCGTCGCGCCATCGCCGCGTAGCCCGCGCGCTCCCGGTCCACTTCAGTCATGGCTGCCAGGTTAGCGGGCGGGCACCCGTGCTCCGCAGCTCAGATGACCCTCACCCGGCGCGCGGGGCGGCTCCGATCCCGTGCCTCAGGGGAAGCGGCGGGGCACCTCGGGCTCGCCGAGGCCGAGCATGAGCCGGTTGGCCCAGTTGAAGAAGGCCACCGCGTTGATCACGTCGAGCACCGAGGCCCGGTTCAGGCCGGCGGACTCGAGGGCGCGCACGTGCGAGGCGTCGAAGCGGGCGGGCGTGGCCGAGAGCGCCACCGCCGCGTCGCGCACGGCGTTCCAGGTCGCGGAGCCGGCCTCGGCGCCGGGGCCCTCGTCGAGCAGGCGCTCGACGTCGTCCTCGCGTCCGGTGGACTCGGCGAGCGTGCGCCCGGCGTGCACGGAAGCGCAGTAGACGCAGCCGTTGAAGCGGCTGGTCACGGCGGCGGCGAACTCGCGCTCGGCGCGGCCGAGCCCGCCGTCGGTGTTGTAGAAGATGTCCAGGTCGGTCAGGGTGCGCGCCCGCAGCGCCTCGGGGTCGCGGGCGAGCAGCCGGAAGTAGGGCTGCTTGGCGCGCTCGGGCTTGATCAGCGAGTCGATCTGGACCTCGGTCAGCTTCCGCTCGGCGACCGGCTCGAGCCAGGCGCGCCAGCCGAGTGCGTGCGAGACGAACCGCTTGGGCGCGTGGATGTCCGGGTAGGTGGTCAGAGGCAGGTCGTCGCTGCCTTCGACGTCGCTTTCCGACGCCGCGCCTGCCGCGGCGTCCGTGTCCCGGGTGACGGCGCAGGCGCCGTCACCGTCACCTTCGGCGCCGCCGAGGACCCACAGCCCGCGGACGACGCGCAGCTGGAAGGCGAGGAAGGCGATGAGCTGGGCGAGGCTGACCGTCTCGTCGGTGGTCCAGCCGGCCTTCGCCAGCGGCTCCCAGATCCCCGGGCGGGAGTCGCGCGGGTGGAAGACCAACAGGTGGGCCAGCCCGAAGGCCGCGGCGAGGCGCCCGCCGACCTTCGCGGCGGCGGCCTCCTCGTCGAACCAGGGGCCGGGCGCGGACTCGCCGGCCAGCCCGGTCTCCCGGTAGACGCCGTAGGGGCCGGTACCTGCGGCGGCGCGGGCGAGCTTGGCCACCATGCCGGCGTGGATCTCGTCGGTCTCGTCGGAGAGCAGCTCCAGGTAGAAGATCACGGCGCGCTGCTGGTCGTGGAGCAGGGCGGTGAAGGCGGCCACGGCGTAGCGCTCGGCCTGGGTGAAGGTGCCCGGCTTTTCGGGCTCGAGCAGCGCGGCGAAGGCGCGCTGCGCGTTCTCGCGCGCCTGGGCGCGCCCGGCGCGCAGGTCGGTGACCGACGGGACGTCGGCAAGCACGTCAATGATGTCGGCGGAAAGTTCAGAGCCCAAGGTTCAGTCCTCCTGTGCGGTAGCGCGACCCGGGGATCGCGTCGATGAGTTCGCGGGTGTAGTCCGTCTGCGGGTGGGTGAAGACCTCCTCGGTGCGGCCGGACTCGACCTGGCGGCCGCCGGCCATCACCGAGACGGTGTCCGATATCTGGCGTACCACGGCCAGGTCGTGCGAAATGAACACGTAGGTCAGGTCGAGTTCCTGCTGCAGGCGGTCGAGCAGGCGCAGGATCTGGGCCTGCACGGAGACGTCGAGGGCGCTGACGGCCTCGTCGAAGACGACGACGTCCGGCTCGACGACGAGCGCACGCGCGATGGCCACGCGCTGCAGCTGCCCGCCGGAGAGCTCCGCGGGCAGGCGCCCGGCCAGCGCCGGGTCGAGGGCCACGCGCTCGAGCGCGGCGGCGACGACCTTCTCGGAGGCGTCGCGGCCGTAGTTTCGCAGCGGCTCGGCGACGATGGAGCCGATGCGCTGGCGCGGGTCCAGCGAGGAGTACGGGTTCTGGTAGACCAGCTGGACCTTCTTCCGCAGCTTCCGGCGGCCGCGCTCGTCGAGGCCGCCGACGTCGATCCCGTCGAGGTCGACGGTGCCGCGGGTGGGGGTACGGAAGCCGGCGACGGCGCGGCCGGTGGTGGTCTTGCCGGAGCCGGACTCGCCGACGATGGCGTGGGTGTGGCCGCGGGCGACGCTGAAGGAGACGTCGTCGACGGCGGTGACCCCGTCGAAGTCCTGGCCCAGCCCGTCGACGGTGAGCACCGTCTCGGCCTGCGGGTCCGGGGTGTGGGTGCGGAAGGCCTCGGCGGTGTGCAGCGAGGGTGCGTCGCGCAGCAGGCGGCGCGAGTACCCGTCGCGCGGGTCGGTCAGCACGGTGGCGGCCAGGCCGGACTCGCGGACCTCGCCGTGCTGCATGACGACCACGCGGTCGGCGCGGTCGCCGGCCACCGCGAGGTCGTGGGTGATCAGCAGAACGCCGAGGCCGAGCTCGCGGCGCATCTCGTCGAGCAGGTCGAGGATAGTCTTCTGCACGGTGACGTCGAGGGCACTGGTCGGCTCGTCGGCGACGAGCAGGCGCGGCTCGAGGGCCACGGCGGCGGCGATGAGCGCGCGCTGCTTCATGCCGCCGGACAGCTCGTGGGGGTACTGGTCGAAGCGGCGGGCCGGGTCGTCGATGCCGACGCGCTCGAGCAGCTCGAGGGCCTTCTTCTTCCGTGTGGCGCGGGTGCCGCGGCGGTGGATGGCCAGGCCCTCGGCCACGGAGGCGCCGATGGTCTGCACGGGGCTCAGCGAGTTCTGCGGGTCCTGGGGCACCAGGCCGACGGTGGTGCCGCGGAACTTGCGCCACTGGCGTTCCTTCAGCCCGGTGACCTCGCGGCCGGCGATGCGGACGCTGCCGGTGTCCAGGGTGGCGGAGTCCGGCAGGAGCCCCATCACGGCGGCGGCGGTGGTGGACTTGCCGGAGCCGGACTCGCCGACGATGGCGGTGATCTCGCCGGGGTGGACCTCGAGGTCGACGCCGCGCACGGCGTGCACGGGCCCGCGGGTGCCGGCGTAGCTGACGGCGAGGTCGCGGACCTCGAGCAGCGGGGTGTCCGCGGCCGGGGCGGGCGTTCCCGGGGCGGGGGTTCCGGTGGTTCCGGTGGTTCCTGTTCCGGTCATCAGAGCACCTTCCTCAGCGCGCGGGAGAGCTGGTTGGCGGCCAGGACGACGGCGACGATGGCCAGTCCGGGCATCAGGGTCAGCCACCAGGAGGTGGCGATGTAGTCGCGAGCCTCGGCGATGATCAGGCCCCACTCCGGGGTGGGCGGCGGGGCGCCGTAGCCGAGGAAGCCGAGGGTGGCCAGCTGCAGGATCGCCGAGCCGAACTGCACGGCGGCCAGCGCGACGACCGGGGCCAGCGAGTTGGGCAGCACGTGGCGCACGAGCACCTGGGTGCGGGTGCCGCCGGAGCCGAATGCGGCCTCGACGTAGTCGGTGGCGGCGACCTTGAGCACCTGGGAGCGCGCCAGGCGGGCGAAGGTGGCCACCGAGGAGACACCGACGGCGATGGCGGAGTTGACGGTGCCGAAGCCCCGGATGATGATCACCGAGAGGCTGACCAGGAGCGACGGCACGGACAGCAGCACGTCGACGCCGCGCATGAGCACCGCGTCGACCCAGCCGCCGCGGGTGCCGGCCAGCAGGCCGACAAGCGTGCCGACGACCAGGCCGAGCGCCACGGCGATCACCGCGCCGGACAGCGAGTGGCGCGCGCCGAAGACGATGCGCGAGTAGA
The DNA here is from genome assembly GCF_030232385.1 of Corynebacterium sp. MSK006. Lineage (NCBI taxonomy): Bacteria > Bacillati > Actinomycetota > Actinomycetes > Mycobacteriales > Corynebacteriaceae > Corynebacterium > Corynebacterium sp. MSK006. The sequence goes on from NZ_JASPJZ010000011.1 coordinate 28,944, forward strand.
GGTCGCGGCCCACGGCGTCAGTGCCCAGCCAGTTCTCGGCCGAGGGCGGCGCGAGCGGGGTGGCGGTGCCGGAGACCGGGTCGTCGGTGGCCAGCAGCGCCGGGAAGAGCGCGGCGACGACGGCGACGGCCAGCACGATCAGTGCGGCGATCGTGGCCGGGCGGCGCCAGACGCTTGCCGACGCCGAGCGGGTGCGCCGGGCGGTTGCGTCCCGGTCGGCGGTTGCGCCGCCGCCTGCGGCGTCGGCGTGGCGGGTGCGTTTGGTGAGGTTCAGGTGCGTCACGTCAGTTCGCCTTCCTGCGCAGGCGGGGGTCGAGGACCGGGTAGGCCAGGTCCACGAGGAGGTTGATGGTCACGTAGGCGGCCGCGGAGATGACCACGACGGCCAGGAGGACGGGGGTGTCACGGTAGGCGACGGCGTCGACGGTCATCCGGCCCAGGCCGTGGCGGCCGAAGACGGCCTCGGTGACCACGGCGCCGCCGACGAGCTCGCCGAAGACGAGGCCGGCCATCGTCACCGCGGGCAGCAGGGCCGCGCGCATGACGGTGCGCCAGAACAGCCAGGACGGCGAGGCGCCGCGGGCGCGGGTGGCCTGGACGAAGGGCTCGGCGCGGACCTCGTCGACCGCGCGCACGAGCACCTGGGCCAGCGGGGCGGCCACGGGGACGGCCAGGGTGACCGCCGGCAGGATGAGATCCTGCACGCTGCTGGCGCCGATGACGGGCACCCAGCCGAGCTGGAAGGAGATGACCTGGATGAGGATGATGCCGATCCAGAAGCTCGGGAAGGAGACCATCAGCGCCGGCAGCGCGCGCACCGCACCGGTGAGCCACTCGGCGCGCTCGATGGCGGCGAGTGCCGCGATGACCAGGGCGATGACCACGGCAAGCACGAAGGCGGCCGCGGCCAGGGCCAGGGTGCCGGGCAGGGCCTCGGCGATCATGCCGGCCACCGAGGATCCGGTCTGCACCGAGTAGCCGAAGTTGCCGGTGAGGAAGCCGCCGAGCGAGCGCAGGTACTGCACGATCAGGGGGTCGTCGGCGCCGAGCTCGTCGCGGATGGCCTCGATCTCCTGCAGCGACAGGCCGAGCTCGGGGCCGGCGTAGCGGGCGAGCACGCCGTCGGAGGGCAGCGCCGAGAGCAGGAAGAAGGCGACGGTGAAGGTGATGAAGAGCACGAGCACGGCCTGGCCGATGCGGCGTGCGATGTAGCGGGCGGTCACTTGTCTGCCTCCCGGGCCTCGGTGTCGAGGGTGACGGTGTAGAAGCTGGGGCGCCCGATGGACTCTGGCTGGAAGCCCTTGACCCAGGGCTGGACGCCGTAGACGACGGGCTCCTCGAACAGCGGCAGCACGTAGGCGTTCTCGGTGACCCAGTCCTGCGCTTCGCCGGCCAGGCGCTCGCGGTCGGCGGCGTCCGGGTCGGAGGCGACGGCGTCGAGCAGCTCCTCGAGGTGCTCGTCGCCTACGCTGCCGTCGGCGGAGTCGCCGTTGAGCATCTGGTTGCGGGTCTCGGAGTGGTAGAGCGAGCGGATGACGTCATAGTCGGCGCGGCCGACCATGGTGTGCGCGATCTGGATCTTGTCCTGGTCGAGCAGGTCGGCCTTCTGGGTGGCGTTGTCGCCGGGGTTGAGGTTGATCTTGATTCCGACGCGGCGCAGCTGCTCCTGCAGCTTGGTGACCACCTCGCGCGAGCGCGGCTGGGCGATCGCCTCGTTGACCGTCAGCTCCATGCGCCTCCCGTCCTTGACCAGGATGCCGTCCTCGCCCGGCGTCCAGCCGGCCTCGGCGAAGAGCTCGCGTGAGCGCTCCGGGTCGAAGGCGTAGGCCTCGTCGGGCTGGGCCTTGTGGCCGAGCGCGGTGCGCGCCATCGGGGCGTCGGCCATCGGGTAGGACGCGGAGAAGAGCGTGCGCATGATCTCCTCGCGGTCGATGCCGGCGATGATCGCCTGGCGCACCCGCCTGTCCTGCAGCAGCGGGTGGCGGAAGCGGAAGGCCAGCTGGTTGTTCATCCCGTTGGTGCCGTGGGAGACGATGCCGATGCCGCGGTCCTCGAGGTGTCGCTCCTCGGGGGCGGCGACCTCGCGGACCAGGTCGGCCTGGCCGGCGGTCAGCGCGCCGACGCGCACGGACTCCTCGCCGGCGAGCACGTAGCGGACCTCGTCGAGCCCGGCGCGCCCCTGGTGCTCGAGCGCCGGCGGGGCCCAGTCGTAGTCCTCGCGGGCGGTGAGCACGAGCTCGGTGCCGAGCTGCTCGGCGGTGATCACGAAGGGCCCGGAGCCGGAGACGCCGGTCGCCGAGCCGGGCGAGAAGCCCTCGTTGCCCTTGTCCAGGGTGGCGTCCGAGAGCAGCCCGGCGTTGAAGGAGCTGGTCGCCTGGGCGAAGCCGGGGGCGGGCGCGTCGAAGTGGAAGCGCACGCGGTCCTCGGCGAGCACCTCGCCGTGGGAGTAGTTGGAGATCTGCTCGGAGCTGGTCAGCGAGCGCGTCTTGTCGCCGAGGGCGTAGAGGTCGAAGTTCTTGACCACGTTCTCGGCGGTCAGCGGCGAGCCGTCGGAGTAGGTCACGTCCGTGCGGATGGTGAAGGTGTACTCGGTGGCGTCGGCGTTGACCTCGGGCAACTCGGTGGCGATCCACGGGGAGAGCTCGAGGGTCTCCGGGTCCTGGTAGAGCAGCCGGTCGGTGATGTTGTTGACCACCGCGCCGTTGGCGTAGTAGCCGGCGGCCGGCGGGTAGAGGGTGTTGAAGAACTGCGGCTCGAGGTAGGTCAGGGAGTTCTCCGCCGCGCCGGCCGGCCCCGCCGGGCGCGCGCAGGCGCTCAGGGCGGTGACGGCGACCAGGACGGCGGCCACGGCGGCGCGCACAGGGCGCCGCCTCCTGCGGGTCGGGCGGGGTGTATCAAGTTTCACGACGCCGACCGTATCACTGTTACGTACAGATCAGTTCGTCAGGGGCATACAAATCGGTCTACTGGAGGTGTACTAGAGTCTGAAGACATGACCAAGGAACACGCAGCCGACGACGCCGCCGCCCCCGGCATCGCCATCATCGGCGCCGGTCCGCGCGGCATCTCCGTCATCGAACGCATCGCCGCGAACCCGCCGAAGAACTTCACGTTCATCCACCTCATCGACGACGTCGTCTTCTACGGCGGGCGGATCTGGAACCCCGACCAGGGCCAGACGCTGTGCATGAACACGCTGGCCGGGGCGGTCACGCTGTTCACCGAGCCCGGCTCCTCGGTGGGCAACCCCGTCCAGGAGGGCCCCACCCTCTTCGAGTGGATCCGCCTGGTCCGCGGCGAGACCGAGGGCATCTCCGCCGAGAAGCAGCGGCTCTTCCGCCTCAACCCCGTGCGGCCGACGCAGCTGGCGGAGTTCCGCGAGGAGATCGACGCGACCGTCGAGCAGTCCCACCCCACCCGCGCGCTCTACGGGCTCTACATCACCTGGTTCGCCGAGGTCGCCGAGATGCTGCTGCCGCCCGAGGTCTCCGTCTGGCGCCACCCGGGCCGGGTGGTCGAGGTCATCGCCGACGAGGACAACGGCATCGACTGGCTGCGCCTGGACAACGGCGAGCTCATCCGCGCCGACGCCACCGTCATCGCCCCGGGCTGGGTCCAGCCCGGCCCCACCGCCGAGGAGGAGGCGCTGGCCGCGGCCGTCGCCGAGCACCCGGGGCTGACCTGGGTGCGCCCGGACAACCCCATCGACCAGAACCTCGACGCGGTGCCGGAGTGCGGCGACGTGATCGTGCGCGGGCTGGGCATGGGCTTCTTCGACGCGATGGCGCTGCTGACCATCGGCCGCGGCGGACGCTTCCTCGAGGACGACTCGGCGCGCTCGGGGCTGCGCTACGAGCCGTCCGGGCGCGAGCCGCACCTGTGGGTCTCCTCGCGGCGCGGCTACCCCTACGTGCCCAAGTCCGACTACGGCTCGCTGCCGCCGAAGGCCTCCCTGGAGCGGCTGCGCGCCGTCATCAACGAGCTGAGCGGCCGCGACAGCGTCGACTTCACCGCCGAGGTGTGGCCGGCGATCGTGCGCGACGCCCACGCCGCCTACTATCGCACGCTGGCCGCCACGCGCCCCGGGGCGATCGACACCGGTCTCGACTCGCTGATCGGGCTCATCGACGCCACCCCCGTCGACCGGCTCGAGGACACCCTGGCCGGCCACGTCGCAGAAAAAGACCTCTTCCGGCTCTCCGCCTGGTTCGAGCCGCTCGCCGGCGTCTCCGGCACCCCGGAGGAGGTCACCGAGACCATCGCCGGCTTCCTCGCGCGCGACATCGCTGAGGCCGTCGACGCCTGGGACTCCCCGCTCAAGGCGGGCCTGTGGTCGATCAGCGCCTCGCGCAAGCCGTCGGCCATCCTCGGCGACCAGGGCGTCTACACCGCCGAGTCGCGGCGCACCACGCTCTCGGCGTTCATGGCCCTCGGCCAGATGGTCGGCTCCGGCCCGCCGCTCTTCCGCACCCGCGAGCTGCTCGCCCTCATCGACGCCGGCTTGGTCACCCTGCTCGGCGCCGAGCCGACGGTGACGGTGAGTCAGGGCGCACACGCCGCGGCAGGCGCGGCGTCGTCAAGCGACGCGCACTTCACCGTGGTCTCCCCCACCACGGGCACGCCCGTGCGCGCGACGACGTTGGTCGACGCCTGGATGCACAAGCCGGTCATCCAGCGCGCGACCGACAAGCTGTCGCGCTCGATCGAGGCGGCCGGCCGCTGGCGCGCCTTCGACAACCACACCTCCGACGGGCAGGCCGTGCCCACCGGCTCGCCCGAGGTCGACCCGGAGACTCGCGCGCTGGTCCACCCCGACGGCACGCCGGACGCACGGCTGATGCTGCTGGGTATCCCGACCTACGGGCAGATGGCGGACACGACGATCTCGCCGATGCCCGGCACCGACCCGCTGATGCTGCAGGAGACCGACAAGGCGGCGCGCCACGCCGTCGAGGTCTTCCTCAGCGGTCCGTCAACTCGACTCGTGGACGTACCGCGATCTCTGTGATCTGGGTCGACGGCCCGGCGTCGACGGCCGTGCGCACCGCGCGGGCGACCTCGTCGGGGTCGATGTAGTGCTCGACGGTGTAGGTGCCGCCCTCCTGGGCGACCAGCGTCTCGAGCATCGGGGTGTCGGTGGGGCCCGGGGCGACGGTGCTCACGCGCACCCCGGCCGGGGCCTCCTCCTTGCGCAGGCCGTCGGCCAGCGCGCGCAGGGCGTGCTTGGAGGCGGCGTAGACGATGTTGCCGGGGAAGGCGCCGTCGCCGGCCCCGGAGTTGATAAAGACGACGTCGCCGCCGGCCTGACGCAGCGCCGGCAGCAGGCGGCGGGTCAGCTGCGCGGGCACGACGACGTTGAGGTCGAGATGCGTGCGCCACTCCTCCGCTGAGGCGGCCTCGACGGTGCGCCGCCGGGCGACGGCCGCGGCGTGGACGAGGATGTCGACACGCTCCAGGCCCAGCACCTCGTCGAGCGCGCCGGTGGGCTCGTCGAGCAGCTCGGTGACCAGGTCGGCCTGCACGGCCGTGACGTGGGCCAGGGCGCCGAGGCGGTCGAGGCCTGCCGCATCACGGCCGATGGCCCACACGTCGTGGTCGCGCAGGAGGTCCGCGACGATCTCGACGCCCATCCCGCCGGTCGCTCCGGTGACGACGGCGACCTTGCGGGGGCGCTCCGGATCTGCGGCGGCGGTGGTGGCGGCCGCGGGGTTCGCGGTGTCCGCGGTGGTGTCGGTGGTGTCGGTGGTGTTCATGCGGCCAGGGTAGCGCGGGGCCCGGGGCGCGGGCGGGGGGTTAGAGCCGGTCGAGCGCCTGGGCGGCGTCGGCGAGCAGCTGGTCGCGGTCCTCGAGACCGACGGAGATGCGCACCAGGTCGCGCGGCGGGGCGGTCGCGGACCCCTCGGCCGAGAGGTGCGTCATGGTGGCGGGGTGCTCGAGCAGGCTCTCCACGCCGCCGAGGGACTCGGCCAGACAGATCAGCTCGGTGTTGCGGCAGAACTGCTTGGCGGCCTCCTCGCCGCCGGCCAGGCGCACCGAGACCATGCCACCGAAGCCGGACATCTGGCGCGCGGCGACCTCGTGGCCCGGGTGCGAGGGAAGGCCCGGGTAGCGCACCTCGGCGACCTCGTCGCGGGACCGGAGGAACTCGGCGAGTGCCTGCGCGTTGGCGCAGTGGCGGTCCATGCGCACACCGAGGGTCTTGATGCCGCGGTAGGCCAGGTAGGAGTCGAAGGGGCCGGGGATGGCACCGATGTCGCCCTGGAACTTCAGCACCAGCTCGTCGATCTCGGGGTGCGGGGTGACCACGAGCCCGCCGATGACGTCGGAGTGGCCGCCGAGGTACTTCGTGGTCGAGTGGACCACCACGTCGGCACCCAGGCTCAGCGGGCGCTGCAGGTAGGGAGTGGCGAAGGTGTTGTCCACCACCAGGCGGGCGGGGTGCCCGTCGAGCACCCCGGCGACGGCGGCGATGTCGGTCACCCCGAGCATCGGGTTGGTCGGCGTCTCGAGCCAGACCACGGCGGTCTCGTCGCGCAGGGCGCCGCGGACCTGGCCGGCGTCGGTGGTGTCGACCACGGAGTAGTTGACGCCCCAGGGCTTGAAGACGGTCTCGATGAGACGGTAGGTGCCGCCGTAGACGTCACCGCCGAGGATGATGTGGGCGCCCGGACGGGTCAGCGCGCGCAGCACGGTGTCGGTGGCGGCCATGCCGGAGGCGAAGGCGCGCCCCGAGGCCTCTTCGCCGCCCTCGAGGGTGGCCACGACCTTCTCCAGCGCTGCGGTGGTGGGGTTGCCGCAGCGGCCGTACTCGTAGCCGCCGCGAAGCGTAGCGATGTCGTCCTGGGCGAAGGTGGTCGAGGTGTAGACGGGCACGTTGACCGCGCCGGTGTGCGAGTCCGGGTGGTAACCGGCGTGGATCGCGTCGGTGAAGAAGCCGGGGTACGGGGCGCTCACGTGGGGTTCTCCTTCGCGTCGGGAAAGGCGGTCCGGGGGTTTCCCGCAACAATAGACCAAGCGGTACAGGTTTGTCACACGGTCCGGTCCACTCCCCCTGCTCCCCCCGACCCGCACACCCAGGGGCTGCGCGCCGTGCCCACCCCCAGCGCCGCCCCAGCGGTCGCATCGGGCCGTTTCCGCCACTACGTTGGGGCCAATGAACCCCGATGACCTCGCATTACTCGCAGCTAATTCACCCGAAGGTGTCTCCGGGATGACCGATTCCGCGGCCACCACCGTGACCTCCTGGTGGGAGAACGATCTCGTCCAGCAGTGGCTCATCGACGTGCCGATCAGCCTCGGCATCACCCTCGTCGTCGCGATCGTGGCGCACTGGGCGCTGCGCCGCCTCATCGACCGCCTGGCCGAAAGCAACATCGAACGCAAGCCGCGCAAGAAGTCGCACCTGCTGCCCATCGGCCGGCAGCGCGACGCCGAGCAGCAGCAGGAGCAGACGCTGGCCGAGCGGGCCAAGGAGCGGCGCCGCAAGTCGCGCGTCCGCACGCTGGCCCAGGTGGGCAAGTCCGCGGTCGGCATCATCATCTGGGTGTGGGCCGCGCTGGCGATCCTGGACAAGCTGGGCGTCAACATCGCCCCGCTGATCGCCTCCGCCGGTGTCGCCGGCGTCGCCCTCGGCTTCGGCGCGCAGTCCGTGGTCAAGGACTTCCTCGCAGGCATCTTCATGTTGCTCGAGGACCAGTACGGCGTGGGTGACGTCATCGACGTCGGCGACGGCATCATCGGCGACGTCGAGGACATCTCGCTGCGCCTGACCACGATCCGCGACATGGACGGCACGCTGTGGTACGTGCGCAACGGCGAGATCCTGCGCGTGGGCAACTTCGCCGACGAGTACGCCATCGCCCGCCTGCAGATCCCGGTCAGCCTCTCCAACGACCCGGACGAGGCGCGCAAGGTCATCACCGCCGCGGCCGAGGAGGCCTGCGAGGCACCGGAGGTGGCCTCCAAGATCCTGGACAAGCCGAAGATGCAGGGTGTCTCCGCCTTCGAGATCGACCACATCTCCTACCGCATCTCCGTGACCACGATGCCCGGCGACCAGTGGGACGTGCAGCGTCACGTCCAAGGCCACATCCTGGCGCGGATGCACGAGGAGGGCATCGAGGTGCCCTACCCGCACGGCATCGGCATCCAGCACCCCTCGATGGAGGGGGACGAGGCCTAGGCCCCTCAGACCTCCGTCTATTTCCGACGTCCCGTCGGTTCCACACCGCCGCACCCCTTCCGGGTGCGGCGGTTTTCCGTGTGCGGGTGCGCGGCTGGTGCGGTTCCGCCGCGCCGCGGCTCAGAAGAGCGAGAGCCTGGTGGAGCGGTAGACGGTGCCGAAGGGCGCGTCCAGGCGCACCCACCGGCCCAGCTTGGCCACCCGCAGGTGGCGGGGGATATCCGTGCTCGCGGCGAAGCCGGGGATCAGCCCCAGCGAGGTGCAGGTGAAGATCATCCGCATGGGGATCTCCACCGTCTCCACGCCCTCGGCCGGGGCGGAGTCACCGGCCGCGGTGCCCGCTCCCCCGGCCCCCGAGGCGCCGGTGGCCGTCGCGGACTCGCGGCCCTCCGGGTCCGAGCTGACCTCCAGGACCGTCTGGTCGAGCAGGCTGCGCGGCGGGCCCAGCGGGCCGGAGAACTGCCGGGCCAGCGACTGACCCTTGTCGGCCAGGGTGCGCACCACGTCGACGGGCACCCGGTCGATCTCCCTGAAGCCCTGCGCCGGCGGCAGCGCCCCGGGCCACGAGGGGTCACGCGGCGAGCCCAGCGCCAGGTGGCGCGAGCTCGGCTCCGCGGAGTTGTAGACGACCAGCTCGTCGAGCAGCCGGCGCGCGGAGACGACCGCCCCGTCGCGCGAGGCGGTGCCGCGCACGCGGCGGGAGGCGACCACGTCGAAGGGCGTGGTCACGAAGACCTCGACGAACTCACCGCGCTGCTGCAGGCGCGCCAGCGCCGTGGCGTCGAGTCCCACAGCGCGGGAGACGAGCGCCTGCAGGCCGGACGCACCGTCGGAGATCTCGAGGAACTCCTCGGTCCAGCCGCCGTTCGCACCGGTCAACGGGCGCCGTCCTCCCGGTCACCGTGGTCGGGGCCCTCGAGTTCGCCGGCCGGGCCCCTGTCCTCGGAGGACTCCGCGTACTGGGTCAGCACGCCGATCTCCGCGGAGCTGATCGCGCGCGGGCGGACGGACTCGCGGTCCATGGCCACCGACACGCAGCGCACCACGGCGGCCACGCGGCCCTCGGGGTCCTTGACCTCCTGGCGGGTGGTCATGGAGGTCGTGCCGATCGCCTCGACCGTGGTCTCGATGAGGACGCGGTCCTCCTTGTTCGGCAGGATCGGCTTCATGAAGTCGACCTCGAGGTTGCGCAGGAAGAACATCGGGGTCTTCAGCCCGGCGCGCGGGAACTCCGTGAGCGCGAACTTCACCCTGGCCTCCTGGGCCAGCTCGATGTACTGGGCGTTGTTGAGGTGCCCGTAGCGGTCGAAGTCGTTCCACCGCAGCGGCACGTAGGTCCGGTGGACGGAGCCCTCGTGGATGGATGCCATTGTTCTCGCTTCCCTCTCTGATTCGTGCCTTGTGATGCGGTGCCTGCGTAAGTGCGGTGCCGGCCGGCCGGCCGGGCGGGCAGAGACCCGCCGACGCCTAGCGCGTCAGCTTGCGGTGGGTCACGCGCGACGGGCGGGCGGCCTCCTCGCCGAGGCGCTCGACCTTGTTCTTCTCGTAGTCGCCGAAGTTACCCTCGAACCAGAACCACTTGCCCTCCTCGATGTTGCCCTCCCAGGCGAGGATGTGGGTGCAGGTGCGGTCCAGGAACCAGCGGTCGTGGGAGATGACCACGGCGCAGCCCGGGAACTTCTCGAGGGCGTTCTCCAGGGAGCCGAGGGTCTCGACGTCCAGGTCGTTGGTCGGCTCATCGAGCAGCAGTAGGTTGCCGCCCTCCTTGAGCGTCAGCGCCAGGTTCAGGCGGTTGCGCTCACCGCCGGAGAGCACCTTCGACGGCTTCTGCTGGTCCGGGCCCTTGAACCCGAAGGCCGACAGGTAGGCGCGGGACGGCATCTCGTTCTGGCCGACGTGGATGTAGTCCAGGCCGCCGGAGACGACCTCCCAGACCGTGGCCTCGGGGTCGATGTTCTCGCGGTTCTGGTCGACGTAGCTCAGCTTGACGGTGTCGCCGACCTCGACGGAGCCCTCGTCCGGCTCCTCGATGCCCACGATCGTCTTGAACAGGGTGGTCTTGCCCACGCCGTTCGGGCCGATCACGCCGACGATGCCGTTGCGCGGCAGCGTGAAGGAGAGGTCCTTGATCAGGGTGCGCCCGTCGAAGCCCTTCGACATGTTCTTGACCTCGACGACCTTGTTGCCCAGGCGCGGCGGGGTCGGGATCTGGATCTCCTCGAAGTCCAGCTTCTTGTACTTCTCGGCCTCGGCGGCCATCTCCTCGTAGCGTTCCAGGCGGGCCTTGTTCTTGGCCTGCCGGGCCTTCGCGCCGGAGCGGACCCAGGCCAGCTCCTCCTTGAGGCGCTTGCGCAGCTTGGCGTCCTTCTTGCCGGCGACCTCGAGGCGCTTCTGCTTGGTGTCCAGGTAGGTCGAGTAGTTGCCCTCGTAGGGGTAGAGCTTGCCGCGGTCGACCTCGCAGATCCACTCCGCGACGTGGTCGAGGAAGTAGCGGTCGTGGGTCACGGCCAGCACGGCGCCCGGGTAGTCCTGCAGGTGCTTCTCCAGCCACTGCACGCTCTCGGCGTCGAGGTGGTTGGTCGGCTCGTCGAGCAGCAGCAGGTCCGGCTCGGAGAGCAGCAGCTTGGCCAGGGCCACGCGGCGGCGCTCACCACCGGAGAGGTGGGTGACCGGATCGTCGGACGGCGGGCAGCGCAGGGCCTCCATGGCCTGCTCGATCTTAGAGTCGACCTCCCAGGCGTCGGCGGCGTCGAGCGCCTCCTGGAGCTTGCCCATCTCCTCCATCAGCTCGTCGCTGTAGTTGGTCGCCATCTCCTCGGCGATCTCCTCGAAGCGGCGCTTCTTCTCGAAGACGTCGCCGAGGCCGTCCTCGACGTTCTCGCGGACGGTCTTCGAGTCGTCCAGCGGCGGCTCCTGCAGCAGGATGCCGACGGTGGCGCCGGGGTCCAGGAAGGCCTCGCCGTTGGAGGGCTGGTCGAGCCCGGCCATGATCTTCAGGATGGAGGACTTGCCGGCGCCGTTCGGGCCGACGACGCCGATCTTGGCGCCCGGGTAGAAGGCCATGGTGACGTCGTCGAGAATGACCTTGTCACCGATGGCCTTGCGCACGTTCTTCATCGTGTAGATGAACTCGCCCATGTTTCCCCTCTGTCGTGGTTATTCGCGTCAGACACTAGAGGGTAACCCTACCAGCAGCGCGGCGCCGGGCCAGGCCGCACCGAGCGGGGCTCAGGCGACGTCGGCGGTGGCGAAGGGGACCTCCTCCCCGCCCGGGGCGGTGTCGAAGGTCGCCGGCTCGGAGTCCCCGTCCGGGGCCTGCCCGAACTCGACGTTCTGGGGCTTGTAGAGGTCCTCGTCGACGTTCTGGGCGAACAGAGCCTGGTTCTGCGGGTCGCGCTCGTTGGCCCAGCGCTCCACCACGTTGACGCAGCGGTTGACGCGCGCGAAGTGGCGGTTGAGGTCGTGGGCGACGGCGCGGGCCTTCAGCAGCACGCGCGAGCGGCGCCGATCCTCCTCGGTGGCGCCCTGCTTGCCCTCCCACTCCTCGGTGACGAGGTAGCCGGTGGCCACGATCGGCGAGCCCTTGTCCAGGCTCACCCGGCAGTTGTAGGCCAGGTCGCCCCAGGCCTCGACGTCGATGAAGAGCTCGTCGACGCTGCTCCAGCCGGTCTTGGACTTCTCGTCACGCAGGGAGCGGTCGGCGGCGATGCGCATCTTGACCACGAGCGCGCCGGTCTGGGTGCGCCGCAGCCAGGGCTTACGGGTGAGGTTGCCGGTCAGGGTGACCGGGTGGTTGATGGCCATGACGGTCCTTTCCCGCGGGAGCGCGAGGGTGATCGGTGCGCCCCCGGACACTCCCGCGGAATCTCCCCCCGGGGGCTCGCCCCCGATGCTGCCCTGTGACCGCGACCGCCCGCAGCGCCCCGGCGCGCGCCTGTGGACAACCCGACGTCATCCACAGGCCGGCCTCAGCGCCGCTTGCGCCCGCCGCGCCTCTTGCGCTTGCGCTCCCCGCGCTCGCGGGCCTCGCCGAACTCCTCGGTGTAGTAGGCGGAGTCCGACATCGGCCAGGGCACGCCCGGGTGCTCGGGGCGCGCGTCGCGGCGGCGCGGGCGGGCGTCCTCGGCCTCCGCGTCGTCGGCCTCGCTTGCCGACGTCCCGTCGCCCGCCGTCGCGGTCTCCGTCACCGCCGTGTCCGTGGTTGCGCCGTCCTGCGCCTGCGGCGCAGGCGCCGACGCAGCTCCGGAAAGGGTACCGCCGGCGGGGGCGGACGGGGCGTCGTCAATCTCTGTCGCAGGCTCGGTGTCGTCGTTGAGGCTGGCCAGCCACTGGTTGTAGGCGGAGTGCTCGGCGTCGTCGGTGGCCTCGGCGCGCGCCTCGTAGGCCTTCTCCTCGGCCTTGTCGTCGCGCAGCCACTGGTAGAACAGCGCGCCGAAGACGACGACCAGCGGGAAGGAGCCCGAGGCCCAGGCGATGCCGCCGCCGACCTTCTGGTCGGCGAGCAGGTCCGGCGCCCAGGGCAGCAGCAGGCCGGCGTAGAAGTCCTCGGCGAGCACCTCGTTGAGCTGCATGAGGTAGACGCCGAAGTAGAGGTGCACCGGCATCGAGAGCATCAGCCAGCCCAGGCGCAGCAGCACGCTGCCGCGCTTCGGGATCGGGTCCGAGCCGATCATCTCCCAGAAGTAGAGGAAGCCGGAGGTCAAAAAGAGCACGTTCATGATCACGTGCCCGCCGTGCTCGGCGACCATCACGTCGAAGAGCGGGGTGATGTAGATGATGTAGAAGAAGAAGAGGAACTGCAGCGTGTTGACCGCCGGGTTGGTGATCCAGCCCAGCGTGCGGCTGTGGCACAGGGCGAAGGCCCATTCGCGCGGTCCGGGCCGGCCCGGCGCGCCCGGCTCGGCAGCCTGCATGACCAGGGTGAACGGCGCGCCGAGGACCAGGAAGACCGGCACGACCATAGCCAGGCCCATGTGCACGATCATGTGCACGGAGAACAGCGCCATCATGTTCATGCCCATGCCCGAGCTCATCATCACGGTCAGGGAGAGGCAGCCGAGCAGGAACCAGAAGGTGCGCACGGCGGGCCAGTCACCGCCGCGGCGGTGCACGCGCACCACGCCGTAGATGTAGGCGGCGGCGAGCACCAGGCCGATGGTGCCGAAGAGCATGTCGAAGCGCCACATCGTCCACACGTTCCAGAAGGTGGGCGCCTCGTGCAGGTCGAAGCCGATCTTGACGGCCATCGGCGAGAGGTTCGGGTCGCGCGGGGGCGGCGGCGGGGTGCGGCCCATGGAGATGGCCACGCCGGTCACGGCGGCCATGACGGCCACCTCGACGACGGCCACACGGCGGAAGGCGCGCTGGTCCGGGTCAGGTCCGGCGAGCTTGGGCATGGTGACCTGGCGGTGGACGAAGCCGAGGAAGGCGAGTACGACCACGCCGACGGCCTTGGCGGTGATGATCAGGCCGTAGGTGGTGGTCAGCCAGTCGGAGAAGTCGATGCGCACCGCGGCGTTGACCATACCCGAGACGGTCATGACGATGATCGAGAACAGCGCGAGCTTCGAGTAGCGCGCCACGGCGGTCTCCGTGTCCGGGCCGAGGCGGCGGCAGTGGGCGATCAGCGCCATCAGGCCGCCGATCCAGAGCACCAGGAAGATCAGGTGCCACAGATACGAGTTGGTGCCGTAGTCGTGGTTGCCGCCGGCCGCGGAGTGGCCGTCGAGCCCGTTGGGCACCACGGCGAGCACCGCGAAGACCAGGGCGAGCGGCTGGCTGGACCAGCGGCGGGCGAAGAGGGCGGGCACACCAACGAGGAAGGCCAGCCCCGCGGTCCACGCCCAGGCCTGCGCGGCGGAGACCTGCTCGAGCGCGGTGGCCCAGGCGGCCGGCTGGAGGACCTGGGAAAACGGGGTGCCGGAGACGTCGGAGAGCGTCAGCGGCACCATGACCAGGGAGATCACACCCAGCGCCAGCGAGGAGAGCGCGCCGGTGCGCGCGGCGATGTGCCCGTCGACGGTCAGGCGGGCCTCGAGAATGCGGGAGTTGTCGTTCTCCGGCACGTCCGGGTTGATCAGGAAGGCGGCGGCCAGGTACGAGCCGACGGCGAGCGCGGAGACGATCCAGGAGGCCGCGCGCAGGAAGGGCAGGCCGACGGTGGTCAGCCGGCCGGGGTCCGGGATGCCGAGTGCCGCCAGGGAGTCGGCGAGCAGCCCCCAGGAGATCGCCGCGCCGACCACGCCGGCGAAGACGATGAAGGCGAGGTAGAGCGGCCAGGTCGACCGGACGGAGGGGCGCCAGGCCGGGCCGGCCGGGGCCTCACCGTCCCGAACGAGCGTGTCAGACATAGCCACCACCCTACTTCCCCGCCGCCCGGCCACCTCTTGGGGCGCAGGGGGCCGTGCGCTAGAGTCACTGCACGTGGGGACGCTTGCCGACGCCGCGCTGCGACGCGCTGCGTCCGACTCACCGTCCCCGCCGCGCCCCCATAGCTCAGTGGATTAGAGCATCCGGTTTCTACCCGGCTGGTCGCGGGTTCGAGTCCTGCTGGGGGCACCACTGAAAGCACTGGTCAACACACCTTTTTGAGTGCGCGGCCGGCGCTTTTTGCATGCCTGGGGTGCGCCGTGCCGACGTCGTGCCCACATTTTGCCCACACTTTTTCGCGCGCTTCGCTGATGCCCCTGTCGCGGCAGGGCCGCATCTCGGCCGGCGTCCGGACGGACTGCCCCTGCTGGGCGAGTGGGCCCGGCCGCCGGCCCAGGCCGCCGGCCCCGGAGCGGGGAGTTTCCCCGCCCGAGATGCGGGATGATTTCGCGTCGCGCACAATGGCCCCCACGGGTCGCCCCGGAAAGGGAACCGGAGGCGCCCCGGACCGGTCTAAGGGGGACGAGGGGAAGAGAGATCCCCGCATCACGACCGGTTGAGAGGCTTCGACAGCGAGGGGGCAATGCCGATGCGACCACCACCGACCCGACGATTGACGACGCTCGCGACAGTCACCGTCGCGGGTCTGCTCACCGTGGGCTGCGCGGGTTCCGCGGGCCCGGTGCTCGACACCGCCGCCGCGATCAAGGGCAGCGGTGGTGCGGGCAGCGCCGGGACGGAAACCGCCGACAGCGCGCACGACGGGCCGACGTTGTTCGGCGTCCCCTCATCGAAGCTGCCTTTCGAGCCCGGGCAGATCGACATGGCCACGCACCCGGACGAGCAGTTCAATCCCTGCACGGAGATCTCCCCGGAGATCTACCGGCAGGCAGGCATTGAGCTCAAGATCGAGCCCGACATGGACAGGCTCGCCGGCTACGTCGCGAGCTGTTCGGCTGATCCGATCAACGAGGACAAAGACCCTGCCGCCGCGCGCGACTTCTTCATCACCAGCTCGCGGTCAACGCCCGAGATGATGACGGAACGTGGGCATGTGGTCCTCGAGGACACCCACGACGGCGGCTTCGACGTCCATCTCATCAGCACTGAAGATGTCAGCAGCGGCTGCGCCAGTGGGGTAATGACCGACCGGGGCCGCTGGACCGTCACTGCCTGGCCGAATTCGAGGCACACCGATCCGTCGGTCACGTGCGCCCAGGCCCGTGAGAAACAGGAACTCATCACCAAGATCATCGGGGGGAACTGATGACACTGCACCTCGACCACGCAGCACTTCAAAAGAGCATCGGTCAGATCACCGACATTCTGAGCAACGCGACAAAAGCGATTTACGCCGCGGAAGCAGCCACCATCAGCGGCGCATATTCCGCGGTCTCCGGGCTTGACCAGCTCGGTGCCGCCCACGGCACAGCCTTCTACGGCGGCGCGGGATCCGCCGCCACCGTCCTGAACCAATTCGCCGAGCAACTCAACTGGGCACAGGAGGCCCTCGCCTGGACCGACACCATCCTCACCAACCGCGACCTCGCCAACTCCATGGGCCTGCTCAACAACTTCTATGAGGCCGGCCAAGAGCCGCTGAGCCCGACGCAGCTCCCGAACGAGCCCGCAGCCAACTACGGCGCGCTCAACCCCGCCCACCCGGTCGTCGCCCCGACGCTGAGCCTCGACCAGCTCGCCGGGGAGTTCGCCGCCACCGGCACGCACCTGACCGTCCAGGCGACCGACTCCTGGAACACCATGGCACGCGCGCTGGCGGCGGTCGCCGACGAGCTCAACGGCGTCGCCGCCGACGTCACCGGGGCCAACACCGGCGCGGTCTTCGACAGCGCCGCCGGCCGCATCACCGAGATGGCCGCCCGCGCCGGGCACTTCTCCGCCAACGCGACGGTCATGGCCCAGCACACCCAGGCCCTGCACGCCGCCCACGCCGCCGGTAACGCCGAGGTCCAGGCGGCCCGGGCGGCGGTCACGGCTATGCCGCCGGCCGAGCGCATCGCCGCCGAGCAGGCCTTCCTGACCACCTTCGTCCCGAAGTTCCAGGCGTCGCTGGCCCCGGCCATCCCGGCGGTGAGCATGCTCATGGACCCCGCCACCGCCCAGGGCGGGGGCCAGGTCAGCGACAACCCGCAGTACGCGACGACGAACGCCCCCATCGATGAGGCCGCCGGCGCCTGGCGTGGCGCGGGCAACCACCTGGTCACCCAGGCTGCCACCGTCCTCGGCGGGGGCGCCCCTCAGGCCAGCCACTACGCCGGGCCTTCCGGCATGGCCGGGCCGCCGGCGCTGACGACCCCGGCGAGCCACCCGCTCGGCTCCCCCGCCGCTGCCGCCCCGACCCTGGGCGGCGCCAACGGTCCGATCCCCGGCCTCGGCGGGACGTCCGGTGCCAGCGCCGCCCCGGTACTCAGCAGGGGCGGGGCCCTGGGTGGGGCCAACGGAATCAACGGCGGCGTCGGAGCAGGTGGCGGCGCCGGTCGCGCGGGGGCTCTCGGCCCGGTGTCCCCGGCATCCGGTGCCGCCTCCCAGTCGGGGATGCTCGCCCCAGGGGCATTCGGGGCTCCCGGCAACTCCGGGGCCGCGCGGACGACCACCCCGACCTCGCCGCGCCCGGGTGGTTCCGCGAACATGCCGCGCGGCATCGGCGGCGGGCTGCCAGGTGGCGAGGGAGCCCCGGCTCTCGGCGCGGTCCGCGCCGGCGGGGCAGGGGCCTTCGGTGGTTCGGCCGGCGGCTCGGCGGGCCTTGCCGGGGCCCACTCCCCCGGCGGGCGCGCTGGCTTCGGCGGTGTGATGCCCGGCGCGCCCGGGGCGGGAACACCCGGTGTCTCCGGCGCCGGCGTCCCGGCCGCCGGTGCGGGCACGGGCGGCGGCCAGGCCGGTACCGGCATGCGCGGCGGGATGCCGGTCGCGCCGATGATGGGGGCGAACGGCGCCGGTCAGTCCGGCGGGAGCTCCAGGTCGGTCAAGGCGGTCACCACCGCCGTCGAGCTCGACGAGAACCGGCGCAAGCTCCTCGGCGAGCCGACCCCGACGGTGCCCGGGGTCATCGGCGACTGGGCCCGCGAGCAGCGGGTCTGACCGTCCCCGGTCAGACCCGCTGCGGCCGACCCGGATCTGCCGGCCTCGATCGGCCGATCCGGATCGGCCGGCCCCTGCCTCTCCCCTACTGGGAGAGTATGGAGAGCACGGCGCTCTCCGGCAGCACCTCGGCGTGGTGGGAGGCCGACTGCCCGGCCTCGTCGAGGGTCTGGCCCAGCGGGGCGAAGGCGCTCGCCGGGTCCTGGCCCGCGCCCAGCGCGTCGACGGCACCCTGGGCGTCGGCCCCGATGCGCTGCGAGTACTCCGCGGCGTCGGCCTCGGCGGCCGCGACGTTGCGCTGGTGCTCGGCGACGAAGTCCGGCATGGCCCCGTTCTCCTGGGCCCAGTCGAGCGCGACGGCCTCGTCCTCGCCGAAGGTGCGCAGGTCGTCGGAGTGCTTGGCCTCCGAGTCGGTCAGCGAGAAGCGCTCGTTGACCTGGCCGTCGGGGATGCCGTAGGCCTGCTCGACGGCCACGTCCGCCGGCTGGGCGCGGGTGATCGGCCCGAAGACCATGGAGCTCACGCCGAGCACCTCGCCGGTGTTCGGGTCGAAGTTCACGCCGCCGGAGTCGCCCTGCACGTAACCCAGGTCCCAGGCCCACAGCCCGTTCTGGGAGCGCACCAGCAGGGTGCCGCAGCTGCGGCCGGTGGTGGTGCCGTCCTTGCAGATCGGCTGGCCGGCCACGGAGAAGTCGTACTGGCCCGGGGCCAGGTCCGGGTAGTCGCGGATCGCGGTCAGGCGCACCGGCGTGCCGTGCGCGGTGCCCGCCTTGTCCACGGAGTCGGCCATGCGGCTGTCGACCACGCCCTCGTTGAGCACCGCGGTGCCCCAGTCGGGCGAGTCGACGGACAGGCGCAGCGTCTCGGCGAGGTCCCCCTCGGCCTGCGCGAGGTTCGCCTCGTTGGTCGCCGGGGCGTGGGCCTGGTCGCGGTAGCCGATGACGGTGTCGCCACCGCTGCGCGTCGGCGCGAAGACCCGGTCGCCGAACTCCGGCTGGCCCTCCATCGGCGCCAGGCAGTGCCCCGCGGTGACCAGCACGCGCTGCTGCGTGCCGTCCGGCAGCACCACCGTGCCGATGACGCCCTGGCTACAGACCTGGCGGTTCAGGTACTCCGGCAGGGGTATGTCGGTCAGCTGCACGTCGCTGCGCATGGGGGCGCCGGGGGCGGCGAGCGCGGCGCGCTCGTCGGCGCCCGCGGGGGCGTCGGAAAGCACGGCGGTGGCCAGGGCAGCCGGCAGCAGCGCGGCGAGCACACGGGTGCGCACGGACTTCGTCATCGGTGGATACCGCTTTCTGTGGGTCGAGGGCTATTGGCGGCAGCCAGTGTAGCCCCGCGCCGCGCGCGGGTAGCATCGTTGAACACGCACGCCGTGTCACGATTTCGACACGATCCCCGATGAAGGAACGGTGCCCGATGACCCTGCCCTACCCCTCGACCTCCGCCGCCGCGCTGGTCACCGGTGCCAGTCAGGGCATCGGCGAGGCGATCGCCCGCAAGCTGGCCCGCTACGGCCACAACCTCATCCTCGTCGCCCGCCGCCGCGAGGTCCTCGAGAAGATCGCCGCGGAGCTCGAGGAGGCCCACGGGGTCACCGTCGAGGTCCGCCCGGCCGACCTCGCCAAGGCCGAGGAGGTCACGAAACTTGTCGAGGAGATCGAGAACCGGGAGATCAACATCCTGGTCAACTCGGCCGGCATCGCCAGCTTCGGGCCCTTCCTCGACCAGGACTGGGACTACGAGACCAACCAGTTCAACCTGAACGCCACCGCCGTCTTCCGCCTCACCCGCGCCGCGCTGCCGGGCATGGTCGCCCGCGGCGAGGGCGCCATCTGCAACGTCGGCTCGGCGGCCGGCAACGTGCCGATCCCCAACAACGCGACCTACGTGTTCACCAAGGCCGGCGTCAACGCCTTCACCGAGGCGCTGCACTACGAGCTCAAGGGCACCGGCGTGCACTGCACACTGCTGGCCCCGGGCCCGGTGCGCGAGGCGGAGATCCCCGAGTCCGAGCAGTCCATCGTGGACAAGGTCGTGCCCGACTTTTTGTGGACGACCTACGAGTCCTGCGCCGACGAGACCCTCGAGGCGCTGGCCAAGAACCGTCGCCGCGTGGTGCCCGGCCCCCTGTCGAAGGCGATGAACGCCATCTCGGCCTACGCGCCGAGCGGGCTGCTCTCGCCGGTGATGGGCTGGTTCTACGCCAAGATGGGCTGAGATTTACGACGCCGCGCCTGCCGCTACTTCGCGGTCAGGCGCACGACGTGCAGTGCCAGGTAGGCGCGCTCGTCCGCGGTCAGTTGCGTGTTCAGGCGCAGCTCGAGCACCGCGGCGAGGCGGTCGGCGCAGCTGATCGCCTTCAGGTGGGTCTCGGCCAGTGAGTCGCCGAGCACGCCCATGCCCTCGTCGAGCTGCTCGCCCTTGTCCACGCGCACGAAGAAGTAGCGCATGTGGGTGATGAAGCGGGCCGCACTCAGCCCGTCGCGGTCGATGCGGGTGCCGTAGGCGGCGTCGATGACGTCGAAGAGCTGGGAGAACACGCCCGTCATCTGGTAGGTCGCCGCGAGGTTTCCGCCCTGGAATTCGGTGCCGACCAGGTGCAGGGCGATCGCGGTCTCCTCGGCCGCCGGCAACGGGCGCTCGCCGCGCTGCGTGATCCACCCGTTGGCCCGGGCCAGCAGTTCGCGGGCGGTGGCCAGCTCCTGCGGGTAGAGGTGGGAGACCTCCGCGGCCAAGGGGTTCGGCTGCGCGGCCGCCGAGGGGTCGGCGGCGTTGCGACGCACGGCGACGTTGAGGTGGTCGGCCAGCGCGATGACGGTCGAGGCGGGCACGTCGTGCCCGGCGAGCAGGTCGGCGGCCAGGTCGACGAAGTCGGCGGGCACGTCGGCGACCATGCGCGCGACGTTGTCGGCGTCGCGGCCCTCGTCGGGGACGAAGGTGCGGCGCACGGCCCGCGGGTCGACCTCGTCTCCGGGGCGGGTGTTGAAGCCCAGCCCCTTGCCGGTGAGCACCACCGGGCCGCCGTCGGCACGCGCGGCGAGCACCACGTTGTTGTTGAGCACGCGCAGTACCTTCACCGCCGGCCTCCCTTCATCCTCGTCATCGTCTTGGTCGTCGTCTCTGTCATCGCCGTTGTGCCGCGCGTCCGGCACGCGGTACGCGGCGACCTCCCGGCGGCCGGCCCGCTGGCCGCCGTGCCGGGAGGCCGTACCGCCGGTCAGGCCTTCAGGCTGTCGCCGTTGGTGCGGATGACCTCGGCGTACCAGTCGAAGGACTTCTTCCTGTAGCGGTCGAGTGTGCCGGTGCCGTCGTCGTTGCGGTCGACGTAGATGAAGCCGTAGCGCTTGGACAGCTCCGCCTTGGACGCGCTGACCAGGTCGATGCAGCCCCAGGAGGTGTAGCCCCAGCACTCCACGCCGTCGGCGATGGCCTCGCCGACCTGCACGAGGTGATCGTTCATGTACTCGATGCGGTAGTCGTCCTCGACGGTCGGGCCGTCGGGCCCGTCGATGAGCACGTCGCGCGCACCCAGACCGTTCTCGACGACGAAGAGCGGCTTGTTCCAGCGGTCCCAGAAGTCGTTCATGACCACGCGCAGGCCCACCGGGTCGATCTGCCAGCCCCACTCGGAGGCCTGAAGCGTCGGGTTGGGCACGCCGCCCATGATGTTGCCCTCGCCGCGGACCTGCTTGTCCGGGTCGGCGGTCGAGCAGGCGGACATGTAATAGGAGAAGGAGACGAAGTCGACGGTGTGCTCCTTGAGCAGCTCGGCGTCGCCCTCGGCGAACTCGATCTCGATGCCGTTCTCGCGGAAGTAGCGCTTCGCCGAGGCCGGGTACTCGCCGCGGCAGTGCACGTCGGCGAAGAGCATGTCCTGCTGGGACTCCCACTGCGCCTGGCGCACGTCGCGCGGGTCCGGGGTCAGCGGGTAGCGCGGCACGGCGATGGCCATGCAGCCGACCTTGATCTCCGGGTTGACCTCGTGGGCGATCGTGGTGGCCAGCGCGGAGGCGACCAGCTCGTGGTGGATGGCCTGGTAGAGCTCCTGGTCGGCCAGGTTCTCGCGATCAAGCTCGATGCCGCCGGCCATGAACGGCAGGTGCAGGATGGCGTTGATCTCGTTGAAGGTCAGCCAGTACTTCACCCGGGCCCCGTAGCGCTCGAGCACGGTGTGCGCGTAGCGGGCGAAGAAGTCGACGAGCTTGCGGTTGCGCCAGCCGCCGTACTCCCGGGCGAGCGCGAGCGGGGTCTCGTAGTGGCTGAGCGTGATCAGCGGCTCGATGCCGTGCTTCTCGCACTCGTCGATGACGCGGTCGTAGAACTTCAGGCCCTCCTCGTTGGGCTCCTCCTCGTCACCGCGCGGGAAGATGCGCGACCAGGCGATGGAAAAGCGGAAGACGCTGAAGCCCATCTCCGCGAACAGGGCGATGTCCTCGGCGTAGCGGTGGTAGAAGTCGATGGCCTCAAGCTTCAGGTTGTCCTCGGTCGGCCCCTCGGTAGACGGCGCGGTGCCGCCGTGCGGCATGACGTCCTGGATGGACAGGCCCTTGCCGCCCTCGTCGTACGCGCCCTCGATCTGGTTGGCGGCGGTCGCGCCGCCCCACAGGAAGCCCTCGGGGAAGTTGCTCATGGTCTCTTTCCTCTCGTGTGGTTGGGTTGTGTGTTACTTCTCGACGTCCAGCACAGCGGCGCCGGCGGCCACTTCACCCGTGGCGGTGGGGATCACCGCGCCGAGCTTCCGGGAGTTGGTGACCACAACGATCGTGGTGGCCGGGTGGTTGTTGGCCGCGACCTCGGCGAGGTCGACGGTGCCCAGCTGCTCGCCGGCGGCGACGTGCTGGCCGCGGGTGACGTCCACGGTGAAGCCCTCGCCCTTCATCATGACCGTGTCGATGCCGACGTGCACGAGCACCTCGACGCCGTCGTCGCTGCGCAGGCCGTAGGCGTGGCCGGACTTCTGCACGGCGATGAGCTCACCGGAGACCGGGGCGACGATCCGCCCGTCGCTCGGCTCGATCGCGGTGCCCGCCCCCATGGATCCGGAGGCGAAGACCTTGTCGTCGACCTGCTCGAGGGGCACCACGGTGCCGCTGACCGGCGCGACCACCACAGGGTGGTCCGTGGCCTGTGCCGTCGGCACAGACACCGGGGTAGCACGCCCGGCGTCGCCTTCGGCGGCGACGGGGGCGGGCGCGGCGTCGTCAATCTCGGGATGCGCACCAGCGGGGACCTCGACCTCGGCCTCGGCGCGGCGCAGGGTGACCGCGGTGCCGACGAAGGCGATGACCATGGCCACGGCGGTGCCGATGAGCAGCAGGACGAAGTTGCCGACCTCGGTGTAGGCGGGCAGGGCCAGCAGTGCCGGGAAGATGAAGGAGTTCGCGGCGGTGTCGGAGAGGCCGGCGATCAGGCCGCCGACGATGCCGCCGGCGATGCCCATGTAGAACGGCATCTTCAGCGGGAGGTTCACACCGTAGATGGCGGGCTCGGTGACACCTGCGACGATTCCGGAGAAGGCGGCCGGGCCGGCGACCTTCTTGCGCGCGGCGCTGCGCGACCAGATCGCGACGGCCGCGGTGGCGGCGGCCTGCGCCATGACGGCGGCCAGGATGGGCGCGAGCAGCGGCTCGTAGCCGTTGACGCCGAGGTCGTTGATGAACACCGGCACAAAGCCCCAGTGCAGGCCGAACATGACGAAGACCTGCCAGAAGCCGCCCAGGATAGCGCCCGCCAGCCAGGGCACGGCGTTGTAGAGAGAGGTGACACCGGAGGCGATCTGGGTGGAGATCCAGGTGGTCGCCGGGCCGATGGTGAACAGCGTCAGCGGCACCATGACGACCACGACGAGCAGCGGGGTCAGGAAGCTGCGCACGGCGCCCGGCAGGATCTTGTTGAACCAGTGCTCGACGTAGCTGGCCACCCACACCGCGACGATGGCGGGGATGACCGACGAGGAGTAGCTCATCGACGGGAAGCTGAGCCCGAAGGCGGTGGCGCCCTCGGTGGCGGCCAGCTCGACGATGCCCGGGTGGACCAACGGGGTGACCACGGCCAGCGCCACGAAAGTGTTCATGCGGAAGCGCTTGGCCGCGGTGACCGCCAGGAAGAGCGGCAGGAAGTAGAAGACGCCGTCGAAGGTCGCGTTGAAGACGACCGCGGTGCCGGAGTTCTCGGCGAGCCAGCCGAACTGCAGGCCCATCTGGAGGAAGGCCTTGCCGATGGCGATGCCCGCCAGCACCATCACAATCGGGGTGAACAGCGCCGAGATCAGATCGATGAAGCGGTTGAAGAGATTCTTGCTCTCGCCGGAGGTGTCGTCGTCGACGGCGTCGGTCTCGTCCGAGTCCTCGGAGTCCTTGGTGCCCTTGGCACGCATGCCGGCGACGTCCTGGACCGCCGCGTAGGCGAAGGGGACGTCGTTGCCGATGACGACCTGCTGCTGGCCGCCGGCCGCCATGAGCGCGAGCACGCCCTCGGTGCCCTCGACCGCGGCCGAGTCGACCAGGGAGGCGTCCTTGACCTTGAAACGCAGCCGGGTGGCGCAGTGGGTGAACGAGCGGATGTTGTCCGGCCCGCCCAGGCCCTTGACCACCGCGCCGGCCAGGGGCGCGAAGTCCGTTGCCGTTGCCATTGTCTCTGCCTTTCCCCGGGTGTTCACCCGGTTTCCGTGCCCGGCGCCGAGGTGTCCGGGCAACAAAAAAGACCTGGCCCGCAGACGACGAGACGTCATCTGCGTGCCAGGTCTTGCCCCCGGAAGTCTGTGCCGGGGTCACAATCCTATGACGCCTTCCATCATGACCACGCCGCGACGCAAAAGGCAACCGAGTGTGCTCACCGTCACCGGGGCGGGGGTTGTCCTGCGCCGGGGCCGCCCGCCGAGCGTCGGCCCAGCAAGCTCCTGCACAGCAGGGACACGCCTTGCTGGGTCGAGAAGCGCCCTTGCTATACGAGGCCTTGCTGGGTGCGGTGGGCCTTGCTGGGCGCGACGGCGGAGGTGCCGGGGAATCCCCTGGCAACGGTTCACGTGGCGCGCGCCGGCGCGTAACCTCGGCGCCATGGACACCTCGATCGCCACGTTTTTGAGCGCCCTGCTGCTGGGCGGCTCGCCGCTCTCCGCCAGCGCGGACCTCTCCTCCGCCCCGGTCGACCCCGGCTTCAACTGGGGCATCGTCGCATCCTCCGGCAAGGAGACGGGCAGCTCCGACAACGACCAGACCGGCGCGGACGAAGGAGACGCCGACATCGTGGAACAGCACATCTTCAGCGGCTCCGGTACCGCCCGCAGCGCCTTCCAGGCCTGGCTCGACGGCGGCGAGTTCGTCGCCCCCGAGTTCGAGACCCTCGACCTGACCGAGCTCGAGTTGCCCGACGGCTCGATCGCCCGCGGCGGCGACACCGTGGCCAAGCACGCCGACGGGACCTTCAGCGTCCTCGCCGGCTAGGCGCACAGGCCCGGCGCGCGAGCGGCGCAGCGCACCACGCGAGGGCCCGGCACCGGCCCCGACTCAGAAGCGCGCGGTGACCTCGTACTCGACGACCCGGCCCGCGGCCAGCGAGGCCTGCACGTCGATCAGCCGCTGATTCGAGCTGCCGCAGAAGGGCTTGAGGTTCGACTCGTCGCGTTCCTCGGCGATGAACTGGCCCTCGATGAGCACGTCGAGGTTCTTGACCAGCTCCCAGCGGTCCCCGCCGATCAGCTCGAGGGTCTCCCACCGGTAGCCGGTGTAGGACCACACGGTCTTCTCCGGCAGCTCCGCGCGCACCCGCCGCACCAGCGGCAAAAGGTTCGTCGCGTTGAGCATCGGCTCCCCGCCGCACAGGGTCAGCCCCGCCACGTGGCGCCCCGCCAGATCCCGCAGGATGCGCTCCTCGAGCTCGGCGGTGTACTCGACGCCGTAGTTCCGCTTCTGGGCGGCCTTGTTGTAGCAGCCCAGGCAGTTGAACGCGCAGAAGGAGACGTAGAGCGAGCAGCGCAACCCCTCGCCGTCGAGGACCTGGAAGGGCTTGTAGTCCGCGACGCGGAGCACCGGGGCGTCGGCCCAGGTGCGCGAGCGCCGGTCCATCCGCGCGATGCGCTCGAGGCGCTCGGCGGAGGTGTGCGGCGCGTCGTAGTAGCCGGCCAGCCCGGCGCCGGCGCCCGCTGCGCCGGCGCGCCCGGCACCCGCGCACGGTGCGTCGGTGCGCCCGGTGGCGGCAGGCGCGGCGTCGTCAATCGTGGTGCGCACGCCGGTGGTCATGGTCCTCCTTCACTCACATGTGCTTGACGCGGGAGTTGATCTCGTTCTGCTTGCCGGCGACGACGGGGCGCTTCATCGGCGAGCCCAGGTAGCCGCACAGCCGGCGGGTCACACTGGCCTGGGTCTCGTCGCGGTTGCCGCAGGTCGGGCAGTAGTAGCCCTCCTCGTCGCAGCGGAACTCGCCCTCGAAACCGCACAGGAAGCAGTAGTCGACCGGGGAGTTGACCCCGAAGTAGCCGACGTTGTCGAAGGCCTCGTCCCACAGCGCCTCGAAGGCCGCGGAGTTGGACTGCAGGTTCGGCGCCTCGACGTAGTACATGAACCCGCCCGGGGTCAGGTGCATGTAGGGCGCCTCGAAGTGGATCTTCGAGACCGGGTCGGTGTCCTGGTAGCTCGGGAAATGAAAGGAGTTCTCGTAGTACTCGCGGTCGTTGACCCCGGGGATCTCGCCGAAGCGGTCGCGGTCGATCGCGGCGAAGCGGTCGCACAGCGACTCCGAGGGCGTCGAGTAGACCGTCAGCTTGGCGTGGAAGAGGTCCTGGACGGCGTCGACGCGGGCGTTGATGTGCTCCATGATGTGCAGGCCCAGCGCGCGCAGGTCGGTGTCCTCCTGCCAGTGCTCCTCGCCGGTGAGCGCCACCATCGCGTTGTGGATGCCGATGTAGCCCAGCGAGATCGACGAGCGCTTCTCGTTGCGGCCCGTGTACCAGTCGCGCACCGAGGTGATCCCGGTCGGATCGCCCAGCCCGCCCTGGGTGTACATCACCGGGGCGTTCTCCAGCTCGGCGCCGAGCACGATCTCCTCGCGCAGGCGCAGCGCGCGCACGGCCAGGTCCACGGCCTCGTCGAGGGAGTCGAAGAAGACGTCGCGGTCGCCCTCGGCCTGGATGGCCAGGTGCGGCAGGTTCAGCGAGACCACGCCGAGGTTGTTGCGCCCGACGATGCGGGGCTTTCCGTCCTCGTCCTCCCAGTAGTGCAGGAAAGAGCGGCAGCCCATCGGGGTGACCAGCAGGCCGTTCTTCTCCTCGCGGATGCGCGGCACGGAGATCAGGTCCGGGTAGATGCGCTTGGTCGAGCAGCGCATCGCGGCGCACTTGACGTCGTAGTTCGGGTCGCCCGGCGAGTGGTTGACGCCCTCGTCGACGAAGTAGAGCAGCTTCGGGAAGATCGCGGTCTCCCCGCTCATGCCCTTCCCCCGCACGGCGAGCATCGCCTTCTGGATCTCGCGGGCGCACCAGGAGGTGGCCATGCCGAAGGAGACCGAGGTGAACGGGGTCTGCGCCGCCGAGGTGGTCAGCGTGTTGACCTGGTACTCGAAGGCCTGCATCGCGTCGTAGATGTCCTTGCGCGCCTTCTTGCGCGCCAGGCGCTCGACCTCGTCTTCGTCCTCGATGATCTCGGCGTAGAGGTCGCGGTCCTTCTGCAGGGTCAGCTCCGCGTAGGGCTCGAGCAGGCGGTCGATCTCGTGGATGGAGATGCCGCCGTACTGCTCGCCGGAGATCGCGCCGAGCAGCTGGACGAGCAGGGTGGCGGCCACGCCGATGGAGCGCGGCGGCTCGATGCGCGCGTTGCCGAGCGTGAAGCCGTGGGAGAGCAGGTAGCCGAAGTCCGGCAGCGAGCAGTTCGGCAGCGCACCGAAGGGCGAGCGGTCGAGGTCGTGCAGGTGGATCAGGCCCTTGATGTGGGCGCGCCGGATGTCCTCCGGGTAGATGCGCAGGCCCTCGGCGCGGGTGACGGCGCCGGCGAGGATCTCGCGCTGGGTGGTGAAGGTGCGCGAGTCCTTGTTGCCGTTCTCCGCCATGACGTTGGCGTCCTTGCTGACCACCCGGTCGATGGCGGAGGTGAGGTCCGTGGCGGTGGCCAGTTGGGCCTCCTTGCGGTCGCCCTGCTCGCGCAGCGCGTCGCGGACCTCCGGCGAGTCCGCCAGGGCCTCTCCGAGGAACTCGCGGATGCGGGCGGTGGTAACGGCGGCGTCGGCGCTGGAAGCGTCGGCGCCGGCGGCGTCTGCGTCAGCAGCATCAGCGGCGGCGGCCTCGACGCGGGCGGCGACCTCGGCGACGATCTCCCCGGCCGGGCGCGCGGGGCGCACGCCGTAGACGCGCTCGGCGGAGCGCAGGTCGTTGAGGATCCTGGCGGGGAAGAACGCCACGTGTCGCCCGTCCCGCTTGATGACCGTCGCCTTCGTCATGGAGATCCGATACCGTCCTTTCGCTCTGACCGCTGTAATTACGTCGTTGTGACCTTGAGCAGCGAACTCCATCGTAAGAATGATCTTGAAGCATTTCATTTCTGTGAAAGGTCGCGCCTATCGGCGACCGCCACCCCTGGCTCCGCATCCGTCTTTTCGCCGCTCAGATTTACGTCACACACAACATGTAGTACCCCCTTTCAGGGTGCAACCCCATCCATGGGGCTGGACCGCTGCCGGACCACTGCGTGACCACCGCTCGACCACTGCCGGACCACCGCTTGACGACGTCGCGCCGACCGCACCGTCGCCTTGTTCTACAGTTGGGGCATGTCCGCTCAAGCGACCGAAAATCACACCGTTGCCCCCAAGGACGACCGGCTGGTCTGGATCGACCTCGAGATGACCGGCCTGGACACCCACCGGCACACCATCGTCGAGATCGCCGCGCTGGTCACCGACGCCCACCTCAACATCCTCGGCGAGGGCGTGGACCTGGTCGTCCACGCCACCGACGAGCAGCTGGCGGAGATGGACGACTTCGTCCAGAACATGCACGCCACCAACGGCCTGACCGAGGAGATCCGCGCCTCGGAGGTGACCATGGAGCAGGCGGAGCAGGCCGTGCTCGACCTGATCGCGAAGCACTGCGACCCCGACCACCCCGCTCCCCTGGCCGGCAACTCCATCGCCACCGACCGCTCCTTCATCCGCGAGCAGATGCCGCGCCTGGACGCCGCCCTGCACTACCGGATGGTCGACGTCTCCTCGATCAAGGAGCTCGCGCGGCGCTGGTACCCGCGCGTCTACCACCACCAGCCCGACAAGGGCATGGCCCACCGCGCACTGGCCGACATCGTCGAGTCCATCCGCGAGCTGGACTACTACCGCCGCGTGGCCTTCGTCGCCGAACCGGGCCCGACCTCGGAGGAGGCGGCCACCGCACAGCAGGAAGCCACCGAGGCCTACCAGCGGTTTTTGTAAATGTGAACCGTTGGACTATGGTTGTCCACGCTGCATTTCGCGGCGATGGTGGATGTAGTTCAGCTGGTAGAGCACCAGGTTGTGATCCTGGGTGTCGCGGGTTCGAGTCCCGTCATCCACCCCGAAGAAGACGAGCCCCGCACCGGAGACGGTGCGGGGCTCGTCGCATGCGCGGGCACGGCCCGGCGCGCGGCACGCGCGCCGCACCACGCAGAGACGGCGACGCCGCGGCGCCCGGGTGGGCGACGCGGCGTCGGCAAGTGCGGGGGTGAGTCGATCAGGCGGCGGTGTTGTCCTTGGCGTTGCCGGCCTTCCAGGTCTTCCAGGGTATGTTCCAGTCGCCCAGACCGTCGTAGCCGGAGAGCGTCTCGCCGGAGGTGTTCTTGACCTCGACGATGTCGCCGCGCTTGACGGTGTCCTGGAACCACTTGGCGGCCTCGGGTGTGACGTTGATGCAGCCGTGCGAGGTGTTCTGCGAGCCCTGCGCCCACACCGACCACGGCGCGGAGTGGACGTAGATGCCGGAGTAGGACATCTGCGTGGCCCAGTCGACCGCGGTGCGGTAGCCGCCGGCCTCGTGCGAGAGGCCGAAGGTCTCGGAGTCCATGATCATCGACGGGTTCTTGTCGCCGATCATGTAGATGCCGTTCGGGGTGGCGTAGGCGCCGTCGCGGCCCAGGGAGACCGGGATGGTGCGCAGCGCCTCGCCGTTGCGGTAGACGGTCATCTGCTTGGTCGAGTCGTCGACGACGGTGCGCACGTCGTCGCCGATGGTGAAGCGGGTCGCGTTGTCGGACTCGCCGTAGACCTCACCGCCGAGGTCCTTGCCGTAGATGTCGGCCTCGACCTTGACCTTGGTGCCCGGCCGCCAGTAGTTCTCGGGGCGCCAGCGCACCTCGTAGTTGTTGACCCAGAAGAACGCGCCCTCCACGGACGGCTCGGTGGTCACCTTGATGGCGTCCTGGGCGGCCTGGCGGTCCTCGATCGGCGCGGAGAAGCGCGCGGCGATCGTCTGGCCGACGCCGACCTCGGCGTCCTCCAGCGGCGAGAGCGCCACGTTGGCGGTGTAAGACGGCATGATCGTCTGGAACTGGACGGAGGTCTTCTTGCCGTTCTTGTCGGTGGCCTTGACCGTGTAGGTGCGGTTGTAGCCGAGGACCTCGTCGGTGGTCCACTCCGTGTGGTCCTCGTTGAACTTGGCCTCGACCTCGTAGCCCTGCTCGTTGGTCATGGTGACGTCCTTGAGGCCCTCGCCCCGGGAGGTCACCGTCACCGGCTCGGACGGGTCGACCTCGGTGGCGTCGTCCTTGACGGAGACCTCCGGTTCGGCGTCCTGCGTGGCCTCCTCGACCTCTGCCGTGTTCTCGTGGTCGGGACCGGCCTGGCCGATCGTGCAACCTGACGCCACCAGCGCCACTACCGTCAGCGTGGCGGTGACGAACGCCCGTGTCCGGTAATGCTTCATCTCCGTCAATCCTTTGAATTTTCGACTACCCCGCAGGAGATCTGCGGTCACCATACCCTCTTTGCGAGCCACCGCCACACACCGTTAGCCGCGACGCACAAACGTAATCAAACGGTTATCGAGAGTTTGTCGGAAGCGGCAATTTTCCCCGGTCACGACGCTTTTCCCGGTCTCCGCCGGAACATCGCGGACGTTGTGTGAGCGACGCCCCTCCCCCGCGCCGGGGTGCCGCCCGCGCGCGATTGAGGACACGTACACGGATAGTAGTCCGCTTGCCTATTGGCGGACCAAACAGAGCGAGGAGCACTCCCCGCGCGGGGTGGGCGCTGTGCATTCTCCGGGTCACGCTGGAAAGCCATTAAATGCACTCCCCGCGCGGGGTGGGCGCTGTGCGAGCGCGGGCATGCGCGCGCCGACACGCTTGACGACGTCGCGCCCCACGGCGCGGCGGGTACCACCCCTCGGCGCGCCGCGTGGCGTCGGCAATCGGGCGCGGCGCCAACGCGCCGCGCGCAAGTGCGCCACAGAGGCACCGGCCAAGCACCGCGACGGAATGCATGAAATGACCTATGACCAGCCGATTTTACGGTCCACGGATGCGGTGCTAAAGTAACTGTCCGTTGCAGGGGAGCGGCACAGACCGCCCGAGCAACATGCGCCATTAGCTCAATTGGCAGAGCAACTGACTCTTAATCAGTGGGTTCGGGGTTCGATTCCCTGATGGCGCACCAAAACTGCAGGTAGGGCCCGGTACATCGTACCGGGCCTTTTCTGCATGCGGGGGGGGCAGCGGCAGCCGCGGCGCGGGCCCTACCGCCTCACCACTCCCCGTCGTTCTCCGGCGGCTCGGCCTCGACCTCGGCGAGCTC
The DNA here is from genome assembly GCF_030232385.1 of Corynebacterium sp. MSK006. Taxonomy (NCBI): domain Bacteria; kingdom Bacillati; phylum Actinomycetota; class Actinomycetes; order Mycobacteriales; family Corynebacteriaceae; genus Corynebacterium; species Corynebacterium sp. MSK006. Next base: position 60,337 of record NZ_JASPJZ010000011.1, read on the forward strand.
CTCGGCGTCGAGGCTCTCGGGGCGGTCACCGTCGACGGTCAGTTCGCGCAGGCGGTCCTCCGGGTCGTGCAGCGCGATGTCCAGGCCGGCCGCGCGCATCTTCGCCAGCACCGAGGACAGGAACCTGCGGCCGATCGACTCGACGGTGACCACGCGGGTGACGTCGAGGACCAGGCGGCCCTCGGTGAAGTCGTGGCGGGCGATCTCGTGCAGGATCGACTCGGCGGCGGAGAAGTTGATCACGCCCTGCAGCGTCAGCACCGTGTCCTCGCCGTGGACCAGGATGGAGCGCACCGCGTGCAGGCCGACCTCGGCGGGGTTCATCAGGTGCAGGCCCATCGAGTCGGAGAGCACCTCGTAGAGCAGCCGGCCGCGCACGCTGTTGCCCTCGGAGTCCAGCCGCGGTGAGAAGGTGCCGATGCCCAGCTGACCGGGCAGCGAGCCGAGCAGCCCGCCGGACACGCCCGACTTAGCGGGGATGCCGACGCGGGCCATCCAGCGCCCGGCGCCGTCGTACATGCCCGCCGAGCTCATCACCGCCAGCGTCAGGCGCGCCACGCCGGGGTCGAGCACGCGCTCGCCGGTCTGCGGCTGCACCCCGCCGTTGGCCAGGGTCGCGGCCATCACGGCCAGGTCGCGCACGCTGACCTCGGCGGCGCACTGGCGGATGTAGCTGTCGACGGCGTCGCGCGCGTCGTCGTGGATCACGCCGTGGCTGCGCAGCATGTGCGCCAGCGCCAGGTTGCGGTCGGCACCGGCCAGCTCGTTGTCCGCCAGGTCCTCGTCGACGCTCAAGCGCCGCCCGGCAAGGCGACCGAGGAAGTCGTGGATGACGGCCACGCGGTCCTCGATACTGGACTCGGTGCCGTTGATCAGCTGGTTGACCGCGATGGCGCCGGCGTTGATCATCGGGTTCATCGGCCGGTGGGTGCTGCGGTCCAGCGAGAGCTCGTTGAAGGACTCCCCCGACGGCTCCAGCCCGACGACGTCGAGCACCTTCTCGCCGTGCTCCTGCAGCGCGAGCCCGAAGACGAAGGGCTTGGTGATCGACTGCATGGTGAACAGGCGGTCAGCGTCGCCGGCGGCGTAGGTGCGCCCGGAGACGGTGCACAGGGCGATCGCCAGCGGATCCGGGTCGGCCTCGGCGAGGTTCGGGATGTAGTCGGCCACCGCGCCGTCGGTGTTGTCGCGCACCTCGTCGAGCAGGTTCTCCAGGTACTGCGGCACCGGCGACTTGATCTGTTCCACCACGGTCATTCCACCCTTCGGTCGGTCGCACTCAGGCTACCGGCCGTCGATTGCCGACGCCGCGCTTCTCACCCTCGGCGCACCCGTGCGGCGTAGGCGGGCGGGGCGCGCGGAGCGCGCCCCAGGTCGCGGGCACCGGGTGCGCCGGCGCGCCGCGTGGGGGGACGCGGGGCGTCGGAAATCACGCGCCGTCGCGGAGGCGAACGCCTTTATACTGCCCCTTATACAGGAAGCAGACTCGACGCCGGAGGGCGGGCCGGACCGCAAGGTCACGATCTACGACGTCGCCGCGGAGGCCGGGGTGTCGGCCGCGACGGTCTCTCGGGCGCTGAGCGGGCCGGACCGGGTCAGCTTCCGCACCGCGGAGAAGGTGCGCGCGGCAGCGAAGAAGCTGGGCTACCGGCGCGAGCTGGCCACGCGCAGCAACCCGGGGCGCGAGCGCACGGGCAACCTCGGCATCGTGGTCGCGGACAACACCAACCCGTTCTTCCTGGAGATCATCCGCGGCGCCGAGCACGCCGCGCACGTCGGCGAGTTCCAGGTGCTCGTGGCCAACGTCGACGAGGTGCGCGGGCGCTCGCACTCCGCCGCCGAGGCGTTCATCCCGCACGTCGACGCGCTGCTGCTGGCGTCGGCGCGGCTGAGCAACAACGAGGTCGCCAAGATCGCCCGTCGGCTGCCGACGGTGTGCGTCAATCGGCCGGTGCCCGGGGTGCCCAGTGTGCTGGTGGACAACTACGAGGGCGCGACCAAGGCGGCCAGCCACCTCGAGGAGCTCGGCGCGCGCTCGATCACCTACATCGGCGGCCCAGACGGATCGTGGACGGACGCGATCCGGCTGCGCGGGCTGCTCGACGCGGTGGGCAACGCGGAGACCACCGAGGACGTGGTCACCTTCACCCGCAGCGCGCAGCTGCCGCTGGAGCAGGTGCGCCGGCTCGCGCGGGTCTCGGTGCACCACATGCACGCCGACGCGCCGACCACCCGCGGCGGACGGCGGGCCTTCGTGCGCTGGCGCAAGGACCCCACCGACGCGGTGATGTGCTTCAACGACCTGGTGGCCATCGGCTTCATGCAGCAGGCCCGCCACGACGGCTGGCGGGTTCCCGAGGACGTCGCCGTGGTCGGCTTCGATAACACGGAGCTGACCACGATCGTGCGGCCCTCGCTGACCACGGTGGCCAGGCCGCTGCGCTCGATCGGGCGCGTGGCCGCGGCCAACGCGATGGCGCTGGTGCGCGGCGAGCGCGGGCCGATGAGCCGGCCGCGCGTGCTTCCGACCCGGCTGATCGAGCGGGAGTCGACGCGGCGCGCGCCCGGCGGGGACTGAGTCTGCGGTCGCCGGGTGGACTCCCGCCGGTGCGGGAACTGTAATCACCGATGCCGGTGTCGATGATGATCTCCGGGCCACCCCCACGTATGCGGGGAAGACGATTGGCCCCCACACCATCACGGTGTGGGGGCCGGCTCACCCCCGCGCATGCGGGGAAGACGGATGGGAGGGGTGATCGGGGTCCGGGGTGTGGGGCTCACCCCCGCGCATGCGGGGAGGACCGCGTCGAGACCGACGACGGCGTGGTCGGCGTCGGCGACGCGACGCTCAACGGCCGCGAGCTGTCCGCCGCCCACTACCTCAAGGACCACGTCTGCCAGCTGCTCGTCGGCCGCGACGCGCGCAACATCGAGGACACCTGGCAGTTCCTCTACCGCTCCGCCTAATGGCGCCGCGGCCCCGTGACCATGGCCGCCGTCGCCGCCGTGGACATGGCCCTGTAGGACATCAAGGGCAAGATGGCGAACATGCCGGTCTACCAGCTGCTCGGCGGCGCCTCGCGCACCGGTGCGCGCGCCTACGGCCACGCCTCCGGCACCGACCTGGAGAGCCTCTTCGACTCCATCCGCTACGAGATGGACCTCGGCTACACGATGATCCGCGTGCAGACCTCCGTGCCGGGCATCAAACAAGCTCTACGGTGTCGCCGCCCAGGAGCAGTCGTCCGGGCAGCGCTACGACTTCGAGCCAGCCAACCGCGGCGACTGGCCCGTCGAGGAGGACTGGGACTCCGCGGCCTACATGCGCCACGTGCCCACCGTCTTCGAGGCCGTGCGCAACGAGTTCGGCCCCGAACTGCCGCTGCTGCACGACGGCCACAACCGCCTGACCCCGCGCGAGGCCGCCCAGTTCGCCAAGTCGCTCGAGCCCTACAACCTGTTCTGGCTCGAGGACGTCACCCTCGGCGAGAACCAGGAGAACCTGCGCTACGTCCGCGAGCAGTCGACCACCCCGCTGGCCATCGGCGAGGTCTTCAACTCGGTCTACGACATCAAGGACCTCATCGACAACCAGCTCATCGACTACGTGCGCTGCGCGACCACCCACTTCGGCGGCATCACCCCGCTGAAGAAGGCCATGGCGCAGGCCGAGCCGTACCAGATCAAGTCCGGCTTCCACGGCCCCACGGACGTCTCTCCGATCGGCTTCGCCGCCGAGCTGCACCTGGACATCAACATCCACAACTACGGCGCCCAGGAGTACATGACCCACTCCAAGGAGACGCTCGAGGTCTTCGAGACCTCCATGACCTTCGAGAACGGCCTGCTGCACCCGGGTGACAACCCCGGCCTGGGCGTGGAGTTCCACCCGGAGATCGCCGAGAAGTTCCCCTACGAGCAGGCCTACCTGCCCTACAACCGGCTCGCGGACGGCACCGTCCACAACTGGTGAGCACCCGGCGCAGCGACACGAAGGAGAACGATTTGGCAGCCCACCCCCACATCGTCGTAATGGGCGTGTCCGCCTCGGGCAAGACGACCGTCGGCGAGCTGCTCGCCGAGCGCCTCGGCCTGCCCTACCGCGACGGCGACGACCTGCACCCGCAGGAGAACATCGACAAGATGGCGCGCGGCGAGGCGCTCGACGACGACGACCGGTGGCCGTGGCTGCGCCTCGTCGGCCAGTGGCTGCACGACAGCGCCGAGGGCGGCATCATCGGCTGCAGTTCGCTCAAGCGCAGCTACCGTGACCTGATCCGCCAGGCCACGCCGGACGCGAACTTCGTGCACGTCCACGGCACCCCGGAGCTGCTGCGCGAGCGCATGGAGAACCGCACCGGCCACTTCATGCCGGCCTCGCTGCTGGACTCGCAGCTGGCCACACTCGAGCCGCTGGGCGACGACGAGCCCGGCGTGGTCGTCGACGTCGCCGACGCGCCCGAGACCGTCGCCGACAACGCCGCCGCCTGGCTGCGCGACCACTAGCACGGCGCCCCGAGAACCCTGCAGCCCGCGACGCGGCAACCCCGGCCCCGGGACACACCTCGTGTCCCGGGGCCGAAAACCGTTCACCCCCGCCCGCGCGCGCCGGACTAGGCTTAGCCGGAAGGAACTTTCCGCCCGACCCTCAGGAGACCGCATGAAGGCACTCGTCATCGTCGACACCCAGAACGACTTCTGCCCCGGCGGCGCGCTCGGCACCGCGGACGGCGACAAGGTGGCCGCCGCCATCGCCGAGGTCGTCGCCCGTGGCGCGGGCGGCCGCGAGCACGTCGTGGCCACCCAGGACTGGCACATCGACCCGGGCAGCCACTTCGCCGAGGACCCCGACTTCGTGCACACCTGGCCCGTGCACTGCCGCGCGGACACCGAGGGCGCGGCGATGCACCCGGCGCTGGCCGACGCCGCCATCGAGGAGTACTTCCACAAGGGCCAGTACGACGACGGCTACTCCGGCTTCTCCGGCACCACCCCGGACGGCGGGCAGGACCTGGAGGCCTGGCTGCGCGCGCACGACGTCACGCAGGTCGACGTGTGCGGCATCGCCACGGACTTCTGCGTGCGCGCCACCGCGCTCGACGCCCTGGAGCGCGGCTTCTCGGTGCGCGTGCTGACGTCGCTGTGCTCCGCGGTCAGCGAGGAGGGCGGCGCCGCCGCGATCGAGGAGATGCGCGCCGCCGGCGCCGAGATCATCTAGGTCCGGGCGCCCTGCGTCGGGTGCGGCGTCACGGTGCGTTGCCGTGTGATTTCCGACGTCCCGTCCGTGCGCGTCGCGCCCTCCGTCGCCGTGGGCTGCGGTGCGGCGTCGCGGGGCGCGCAGACCAGCTTGTCGAGTCCGCGGGCCAGCTCGTCGAGGACCGCCTGGCCCTGGTCGTAGTTGCCGCCGTTGGTGGCCACCGCCAGGCCGCGCAGGCCGCAGTCGGTGTTGACGAATCCGAACTGGCGGACCTCGTAGGCGCCGGTCTGGTCGTCCGGGCCCCAGCCGCCCTTGAAGTGGGCGCCGTCGATGCGGCCGAGGCCGTAGGCCTGGTCGGGGCTGATCTGCCCCATCGCCTCGACGACGTGCTCGGCGCCGGCCATCTCCGGCAGGCTCAGCGCGAAGCGGGCCTGCGCGGCCACGGCCCAGTCGGTCTGGCCCCAGGCGGAGAAGCCGGAGCGCAGCACATCGGTCTCGACGTCGGTGAGTTCGTCGCCGCCCTCGGTGAGCACCGCGTCGGTGGCCTGGCTGGCGGTGGCGGTGTCACCCAGGCTGAGCCAGAGGCTGTCGGCGGCGTCGTTGTCGGAGACGGTGATCGCCTGGTCGACGAGCTGGTCGATCCACGTGTTCGCACCTGCGCCGGACCCGTCGCTCGCCCCGTCGGCGCCGCGCTCGGCGGCCACCGCGATGGGCACCTTGATCGTCGACCAGGCCGCGGCGGACTCGATCTCGCCGCCGGTGTGCACGCCGAAGGGGTCGGCGACGGCCACGCCGACGGGCTGGCCGAACTCCTCGGCGACCTCGTCGGCGAGCTTCTCGAGGGCCTCCTCGGAGACCCCGGGGTTGCCGCGGTCGACGGGTTCGGGGTCACCGGTCGGGGTGGGCTGCGCGGTCGTCGCCGCGGGGGTGGTAGTGGCCTCCCCGGGCTTGTCGATCGTGCAGGCGGTCAGGGAAGCCACCAGCAGGGCGGCCGCCGCCACCGCGGCGTCGGCCCGGACCAGACGGTCAGGAGATGTAGACATTCGCGTCGTTGCCGCCTGTGCAGTGCACGTAGGAGCCGTTGTCTTCGCAAGTCATGGTGTAGCTGCGGCCGGTCACCGAGCTGTGGACGTCGATCGTCTGGTCGGTGCGGCCGTCGTCCAGATAAGCATCCACGAATGCGTCGCGCACGGCAAGTGCAAACGGCTCACTGGTCGGCCCGGAGGCGTAGACGTTGTTGAAGTCGCCGCTGGGCTCGTTGTTCTTGGCGGCCTCGTTGACGGCCCAGGCGTCCGAGGGCACCTTGGCGTCGGTGGGCCTGCCGGCCTCCTCGGAGGAGGAAGAGGAGGCGGCGGTGGACGGAGAGCTGGCCGACTCGCTCGCCGACTGCGAGGTCAGCGTGTTGCCGGCGGCGCCGGTCTCGGTGTCGTCGCCTTCGGAGGAGAAGACGAACAGCCACAGCACCAGCGCGAGCACGGCGACGAGCAGCACGCCGGCGACGCCGCACAGCACCACGAATGTGCGGTCGCGGCCCTTGCCGGCCGCCGTCGCCCCGGGGGCGTCGACCGCGCCGTTCGTGCCGTCGCCGGTGCCCCAGGCGTCGCTGTAGCCCTGCGCGAAGCCCTCCTGGCCGTAGCCTGCACCGTAGCCCTGGCCCTGCGGGTAGCCCTGCGCATAGCCGTCCTGGCCGTACGTCTGCCCGTAGCCCTGCCCCTGCGGCGGCGCCTGCCAGCCGTCGGGCATGCCGGGCTCGGTCTCGCCGGGGAAGTACTGGCGCGGCGCGGGGCGCTCACTCCCCGTCTGGCCGCCGGCCTGGGCCGCCCCCTGCTCCCCGGGCACGATGCGGCGCGTCTCGGAGTCGCCGCCCCACTGCGCACCCCACTGGTCTGCACGGTCACGGTTGTCCTGCGGGTCCGGCGTGCCGTTCGGGCTCATGATCGTCCTTTCTCACCGCGGATCTCACCGCGAACTGAAGCGGTCCGCGTTGACCTTACCCTGCGAAGTTACCCCCGGGTCACCGAGCCCGACACACGGAAAACGCCCGGCGGGGAGCATTCCCCACCGGGCGCGGGCGCCGCGCGGCACCTCGACCGGGTCAGCGGTCGGCGAGCAGCTTGCGCAGCTCCTTGAGGTCGTTGCGGTTGCGGCGCGAGCGCACGACCGCGAAGACGACCACACCGGTGACGGCCACGCCGATGCCGGCGAGGATCTTCTGCACCTTCGGGTCCTTCAGCCAGTCAGTGACCTGGTTCTTCGCGTCGTCGGCCAGGTTCTTCGGCTTGCTGCGGTCGGCGAGCTGATCCAGCGTGCCGGCCAGCTGCCTGCGGGTGCGCTCGATGTCGCGCTGGATGTCATCGATGTCTCGTGCCACGGTCATCTCCCAATCAACTCTGTCTGCTTCCGCTCCCCGGGGCCGCCCTAGGCCCCTACCCCGGAAAGCGGGTATCCGGGTAATGAGTCTGCCACACCTTCGCGTGCCGTGTCAGCGTCGCCCCGGTGCGGCGTGCGCCAGGCCTGCGCCAGGCCTGCGCCAGGCGCGCGTCGGTCAGTCCAGCTGCTCGTCGATCTGCGGCAGGAAGGCGTCGAGCTCCTCGACGTTCTCGGCCTCCTTGCCGTTGACGATCACGGTGGGCACGACCTTCAGGCCCGCGTTCGTGGCGGCCTCGGAGTCGAACTGCACGTTGGCGGCGAGATCGTCGCCGGAGATCGCCTCGCGGAAGGCGTCGATGTCCGGCACGCCGGCGGCCTCGGCCCAGGCGACGAGCTTGTCCTCGTCGACGCCGCGGGTCTCCCCGTTGAGCGTGGCCGGGTAGAGCTGGTCGATGTACTCGAAGTAGCGGCCCTGGTCGGCGGCGGCGCGCGAGGCCGCGGACATCTTCACCGAGTCTTCGCCGAGCACGCCGAGGTCGTGGACCTCGAGGCGGACCTTGCCGGTGTCGATGTAGTCCGACTGCAGCTTCGGCAACACGTTCTCGTGGAAGTTCGAGCAGTGCGGGCACGACGGGTCGGTGAACAGCAGCACCTGCACCGGCGCGTCGGCCTCACCCAGGGCCCGCGGGTCGTCGGCGGTGTCGCGCGCGAGCGCCACCAGCGGCGACTCGTCGGCCGCAGCCGAGGCGTCCTCCTCGCCGGACGAGGACGCCGTCAGCGAGGCGGCGGACTCCTCCGCCGAGCCGGAGGTGTCACCCTCGTCGCCGGCGCAGCCGACGAGCGCAAACGCACCCACGGCGAGGAGGGCGGCGAGGGAACGGACGGGACGTCGGAAAGCGTTCATGTCCACCAAGTGTACGTAACACCGCGGGTAGAGTGGCACCCATGACCGAGACGAAGAAACTCCAGCCCGGCGACACCGCCCCCGCATTCACGCTCACCGACGACCACGGCGACGAGGTCTCGCTGTCGGACTTCGCCGGCCGCCGCGTCATCGTCTACTTCTACCCGCGCGCCAACACCCCCGGCTGCACAAAGGAGGCCTGCGACTTCCGCGACAGCCTCACCCAGCTCAACGACGCGGGCATCGACGTCGTGGGCATCTCGCCGGACAAGCAGGACAAGCTCGCCGCCTTCCGCGAGGACCACCGGCTGACCTTCCCGCTGCTCTCCGACCCCGACAAGGAGGTCATGACCGCCTACGGCGCGTTCGGCGAGAAGAAGAACTACGGCAAGGTCGTCCAGGGTGTGATCCGCTCGACCTTCCTCGTCGAGCCGGACGGCACCATCGGCGCCGCGAAGTACAACGTCAAGGCCACCGGACACGTCGCCCGCTTCATCCGCGACCTCGACGACGTCGACGCCGCGGACAACTCCTAGCGGGACTCGGACGGTGAGCACGGTGAACGCCCCGGCGGGCGGGGAGATCCTGCGCCCGCGCCGGCGCCCCGCCCAGGCGCGCAGCCGGGAGCGCTTCTCCCGGATCCTCACCGCCGCGCGCGGCGTGCTGGTCGAGTCGGGCTTCGAGTCCTTCACCTTCGACGAGGTGGCCAAGCGCGCCGACGTGCCGATCGGCACGATCTACCAGTTCTTCGCCAACAAGTACGCGATGGTCTGCGAGCTCGACCGCGAGGACACGAACGCCACGGTCGCCGCCCTGCGGTCCTTCTCCGAGCAGGTGCCCACCCCGCAGTGGCCGGTGGTGCTCGAGGACTTCATCGACCACCTCGCCGAGCTGTGGGTGCGCGACCCCTCGCGCCGCGCTGTGTGGCACGCGGTGCAGTCCACGCCGGCGACGCGTGCGACGGCCGCGGACACCGAGCGCGAGATGCTCGACCTGATCGCCGGGGTGCTGGGCCCCCTGGCCCACGGGGTGCCGCGCACCGAGCGCCGCAAGCTCGCCGGCGTGCTCGTGCACACGGTGGTCTCGCTGCTCAACTACGCCGTGGGCGCGCCCGAGCGCACCGACGCCGACGTCGACGCCGTGGTCGCCGAGACCAAGCGCATGCTCGTGGCGTACCTGTTCACCGTCGCCGGCGCCTAGGCGTTCAATTGCCGACGTCCCGTCGGTCGCCCGTGCGAGTCCGTGCGGGCTCTGCGTGGGCCCGCGCGGCCGCGTTACGCGTCCTCCGCGCTCTCCGCGCTCTCCCACTCGGCGACGAGTTCGGCGGCCGCGGCGCGGGCGTCGTCGGCGGCGCAGATCGCCGAGACCACGGCCACGCCGCAGGCACCCGCGGCGCGCAGGGGCGCGACGTCGGCAATTTTGACGCCGCCGATGGCCACGCACGGCAACGGGGCGGCGGCGACGAAGTCGGCGAAGCCGGCCACGCCGAGCGCCTCGGGGGCGTCGGCCTTGGTCGCGGTGGGGTGGATGGCGCCCACGCCCAGGTAGTCGACGGTGCCGGCGGGCAGCTTCGCCAGGGCCTCGAGGTGCTCGGGGCGGTCGGCGGTGAGCCCCACCACGGCGTCGGGGCCGAGCGCGGCGCGGGCGACGGCCACGGAGGTGTCCGACTGGCCGAGGTGGACCCCGTCGACGGCGAGCCGCTCGCGGCGCGCGGCGACGACGGCGTCGAGGCGGTCGTCGACGACGAGCACCGCGCGCCCGGCGGTGACCGGGGCGAGCTCGCGCAGGCAGGCGAGGATCTCGGCGTCGGTGGCGTCCTTGTCGCGCAGCTGGACGGTGGTCACGCCGGCGTCGACGGCCTGGCGCACGGTCTCGACGACGCCGCGCCCGCCGCACTGGGCGCGGTCGGTGACGAGGTAGACGCCGCGGGCGGCCTGCGTACGGTCGGCGCGCTCGGCGCTCATTCGGCGGGCTCCAGGACCTCGACGCGGGCGCCGGCGGCGACGTCGTCCGGCTGCAGGTTGTGCAGGGCGTCGAGAAGCGCGACGGCGAAGCTGCCCGGGCCCTCCGCCTGCGCGGCGGCGCGCTCGGCGGCAAGGCCGTAGGCGACGTGGGCGGCGGTGACGGCGGCGAGCACGGAGTGGCCGCCGCGGCCGGCGATAAAGGCGGTGACCAGGGCACCGAGCGCGCAGCCGGCGCCGGTGACGAGGGTCAGCAGGGCGTCGCCGCCGGTGACCAGGACGGTGGTGGCGCCGTCGGTGATCAGGTCGCGCTCGCCGGAGACGGCGACGACGGCGCCGGTGCGGCGGGCCAGCTCCTCGGCGCCCGCGCGGGCTGCCTCGGGGGTGTCGGTGGACTCCACGCCGCGCCCGCCGGCGCCGGTGCCCGCGAGCACGAGGATCTCGGAGGCGTTGCCGCGCACGGCGGTCGGGCGCTCTTCGACGAGCTCGGCGGCCAGCTCGGTGCGCACCTTCAGCGCGCCGACGGCGACGGGGTCGAGCACCCACGGGGTGCCGGCCTCGCCGGCGGCCGCGACGGCCTCGCGGGCGGCGGTGCGCTGCTCCGGGGTCGGCGTACCCAGGTTGACCAGCACGCCGCCGGCCACGCGGGCGAAGTCGCCGGCCTCGCCGACGATGTCCACCATCGCCGGGGCGGCGCCGGCGGCGAGCAGCGCGTTGGCGGTGAAGTTGGTGACCACGGTGTTGGTGATGCACTGGACGAGGGGGCCGTTGGCGCGGACCTCGGCGAAGGCGGCGGCCAGCTCCCCGGCGTCGAGGCCGGGGGCGATGTCAGAGGTGTCGGTCATGGCTGCCAAGGCTACCCCGCGGGGGTGGCGCTCCCCCGCGCGTGCAGCAGGCACTGGGCGACGGCGTAGTCGCCGTCGTGGCTGATGCTCAGCTCGGCGCGCCACCCGTCGGGCAGGCTCGCGGCGACGGCCTCGGCGACGGCGCCGTGGAGGCGGTAGGCGGGGCGGTGCCAGGCGTCGGCGACGGTCTCGATCTCGGCGAAGTCGACCTCGTCGGCGGCGATGACGGGCGGGTGGGCGAACAGCGCCTGCGACCAGGCCTTGATGAAGGCCTCCTTGGCGGCCCACCGGCCGGCCAGGTGCGCGTCGCGGTCTACGTGGCCGGCGGCGCGGCGCTGCTCGGCGGCGGTGAACACGCGCCCGAAGCGGCTGCCCGGGACCGCGAGCTGCGCGGCGAAGGCGGGCACGTGCACCAGGTCGGTGCCGATGGTCAACATGCCGCCATTGTTGCACTGGTGCGCCCGGGGAGACTCGAACTCCCACGTCAAAGACACTGGAACCTAAATCCAGCGCGTCTGCCAGTTCCGCCACGGGCGCGCAGGCGTCCATCATAACGGGGCCCGCACGCGGTGGCCCCGCCCGCCTGCCGCGCGAGGCTTTCCGCCTTTTGATGCATCCGGGTATCCTGGACAGTCATGAGTGGTGAGAGGAAGAGACGGCAGCACGTGCGGGTCCGTTTCACGCACGTCGTCTTCCTCGCGATCGCCGTGGTGTGCACCATCGCGCTGGCGTGGTGGCAGTGGACGCGCTTCCAGTCCGGCTCGGGCACGTTCCAGAACCTCGGCTACGCGTTCCAGTGGCCGATGTTCGGCGCCTTCTTCGTCTACGCCTACCGCAAGTTCCTGCAGTACGAGAACGAGAAGATCGACGCGGACAACGCGGCCCTCGACGCCGCCGAGCGCGGCGCCGACGCGGACGGCGCGGACGGCGCGGACGCGGCCGGCACGGACACCGACGGCGCCGTGGCCAGCTCGGACCCGGAGATGGACCGCCTCTACGCCGCGGACGCCGCCGAGTTCGGCGACACCGCATCCGAGGAGGTCGCGCAGTTCCTTCCCGAACGCCCGATCCTCGACGTCGAGGACTTCAACCGCCTCAACCGGCGGCGCCGCGGCGGCGAGGACCTCTCCGGTCTCGCCGACCTCGCCGGCGACTGACGCACCCCGGCGCCGGGAACCGACGCGCGACCGAATTCGACCACTCATGGGCGGAGCGGCAGCGCTCCGCGACTGACCGAGAGCATGACCGAGACAGAGACCAGGAGACTGACCCCATGACGGCACCCGCCGAGAAGCCCCGCCCGAAGGTCCACCCGGAGCGTAAGCGCCGCGTGCGCCAGGCCCTGACCATCTTCTCCTTCGCGGCCTGGGCGACCGGCTGCATGCTGCTGCTCCTGTGCGCGCGCATGATCGCCGAGTACCTCCTGCACATGGAGATGCCCTCCTGGGCGACGTGGGTGGCCATCCTGCACGGCTGGGCCTACATCGCATTCGTCATCGCGACGCTGAACCTGGGTCTGAAGGCCCGCTGGAAGCCGGCGACGTGGGTGGTCACGGCGATCTCGGGCGTGGTGCCGCTGCTGTCCTTCTTCGTCGAGCACTGGCGCCGCCGCGAGGTCACGGAGAAGTTCCAGCTCAACGAGCGCTGACCCCCATTGCCGACGTCCCGTCCCGCCCCTCGGCGGTTCCCTCCCGGTGGGTGCGTGGGCGCCGGTACCAGAAATTGCCGCCCCGTGCGCCGGCCCGTGAATGCGGTTGTGGAACAGCCCTGGTGCTCCACAAACAGGGCATAGTGCTCTCGCGCAC
>NZ_JASPJZ010000012.1:0-72504 GCF_030232385.1 Corynebacterium sp. MSK006
GGCGAAGCCCGCGTCGCCCGCGGCGCGCGCGGCACACGCAGCACCCGTAACTCTCGGACCGGGCGGGACCGACGGGACGTCGGTAATCGAACGCGCAACGCACCCACGAGCCAAAGGAGATACCACCGATCATGAAGCACGTCCTCGTCGCCGGCGGCGGCACCGCCGGGCACATCGAGCCCGCGCTGGCCGTCGCCGACGCGCTGAGCGCGCGCGGGGCGACCGTCGAGGCGCTCGGCACCACGCGCGGTCTGGAGACCGACCTGGTGCCCGCGCGCGGCTACCGGCTGCGGCTGATCGACCCGGTGCCCATCCCGCGCAAGCTCTCGGCGGACCTGCTCAAGGTCCCCGGGCGCGTGACCAGGGCGGTTCGGCAGGCCCGCGAGATCCTGCGCGAGGGTGACTTCGACGCCGTCGTCGGCTTCGGCGGTTACGTCGCCGCGCCGGCCTACATGGCCGCGCGCACGCTGAAGATCCCGTTCTACGTCCACGAGGCCAACGCGCGCGCCGGCATGGCCAACAAGCTCGGCGTGCGCCTGGGTGGGGTGGGCTTCAACGCGATGGCCGACTCGGGCATGCCCGGCGAGGTCGTCGGCATCCCGGTGCGCCGCGGCCTGACGGGCGACCGCAGCGGCGAGGCCGCCGCGCGCGGGCGCGAGCAGTGGGGCCTCGACGAGGACCGCTCCACGCTGCTGGTCACCGGCGGCTCGCAGGGCGCGGTGCACCTCAACGCCGCGCTCGCCGACGCGCTGCCGGAGATCCTCGGCGAGGGCTTCCAGGTGCTGCACGCCTACGGCAAGAAGAACCCGGCGCCGGAGCCCGCGGAGCACTACACGGCCGTGCCCTACATCGAGGACATGGCGGCGGCCTACGCGGTGGCGGACCTGGTGGTCTGCCGCTCGGGCGCGATGACCGTCGCCGAGGTCACCGCCGCCGGGCTACCGGCGGTCTACGTGCCGCTGCCGCACGGCAACGGCGAGCAGGGCCTCAACGCCGCCGACGTCGTCGCCGCCGGGGGCGCGCGGTTGATCGCCGACGCCGACATGACCGGCGAGGTGCTCGCCGAACAGGTCAAGGAGATCCTCGGCCGACCGGACATCTACCAGGACATGCGCAACGCCGCGCACGCCACCGGCGAGGAGGGCGCGGCCGACCGCATCGCCGCGCGCGTGCTCGCCGACCTCGGGGCCGGCGACCCCGGGGTCGCGGAAGGGAAGGACGCTTAAACCATGGCCGAACACCACGACATCTCCCGGGTCCACTTCGTGGGCATCGGCGGGGCCGGCATGTCCGGCCTGGCGCACATCCTGCTCGAGCGCGGCGGGGTCGTCTCCGGCTCCGACCGCTCCGACGGGGAGAACCTGCGCTGGCTGGAGTCCCTCGGCGCGCACGTGGCCGTCGGGCACGCGGCGTCGAACCTGGAGCTCTCCGGGCAGGCGCCGACGGCGGTGGTGACCTCGTTCGCCGCCATCCCCAAGGACAACCCCGAGCTGGTCGCCGCACGCGAGCGGGGCATCCCGGTGCTGCGCCGCTCGGACCTGCTGGCGGAGCTGCTGGCCGGGCACAACCAGGTGCTCGTGGCGGGCACGCACGGCAAGACCTCGACGAGCTCCTTCGTCGTCGCAGCGATGACCGCCGCCGGGCTGGACCCCAGCTTCGCCGTGGGCGGGGTGCTCGGCTCGACGGGCACGAACTCGCACCAGGGCTCGGGGCCCGACTTCGTGGCCGAGGCCGACGAGTCCGACGCCTCGCTTTTGAGCTACCGCCCGGACATCGCGGTGGTGACCAACATCGAGCCGGACCACCTGGACTACTTCGGCGACGCCGAGAGCTACTTCAAGGTCTTCGAGGACTTCTGCGACCTGCTCGGCCCCGGGGGCACCCTGGTCGCCTGCCTGGACGACCCGCACGCCGGGGGACTGGCGGCGCGCCGCCACCACCAGGGCGTGCGCGTGGCCGCCTACGGCACCGCCCGGGCCGCCGCCGAGCACCCGCACGTGCCGCGCCTGGCGCGGATCCTGGCCACGGAGCACACCGCCACGGGCACGCTGGCTCGGGTGGACCTGGACGGCACGACCGTCGAGTTCACCGTGCACACCCCGGGCGAGCACATGGTGCTCAACGCCACCGGCGCCCTGGTGGCCGGCTACCTGTGCGGCGGCGAGCCGGAGAAGCTGGCCGCCGGCATCACGGCGTCCTCCGGGGTGCACCGCCGCTTCGAGTCGCACGGGACGGTGGCCGCCGGGCGCTGCGCCGGCGCCGAGGTCTTCGACGACTACGCCCACCACCCGTCCGAGGTCGACGCCGTGCTGCGCGCCGCGCGCGCCCGGGTCGAGGCCCGCGGGGCGGGGCGCGTCGTCGTGGCCTTCCAGCCGCACCTCTACTCGCGCACCGCGGAGTTCGCCGACGAGTTCGCCGAGGCGCTCTCGCTGGCGGACGAGGTCGTGGTCCTCGACGTCTACGCCGCCCGTGAGGAGCCGGTCGAGGGCGTGGACGGCGGGCTGATCGCTGGGAAGATCGACGGCGCGGTCTTCGAGCCGGACGCCGAGGCCGCGCCCGCGCGCGTGGCCGAGCTGGCCGGGCCGGGGGACGTGGTGATCACCATGGGCGCCGGCTCCGTGACGAAGCTGGCCGACCCGGTATTCGCCGCCCTCGGCGGGGAGGCGGGGGACGCCGCCGGGGCCATCGACGCAGACTCCGCCGACGCTGACGCCGGGGCTGCCCGGTGAAGCGGCGGGTGGCGTTGATCGTCGCGGCCGTGGTGGCCGTGGCGGTGCTCGCGGGCGTGGCGGTGTGGGCGCTCCCGGTCTTCACGGTGCGCGACATCGAGGTCGAGGGCAACACCAACGTCGCGACCGAGCAGGTCGTCGACGCCACCGGGGTCGGCGAACGCCAGAACCTCGTGCGCGTGGACACCACGGCCGCGGCCGGCGGCGTGGCCTCCCTGCCGTGGGTGCGCCAGGCCACCGTGTCCCGCCATCTGCCCGGCACTCTGAAGGTCTCCGTCGTCGAGCGCACCGCCGTGCTCAAGAGCGGCGACAAGCTCATCGACGAAGAGGGCGAGGAGTTCAGCGTGGACAACCCGCCCGAGGGCATCCTCGAGGCCGAGGGCGCGGCCGCCGCCCCCGAGGTCGCGGAGGCCGCCGCCGCACTCGACGGGGAGACCCGCGGGCAGATGGCGAAGGTCTCGGCCGCCTCGCCGGAGGAGATCACCTTCCACACGAAGGACGGCCGCGAGATCTACTGGGGCTCGGCCGAGGCCGCCCACGACAAGGCCCTGGCCACCCGCACCGTGCTCAAGCGCGAGGGCCAGCACTGGAACGTCTCCAACCCGCAGCTGGTCACCGTCCGCTAGCGGCCGGAAAGCACGCCTGGACCGGAGCTTCGGGTGAGGCACGCCTGAAGGGGCGACAGCCGGGCGGCGTGTCCACCACGCTCGGGTGCACCCACGTCGCGCCCGGGGGAGGGCCGCGCACCCCCACGCGGCAGGCAGCGAAGGCGCCGACGCGTCCCCACACCCGCACCTGCCCCGCGCCCACGCCGCGCCCGCCCCCGCCCCGCACCCACGCGGCGCGGAACCGCGCACCTGCACGGAGGGGGTTGTCGGAAAGCGGCAGGGTACAACCCTCAAGTAGTCATTGAGGGTAGCGACACGCCCGCGAAATGTCCCCCAATTTCGCCCCGCTATCGCGGAAGATGGGGTGCGAACCGCCGGACGTCTTTGGCCGGCCGAGAAGCGTAGTCCCGAAGAATTAGCGAAAGGCGAGCCAGAAGCACATGACCTCTCCGAACAACTACCTCGCCGTCATCAAGGTTGTCGGCGTCGGCGGCGGCGGAGTCAACGCCGTCAACCGCATGATCGAGGAGGGCCTGAAGGGCGTCGAGTTCATCGCCGTCAACACGGACTCCCAGGCCCTGATGTTCTCCGACGCGGACGTCAAGCTCGACATCGGCCGCGAGGCCACCCGCGGGCTCGGCGCCGGCGCCAACCCGGAGGTCGGCCGCGGCTCCGCCGAGGACCACAAGAGCGAGATCGAGGAGTCCCTCAAGGGTGCCGACATGGTCTTCGTCACCGCCGGCGAGGGCGGCGGCACGGGCACGGGCGCGGCGCCGGTCGTGGCGGGCATCGCCAAGAAGATGGGCGCGCTGACCATCGGCGTGGTCACCCGCCCGTTCAAGTTCGAGGGCAAGCGCCGCACGCGCCAGGCCTACGAAGGCATCGACAACCTGCGCGAGGTCTGCGACACCGTCATCGTCATCCCGAACGACCGCCTGCTGCAGCTCGGCGACGCCTCGCTGTCCATGATGGAGGCCTTCCGCGCGGCCGACGAGGTCCTGCACAACGGCGTCCAGGGCATCACTAGCCTGATCACCACCCCGGGCGTGATCAACGTCGACTTCGCCGACGTGCGCTCCGTGATGGCCAACGCCGGCTCCGCCCTGATGGGCGTCGGCTCCTCGCGCGGCGACAACCGCGTGATGGCCGCCGCCGAGCAGGCCATCAACTCGCCGCTGCTCGAGTCCACCATGGACGGCGCGACCGGCGTGCTGCTCTCCATCGCCGGCGGCTCCGACCTGGGCATGATGGAGGTCAACGAGGCCGCCAGCATGGTCCAGGAGCAGGCCGACGACGACGTCAACCTCATCTTCGGCACGATCATCGACGACAACCTGGGCGACGAGGTCCGCGTGACCATCGTCGCGACGGGTTTCGACGCCGCCAACAACCAGGTGGCTGAGGGCGCCGCTTCGTCCGCCTCGGCCGCCCCGGGTGCCGACGCCGCGCAGCACGCCGCGGGCGCGTCCGCTGCGGCGGGCGCGGGTGCGGGCGCCGGCGCAGGCGAAAACCGCCCCGCCGCGGACCCGACCCCGGCCCCGCGCGGCTCACTCTTCGCCGACCGCGGCCGCCACCACCGCGCCGACGAGGGCATGTTCACCGGCGCCGACGACTGGCAGGCCCCGCGCCGCGAGGAGCGCCCCGCCGCCCGCCCGGCCGAGCCGGCCCCGGCCGACGAGGACGACCTGGACGTCCCAGACTTCCTGCGCTGAAGCCCGGACGGTTGAGCCGCTGAAAAGCTGACGCCATGCTGAGGCACCTGTTCACCGCGCGGGCCGGGGGTGTCTCCGCCGCGCCGTACGACTCGCTCAACCTCGGCCACCACGTCGGCGACGACCCGGCCGCGGTGGCCGCCAACCGGGCGCGCCTCGGCGTGGACCCGGAGCGCATCGTGTGGATGGATCAGGTCCACTCCACGACGGTGCGCGTGGTCGACGCCCCGGCCGCGGCGCCGCTGCCGGCCACCGACGCCGTGGTCACGGACCGTCCGGGCGTGGTGCTCGCCGTGCTCGTGGCCGACTGCGTGCCGGTGCTGCTCGGCGACGCCGAGGCCCACGTGGTCGCGGCCGTGCACGCCGGGCGCGAGGGCGCGGCCGGCGGCATCGTGCCCGCCGCGGTGGAGACGATGGTCTCCCTGGGCGCGCGCCCCGAGCGCGTGACCGCCTGGCTCGGCCCCGCCGCCGGGGGTGCGAGCTACGAGGTGCCCGCCGAGATGGCCGCCGACGTCGAGCGCACCCTGCCCGGCTCGCGCTCGACCACCGCGGCCGGCACGTGCGGGTTGGACCTGCGCCGCGGGCTGGCCGCCCAGCTGCGCGCCGCGGGCGTCGCCGAGATCCACGTCGACCCCGCCGACACCATCACCGACGCGCGTTTTTTCTCCCACCGGCGCGAGGGCACCACCGGCCGGCAGGCGGGACTGGTGTGGTGCGAGAGAGGATCCGAAGATGACCGAGATTGACGACGTCGCGCCCGAACGCGTCGCAGAGCTGCGTGCGGCGTTGGCGCGGGTCAAGGCCCGAATTTTTGACGCCGAGCGCGCCGCCGGGCGCGAGCCGGGTTCCGTGCGCCTCCTGCCCGTCTCCAAGTTCCACCCGGCGGGCGACATCGCCGCGCTGGCCGCGGCGGGGGTCGAGGCCTTCGGCGAGAACCGCGAGCAGGAGGCCCGGGAGAAGGCCGCCGCGCTGCCGGGCGTGAAGTTCCACATGATCGGCCAGATCCAGACCAAGAAGGCCAACTCGGTGGCCCGTTGGGCGGCCGTCGTCGAGTCGGTGGACTCGGTGCGCCTGGCCGAGAAGCTCGACCGGGGCGTGGCCCTGGCCGTCGAGCGCGGCGAGCGCGCCGAGGGCGAGCTGCCCTGCCTGGTGCAGTGGTCCGCCGACGGTGACCCCGAGCGCGGCGGCGTGGCCGACGCCGACCTGGACGCGGTGTGCGCCGCGGTCGTGGACGCGGCGCACCTGCGCCTGGCCGGGCTGATGTGTGTGCCGCCGTTGGGCGCCGACGCGGAGGGGACCTTCATGAGGGCACGCGCGATCGTCGATAATTTAGGGGACGGCATGATCCTGTCGGCCGGCATGTCCGCCGACCTGGAGGCCGCGGTCGCGGCGGGCAGCGACCTCGTGCGTGTCGGAACCGGGATCTTCGGGCCGCGCCCGTTAGCCTGAGAACCAACCAATCGCCCTGCCAGCGAGAACCACCACAGACCAACCGGAAGAAGGGGAGAAGATGTCGATCATCAGGAGCGCCCGGGAGTTCTTCGGACTGACGCCGATGGACGAGATCGCGGACGACGAGTACTACGCCGACGAGCCGCGCGAGACCGAGCGTGAGCGCTACTCGGCGCACCGTGAGCCGGCCGCGTCCTACGAGCCGCGCCGCTACGACTACCAGCGCCGCGCCTCCGTGGTGCCGGTCGTGCTGACCTCCTACCGCCAGGCCTCCCGCGTCGGCGAGCCGTTCCGTGACGGCGACGCCGTGGTCTTCGACATCTCCGGCATGGAGCAGAAGGAGGCGACCCGCATCGTCGACTTCGCCGCCGGCATCTGCTTCGCCCTCGAGGGCAAGATGGTCAAGATTGCCCCGCGCGTCTTCGCCGTGACCCCGAAGGGCGCGGACATCGAGCAGTCCGAGCTTGAGCGCGCCGCCCGCGTCCGCTGACGTGGCTGATCGCTGATAGGGTGGCACCTCGTGGAAACCGTCGGAGTGCTGCTGCTGTTTTTGATCGGCCTTTTCCAGCTGGTGCTGGTGGTGCGGATCATCGTCGAGATGATCCACTCGTTTTCCCGCCAATTCAACCCGCCGCGCTGGTTTTACCCGATCGCTGAACCGTTGTTCCGGTTCACCGATCCGCCGGTGAAGGCGCTGCGCAGAATCATTCCCCCGCTGCGTATGGGTGGGGTGGCGCTCGATATTTCCGTCATCGTCCTTTTCATCATCATCCAGCTGATTTCGTTGCTGGTGACGCTGATCTTCTTCCCCGCGCCGGGAATTGCGGTGTAACGGGTCAACGGCCGTTGAGCGGCGTGTTGGTTGGCGAGACGGCTCAATATCAACTAAAGATTAAAGGGGAAGCCCCTGCTTTTCCACTGTTGCCGACGGTACACTGTCGGGGTAGACACGTAAGATATTCACAAACAACCGGTGCGGGCCTGGCAGCTTGCACTCCGTGAACCGAAGGGAACGCCCATGCCGCTGACACCAGCTGATGTGCACAACGTCGCTTTCAGTAAGCCGCCGATCGGCAAGCGTGGCTACAACGAGGACGAGGTCGACCAGTTCCTTGACCTCGTGGAGGACACCCTCGCCCAGTACCAGGACGAGAACGAGGACCTCCGTCAGCGGGTGAGCGAGCTGCAGTCCGGCGAGGGTAAGGACGCGGCCGCCGCGACCCCGGCTCCGGCCCCGGCCGCCAAGACCGAGGACCAGGTCGACGAGGCCGCCCTGCGCAAGGAGATCGAGCAGAAGCTGCGCGCCGAGTACGACGCGAAGCTCGGCGACGCCAAGAAGGCCGCCGACCAGGCCAAGGCCGACGCCGAGAAGGCGCGCAAGGACGCCGAGGAGGCCCGCAAGTCCGCCGCCTCCGCCGGCGAGCAGAAGGCCGCCGCTGCCGCCCCGGCCGCGGGTGCCGCCGGCGCCGCCGGCGGTGCCGCCACGGCCGAGACCCACATGCAGGCCGCCAAGGTGCTCAGCCTGGCCCAGGAGATGGCCGACCGCCTCACCTCCGAGGCCCAGGCCGACTCCTCCTCGATGCTCGAGGAGGCGCGCACCTCCGCCGAGAAGCAGATCTCGGACGCCGAGACCCGCGCCAAGGCCCTGGTCTCCGACGCCGAGAAGAAGGCCGAGCAGACCACCTCCGAGGCGAACTCCCGCGCCCAGGCGCAGATCCGCCAGGCCGAGGAGAAGGCCGCGTCCCTGCAGAAGGACGCCGAGCGCAAGCACAACGAGATCATGACCACGGTCAAGCAGCAGCAGAACGCGCTGGAGACCCGGATCGCCGAGCTGCGTACCTTCGAGCGCGAGTACCGCACCCGCCTGAAGACCCTGCTGCAGTCCCAGCTGGACGAGCTGGACTCCCGCGGCAGCGCGGCCCCGAACGCCAACGAGGGCGGCGAGAACTAACCCGCCTCGCGGGGGCGCGCCGCGTCCCGCTGCGTCGACAGCGCGTCGGCGCGCCAACTCAGGCCCGGCCGGTGGAACCCCCACCGCCGGGCTTTCGGCGTGCGTGGGGGAGGGGACGAACCGCCGGCGCATGGCGGGCCTGGCCGCAGACCGCGCGCGTGCGCCTTGCCTGGGCGGGCAGCTGGAGCCCCCGCGACTACCCGCACGCCTGGGGCGACTGTGCGCCAAGTGGGCCCGGTGGGTGGATCTTCCACGGAGGCTCGTCCCGCGGGCTCGGCCGGCGGCGTGGGGCCGTGCGCCGCGCTAATCTCGGGGTAGCCCCGAAACACCGTCGAACACCCCGAGGAGAGGCCCCCGATGACGAGCGTCGTGCTGCTGCTTGCCTGCATTTCATTCGTGCTCTTCGTCGCCGTCGTGGCCACCAACAACACCGTGCTCGTGGTGCTGATGTTCATCGCCCTGGCCGCCGCCGTGGCCCTGTGGCTCGTCGACTTCCTCCGGATGCGCCGCAACCGCCGCTGAGACGCTTGACGAGTCCACCGGTCCGGCGCCACGGCCACCCCCGGTGGCGTCGAGGACGGCGATCCGCGGTCCATGGGCTAAACTGTTCGCCATCACGGGCAGTGAGCCGGCCATCACCGGGGAGCCTTCCGGAAGAACACCGGCGCCGCGCAAGCGGCGCCGGCAAGTAGAACCGGACGGGTGGGAACCGTCATCTTCCTCCACAAACGAAGCGGCCGCACCACGGTGCGGCAAGCGGGGTGGTACCGCGGGCCGCACACGGCCCGTCCCCGCGGTCGTCGGAAAGCAATGTGGAGGAAGCGATGAGCAAGAACGACGTGGGGCACGCCTACCCCAAGGTCGACATGACGGACGGGTCCACCCGGTTCGCCGAGATGGAGACCAACGTCCTGGCCTACTGGGACAAGGACGACACCTTCCGGGAGTCGCTGCGCCGGCGTGAGGGCCAGCCCGACTACGTCTTCTACGACGGCCCGCCCTTCGCCAACGGCCTGCCGCACTACGGCCACCTGCTCACCGGCTACGTCAAGGACATCATCCCGCGCTACAAGACCATGCGCGGCTACCACGTCCCGCGCGTCTTCGGCTGGGACACCCACGGCCTGCCCGCCGAGCTCGAGGCCGAGAAGCAGCTCGGAATCACCGACAAGGGCCAGGTCGAGGACATGGGGCTCGCGGAGTTCAACGACTACTGCGCCAAGTCCGTGCTCGCCTACACCGACGAGTGGCAGGAGTACGTCACCCACCAGGCCCGCTGGGTCGACTTCGAGGGCGGCTACAAGACGATGGACCTGACCTACATGGAGTCCGTCATCTGGGCTTTCAAGCAGCTCTACGACAAGGGCCTGATCTACCAGGGCTTCCGCGTGCTGCCGTACTCCTGGGCCGAGCACACCCCGCTGTCCAACCAGGAGACCCGCCTCGACGACTCCTACAAGATGCGCCAGGACCCCACCCTGACCGTCACCATTCCGCTGACCGGCGCCTGGGAGGGCACCGCCGGTGTGCAGACCTGGGCCGAGCACCCCGAGCTGCACGACGCCGCCGCCATCGCCTGGACCACCACCCCGTGGACCCTGCCGTCGAACCTGGCACTGGCCGTCCACCCCGAGGTCACCTACGAGCTCGTCCGCGTCGGCGAGAAGACCTCCGTCGCCGAGTTCGCCGGCGCCAAGCTGCTCGTCGCCGCCGAGCTGCGCGGTGACTACGCCAAGGAGTTCGGCGAGGATGCCGAGGTGCTCGGCAGCTTCCTCGGTGCCGACCTGGTGGGCCTGACCTACAAGCCCGCCTTCAGCCACTTCGCCGACCGCGCCGAGTCCGGCGCCTTCCGCGTGCTGGCCGCCGACTACGTCACCACCGAGGACGGCACCGGCATCGTCCACACCGCCCCCGCCTTCGGTGAGGACGACATGAACGTCTGCAACGACAACGACATCGACCTGGTCATCCCGGTCGACATGGACGGCAAGTTCACCTCGCTGGTGCCCGAGTACGAGGGCCAGCTGGTCTTCGACGCCAACAAGGAGATCATCCGCGACCTCAAGGCCGCCGGTCGCGTGCTGCGTCACCAGACCATCGAGCACTCCTACCCGCACTCGTGGCGCTCCGGCCAGCCGCTGATCTACATGGCGCTGCCGAGCTGGTTCATCTCCGTGACCAAGTTCCGCGACCTGATGGTCGAGCTCAACCACGACCAGATCGAGTGGATCCCGGACCACGTGCGCGACGGGCAGTTCGGCAAGTGGCTCGAGGGCGCGCGCGACTGGAACATCTCGCGCTCGCGTTACTGGGGCTCGCCGATCCCGGCGTGGGTCTCGGACAACCCGGAGTACCCGCGCGTGGACGTCTACGGCTCCCTCGACGAGCTCGAGGCCGACTTCGGCGTGCGCCCGACCTCGCTGCACCGCCCCTACATCGACGAGCTGACCCGCCCGAACCCGGATGACCCCACGGGCAAGTCCACCATGCGCCGTGTGACCGACGTCCTGGACGTCTGGTTCGACTCCGGCTCGATGCCGTTCGCGCAGAAGCACTACCCGTTCGAGAACAAGGGCTGGTTCGAGACCCACTCGCCGGCGGACTTCATCGTCGAGTACATCGGCCAGACCCGCGGCTGGTTCTACGTCATGCACGCGCTGTCGACGGCTCTGTTCGGCCGCCCGGCCTACAAGAAGGTCGTCGCCCACGGCATCGTGCTGGGCAACGACGGGCTGAAGATGTCGAAGTCGAAGGGCAACTACCCGAACGTCAACGAGGTCTTCGACCGCGACGGCTCGGACGCCATGCGCTGGTTCCTGATGAGCTCGCCGATCCTGCGCGGCGGCAACCTCATCGTCACCGAGCAGGGCATCCGCGAGGGCGTGCGCCAGGCGCTGCTGCCGATGTGGAACGCCTACTCCTTCCTGCGGCTGTACTCCTCGAAGCCGGCCGAGTGGTCCGTGGAGTCGACCAACGTGCTGGACCGCTACATCCTGGCCAAGCTTCACGACGTCGTGGCCGGCGTGCGCGACGCGCTCGACGCGACGGACATCTCGCGTGCGTGCGACGAGGTGCGCTGGTTCTGCGACGCGTTGACGAACTGGTACGTGCGCCGCTCCCGCGACCGCTTCTGGACGGGCGACGACGAGTTCCCGGAGGCCTTCAACACCCTGTACACGGTGTTGGAGACCCTGACGCGCACCGCGGCGCCGCTGCTGCCGATGATCTCCGAGGTCATCTGGCGCGGCCTGACCGGTGGGCGCTCGGTGCACCTGACGGACTTCCCGGACCCGGAGAACATCCCGGCCGACGCGGACCTGGTCGCCGCGATGGACGCGGCCCGGGCGGTGTGCAGCGCGGCGTCGTCGATCCGCAAGGCACACAAGATGCGCAACCGTCTGCCGCTGGCGAAGCTGACCGTCGCGCTGCCGGACACCGCGGCGCTCGAGCCGTTCGCCGACGTCATCCGCGACGAGGTCAATGTCAAGGACGTCGAGTTCACCGACGACGTCGACTCGGTGGGCTCCTTCCAGGTCGTCGTCAACGCGAAGGTCGCCGGCCCGCGCCTGGGCGGCGACGTGCAGAAGGCGATCAAGGCCGTCAAGGCGGGCAACTACACCCGCGAGGGTGACGACGTTATCGCCGACGGCGTGCGCCTGAGCGGCGACGAGTACACCGAGCGCCTGGTCGCGGAGAACCCGGACTCCACCGCTCGCGTCGAGGGCCTCGACGGCCTGGTGGTGCTCGACATGGAGCTGACCGAGGAGCTCGAGTCCGAGGGCTGGGCCGCCGACGTGGTCCGCGGCCTGCAGGACGCGCGCAAGGCCGCCGGCCTCGAGGTCTCCGACCGCATCGCGGTCGAGCTGTCCGTGCCGGAGGAGAAGGCCGAGTGGGCGCACCGCCACGAGTCCTGGATCGCCGAGGAGGTGCTGGCGACCTCGTTCCAGGTGGTCACCGACGGTCTCGGCGAGGACGCGCACGAGGTCATCGACGGCGTCTCCGCGGTGATCGCGAAGGCATAGCCACGTCGGCTCGGGCACGGTGTCTCTGGCACCGTGCCTCGGGCGCAGTGCCTTGAGCGCAACGGCTCAGGCGCAGTCGCCCAGAGCCCGGGAGGGGCGCACCGTCAGGAGCGCCCCTTTTCGCTTGCCGACGCCGCGCCTTCCGCCACTTGGCGCCGGACTCCCGCCGGGTGCGCCGAGACGTCGGCGCAGGGACGCCGAGGGGCCGTGTACGGGGTGCGCCGCACGGTCCCGCCGGCGTCACACGACGGGTCGTGCGAAGGTCTTCGCAACGCCCACCGCAACCGGGGGCGCCGGGCGGGGCGTACGGGACGTCGGCAATTGGGGGAGTGAATATAACTGCGCTCAAAATAGACCGCTTGGTACGCGACGGGGAGATAATCACAGACATGACAGTCTCCAGTCGACCAGGCGTCGCGCCCGCGCGCGACGAACACGCAGCGGAGACCGCGGGGTACCGCCGCGACCTCAAGCACCGCCACATCCAGATGATCGCCCTGGGCGGGGCGCTCGGCACGGGGCTCTTCCTCGGCGCCGGCGGCCGCCTGCACGCCGGCGGGCCCGGCCTGGCGATCGTCTACGCGGTGTGCGGGCTGATCGGGTACCTGATGCTGCGCTCGCTCGGCGAGATGGTCGTCCACCGGCCGACGTCGGGGTCCTTCACGAGCTACTCACGGGAGTTCCTCGGCGACAAGGCCGCCTTCTTCGCCGGCTGGATCTACTTCATGGCGTGGGTGACCGTCGGCATCGCCGAGCTGACCGCCATCGCCGTCTACCTGCGCTACTGGCCCGTCTTCCAGTCGGTGCCGCAGTGGGCGCTGGTGGCCGTCGCGCTCGTCGTGGTAATCGGGGTGAACCTGGCGGGGGTGAAGGTCTTCGGCGAGGCGGAGTTCTGGTTCGCGTTCATCAAGGTCGCGGCGCTGGTGGTCTTCATGGTCGTCGGCGTGGCCGTGATCGTCACCGGCCACCACGTCGGCGGGCACGAGCCCGGGCTGGCCACGCTCGCCGAGGGCGGCGGCTGGTTCCCCAACGGGGTCGTGCCGCTGGTCGTGATGACCCAGGGCGTGATCTTCGCCTACGCGGGCATCGACATGATCGGCGTGGCCGCCGGCGAGACCGAGGAGCCCGCCCGCGAGATCCCGCGCGCGATCAACACCACGGTCTGGCGCATCGTGCTCTTCTACGTCGGCAGCGTCTTCCTGCTGGCCGTGCTGCTGCCGGCGGACGTCTACTCCGGCGACGAGAGCCCGTTCGTGACGTTCATGACCGCGCTCGGGGTGCCGGTCGCCGGCGACATCATGAACCTGGTCGTGCTCACCGCCGCGCTCTCCAGCGTCAACGCGGGGCTCTACGCGACCGCGCGCATCCTCAAGCCGCTGGCGCACACCGGGTCCGCGCCGGCGTTCCTGGGGCGCATGTCGCCCAGCGGCGTGCCGCGCAACGGGGTGTGGCTGACCGCCGGGCTGATGGTCGCGGGCATCGTGCTCAACTACGTGGTGCCGCACCAGGCCTTCGAGATCGTGCTGAACCTGGGGTCGGTGGGGATCCTGGGGATGTGGCTGATGATCGTCGCCAGCCACGCCGGCATGATGCGCCAGGTGCGCGCCGGGCGGCTCGAGCGGCCGGCCTTCCGCAACCCGCTGGGCACGGCGAGCGACGTGGTCGTCGGGGCGTTCCTGCTCGGGGTGGTCGTGCTCATGGGCTTCGACTACCCGGTGGGCACGTGGACGCTGGCCACGGCGGCCGTCGCGCTGCCGCCGCTGTTCGTCGGCGGGTGGTGGGCGCTGCACCGGCGTCGGTGACGCGCGCGGGTGCCGATACCCTGGGGGCATGCAGCGCTGGGTCCTCCACATCGACATGGACGCGTTCTTCGCGTCCTGCGAGCAGCTGACCCGGCCCACCCTGCGCGGGCGCCCGGTGCTCGTCGGCGGGGTGTCGGGCCGTGGCGTGGTCGCGGGCGCGTCCTACGAGGCCCGCCGCTACGGTGCCCACTCCGCGATGCCGATGCACCGGGCCACCGCGCTGGTCGGCGCGAAGGCCGTGCTCGTCGCCCCGCGCCGCATTGTCTACTCCACGGCCTCGCGCCGCGTCTTCGCCACGGTGGCGCGCTTCGTGCCGGCCGACAAGATCGAGCAGCTGTCCATCGACGAGGCCTTCCTCGAGCCGCCCGACCTGGTCGGCGCCACCGCCGAGGAGGTCACGGAGTGGGCTGAGGAGCTGCGCGCCGCGATCCGCGAGGAGACGGGGCTGCCGGCGTCGGTGGGCGCGGGCTCGGGCAAGCAGTTCGCCAAGATCGGCTCCGGCGAGGCCAAGCCCGACGGCCACCGTGTCATCCCGCACGCCGAGGAGCTCGACTTCCTGCACCCGCTGGGCGTCGACAAGCTCTGGGGTGTGGGGCCGGTGACCGGTGCGAAGCTCCGCACCGCCGGGGTGGAGACGATCGGGGACCTGGCGGCGATGTCGCGCCGCGAGGTCGAGCTGACCCTCGGCGCGACGGTGGGCGTGCAGCTGTGGCAGCTGGCGCGCGGCCACGACGACCGCCCCGTCGAGCCGCGCGCCGAGGCCAAGTCCGTCTCCGCCGAGCACACCTACCCGCGCGACCTGGTCACGCGCGCGCAGGTCGACGCCGCCGTAAAGAGGGCCGCCGAGGACGCGCACCGTCGCCTGCTTAACGACGGTCGCGGGGCGCGCACGGTGACGGTCAAGTTGCGCATGGCGGACTTCCACATCGAGTCCCGTTCGGCGACGCTGGGCCACGCCACCGACGACGAGGCGATGCTGGGGGCGGTGGCGCGCCGGCTGACCCGTTACCCGGACGAGGTCGGCCCGGTGCGCCTGGTCGGGGTGGGCTACTCCGGTCTGGAGGACGCGCGCCAGGACGTGCTCTTCCCGGAGCTCGACGAGCTGCTGGTGGCCACGCCGGTCAGCTCGGCGGCCACCGACGACTACGAGGTGGGCGCGGCGGCCCCGGCCGACGGCGCCGGCCTGGAGATCACCGTGGAGTCCGAGGCCGCCGAGAGCGGCTGGCGGGCCACGGAGGACGTGGTGCACAGCGAGTTCGGGCACGGCTGGGTGCAGGGCACGGGCTCCGGGGTGGTCACGGTGCGCTTCGAGACGCGCGCGACGGGGCCGGGCCGGGCGCGAACCTTCGCCGTCGACGACCCGGACCTCGCCCCGGGCGATCCGTTGGACTCGCTGGACTGGGGCGACTGGCTCGCGGCGCAGGAGGAGCAGGAGGAGTGAGAGGCGTGCGAGGCGAAAATATCTTCACACGTCACTCGCGTGTACCCTGTTAACGGAAATCTCCCCGGTGGCGCCGCCGGGGAAGGACTGAACCGAGGAGAGATCTTGAAGTTTTCCACGATCACCGCCGCGACCGTCGTCGTCGGACTCGGCCTGACCCTGAGCGCCTGCTCGGACGACTCCGACAACGGCGAGGCCACCTCGTCGTCCGCGGCGACCTCGTCGGCGACGCAGGCCAGCGTCGAGCCGCCGACCGCCGAGGAGCTCAACGCGGTGCTGCAGCGCGCCACCGACCCGAACGTGCCGCTGGAGGAGAAGACCCAGACCGTGCAGGGCGGCGAGACCGCCCCGGAGCTTTTCGACGTCATGACCGCCTCGCAGCAGGACTCGGGCGCGAAGTTCACCGTGGTCGACCCGATCCTGCCGGGCTACACCCCGGAGTACGTCATCGCGAAGGTCGTCTTCAGCGTGCCCGACCAGGAGGACCAGGTCGCCGAAGACGTCGAGTTCGTCCACGAGGACGGCGTCTGGAAGCTCTCCCAGTCCTGGGCGTGCATGCTGGTCTCCAACACCGTCGAGCCGGAGCAGGTCCCGGCTATGTGCCAGGGTGACGCCCCGGCCGAGGACCCCGCCGAGGGTGCTCCTGAGGGTGCGCCCGCCGAGGAGGCTCCGGAGGGTGCGCCCGCCGAGGCCCCCGTCGAGGAGGCCCCGGCGCAGTAGTAAGCGCCGCCGCGCCACGTCGCTTGCCGACGTCGCGCCCCACCCGACCCCGCGTACCGTGCGGTATGCGGGGCCTTCGGCGTTGTGTGCGCTGTCTCGGCTCCAGAGACCCCGGCCTCCGACGGCCATTACGGCGACGGCGCGCCGCGGGAGAGAACTAGGCGCGGCCGTCGACCGGCTCGAGGTGCAGGACCTTGCCCTGCCAGCGGCGGCGCACCCAGCGGTCGTGGGTGGCCATGAACACGGTGCCCTCGAAGTCGGCCAGCGCGTCCTCGAGCTCCTCGGCCAGAGCCAGGGAGAGGTGGTTGGTCGGCTCGTCGAGAAGCAGCAGGTCCGGGGGAGAGGCCAGCACCGCGCCGAGTGCCACACGGCGGCGCTGCCCGAAGGACAGGGCGCGCAGCGGGCGCGCGGCGTCCTCCTCGGAGAGCAGCCCCAGCTCGGCCAGCGTCGGCGGGGTCTTCGCCTTCCTCGACCGGCCCCACGGCCCCTTGGCGACCTCCCGCTCGAAGGCCACCGCAGCCGGCAGGTCCAGGTCCTCCCAGTGGTCGTCCTGGCGCAGCCGGGCGATCGTGACCTCCTCGGGGATGCGCACCTCGCCCGCGGTCGGCGCCACGGTGCCCTCGATGACCGAGAGCAGCGTCGACTTGCCGGCCCCGTTGGGCCCCTCGATCAGCCAGTGCGCGCCGGGCTGCACCTTCAGGTTCACCGGCGCCAGCCGCCCCGCGACCGCCACGGACCGCGCCGTCACCGTCGGCTCACCGAGGCTGGCCAGGTGGCTGTCCGGCACGCCGCGGAAGCGCAGCCGCTCCGGCGGCGCCGGGATCTCGTCGCGCTCCAGGTCCGCCAGCCGCGACTTCGCCGAGCGCACCCGCGCCCCCACCGTCTTGGCCGCCCGGTCCGCCTGGAACTTCGCGGCCATGCGCACCTCGGACTTGGCCACCTGCGAGTGGAAGACGTCCTCGCCGGTCTGCCGTGCGCGCGACTCGAGGCGCTCGCGCTCCTGCTCCTGGGCGTTGTAGCGCTCCCGCCACAGCCGCCGGGCCTTCTCGCGCGCCTTCAGGTAGTCGGAGAACCCGCCGCCGAAGAGCGTGTCCTGGCGCGTCAGCCCCTCCTCGGCCCGCCCCTCCGGGTCCAGCGAGGGGTCCATGTCCACGATGAAGTCGGCCACCTCGTCGAGGAAGTAACGGTCGTGGCTGGCCACCAGCACCGGCCCGGGGAAGGCCCGCAGCTCGTCGATGAGGAAGTCCACCGCGTCGTCGTCCAGGTGGTTGGTGGGCTCGTCGAGCACCATCGCGTCCAGCGGTCGCAGCAGCAGCGCCGCCAGCGCGAAGCGGCGGCGTTGCCCGCCGGACAGGTCGCCCAGCGGCGTCTTCAGGTCCACCCCCGCCAGCCCCAGCCCGGCGAGCACCTCGGCGATGCGGGCGTCCAACTCCCACACACCTGCCTCGGCCGCACGCGCCAGTGCGGCGTCGAAGGCCGCGGCGTCGTCAATTCCGGCGGTGCCGGCGGCCATGGCCTCGGACAGGCGCGTGATCTCGGCCTCGATGCCGCGCAGCTCGGCGACGGCGGCGTCGATAAGCTCGTGCGCCGGTGCGGTGGCCGGCAGCGAGGTCTCCTGCTCCATGAAGCCGGTCACCGGCGGGCGCACCACCGAGCCGGTGTCTCGGTGGCGCTGCTTGCTGATCAGCGAGATCAGCGTCGACTTGCCGCTGCCGTTCTCGCCGATCAGCCCGATCACGCGGCCGGCGGGCACGGTGAACGTCACGTCCGTGAGCACGCGGTGGGTGGGGTAGGAGAAGCCCACCCCGTCCAGCTTGATGTGGTGGTACCTGGTCTCGGTCACGGTTCCTGCCGTTCTAGCCGAAGGAGAGGGCGGTGGTGGTGTCCTGCATGACGCGGTTGTCGCCGTCGCCGCCGTAGGTCACGCGGGTGGTCGCCGCGACCGTGCCGGCCACCGGCAGCGGCCGGGTCAGGTCGACGTTCAGCGAACCGCGCGAGGACGTGGTGGAGTGCAGCACCCGCAGCTCGCCGTCGGGGGCGTCGGGCACCCCGGACATGTCGAGCGCGCCGACCGCCGGGCGCTGTTGGACGGCCACGGACAGCTCGACACGGTCGCCGTCGACGTTGTCCAGCGTGTAGGTCGTCGTCTGCAGCAGCGTCGACTGGCCGGTCACCCGCGAGTCGACGGTCCAGGACGCGCCGGGGCCGACGGGGTCGGCGGGGAAGACGACCGGCAGCGAGGCGATGCCCATCACGGCGTCCTCGGCGGCGGCGCGGGTGTCGTCGTCGGCGTCGACGGGCGGGGCGAGACGCACGGTGGAGACCTTGCCGGAGGCCTCCGCGGTCCAGCCGGCCTCGAAACCGGCCGCGCCGGGCAGGTCGTCGGTCTCGCCGAGGCGGAACTGGACGCGCCGGGTGCCGTTGTCCTCCGCGGCGGCCTCCGTGGTCGCGGCGGTGAGCGGCAGCGAGGTCGCCTTCAGCCCCGGTGCGTCGAGGCTCTCCGGCGCGGCGGGCGCGGCCGGGTCGGCCTTTTCCGCGGGGGCGACGGACTGCGCGAAGCCGCGTGCGACCGTCGCCGTCGTCTCCTGCGCCGGATTGTCGACGTCCCGGAACTCCAGGTTGGCGCGCGGCTCGGCGCCGGCGTCCTGGACGGTGACGCGCACGGGGTCGACCTCGAGGCCGACGGCCTGCTCGGTGCGGGTGTCGTCGTCGGGCAGACCCGCCTCCGAGCCGCAGCCGACCAGGGCGAGGCTCAGCGACGCCGCCAGGGCGAGCAGGGCGCGCCGGCGCGGGAATTGCGGTCGAGGGGTTTCAGACACGGTGACTAATTTACCGTGCGTGCCGGGTGCGGTTGGCCACGGGCGCACCGCGGCGGTGATAATGGTCGCGTGAGTACGAAGCCGAGAGAGAACGGGGGCGGATACCCCGCCATGATGGCCGCGGTGGTGGTCGCCGTCGCCGTGGTCGACCAGTCGGTCAAGACGCTGATGCTCGGGTGGCTGGAACCCGGGCAGCCGGTGGCGGTGATCGGCGACTGGTTCCGCTTCACGCTCCTGTTCAACTCCGGCGCGGCCTTCTCCATGGGCAGCGACTCGACGTGGCTGTTCACCTGCATCCAGATCGCGTTCGTCGTCGGTGTGGCCGCCGCCGCGCCGCGGGTGCATGACCGGTGGACCGCGGTGGGGCTGGCCCTGATCGCCGGGGGAGCGGCCGGCAACCTCGTCGACCGGCTCTTCCGCGAGCCCGCGTTCTTCGTCGGCCACGTCGTCGACTTCATCTCCGTGGGCAACTTCGCCGTGTTCAACCTCGCCGACTCCGCGATCACGGTCGGGGTGGTCGTCTTCGTGCTGGGCATGTTCTTCGGCGAGCAGGCCGGCGAGCAGCCGGGCGACGACGAGGCCGACGCGGGGGAGACCGATGCGGGGTCCGGCGAGACCGGTGCACCGGACGCGGGCGCCACCGCCGCCGGCGCAGCCACTGCCGCCACCGCCGCAGAAACCGACGCCGAGGGAGAGGAGCCCGCCCGTGCGTGAGGTCCGCCAACTTCCCGTCCCCGAGGGCCTGGCCGGCATGCGCGCCGACGCCGGCGTCGCCCGCCTCTTCGGCGTCTCACGCGCCGTCGCCGCACAATTGGCGGAGGACGGTGACGTGCTCGTCGAAAATTCGCCCGTGGGCAAGTCCGCGCGCCTGGCGGAGGGTGCCTGGCTGGAGGTCACCCTCCCGGAGCCGGCGCGCCCGCTGGAGGCCGAGACGCCGCGCGAGGTCGAGGGCATGGACATCCTGTACTCGGACGCGGACGTCATCGCCGTCAACAAGCCGGTGGGCGTGGCCGCGCACCCGACGGTCGGCTGGGACGGGCCCACCGTCACCGGCGGGCTGGCCGCGGCGGGCTTCCGCATCTCCACCTCGGGCCCGCCGGAGCGCAAGGGCATCGTCCAGCGCCTGGACGTGGGCACCTCCGGGGTGATGGTCGTGGCCGCCAGTGAGCGCGGCTACTCGGTGCTCAAGCGTGCCTTCCGCGAGCGCACGGTCTCCAAGACCTACCACGCGCTGGTGCAGGGCCACCCGGACCCGTTCAACGGCACGGTCGACGCGCCGATCGGCCGCCACCCGAAGGCCGGCTGGCGCTTCGCGGTGGTCTCCGACGGCAAGCCGGCGGTCACGCACTACAAGACCCTGGAGGCCTTCCCCGAGGCGACGCTGCTGGAGGTGCACCTGGAGACGGGCCGCACGCACCAGATCCGCGTGCACATGTCCGCGTTGCGCCACCCGTGCGTGGGCGACCCGATGTACGGCGGCGACCCGAGGCTCGCTGAGCGCCTCGGCCTGAACCACCAGTGGCTGCACGCGGTGTGCCTGGGCTTCGACCACCCGGCCGACGGCCGCCGCATGGAGATCACCGCGCCCTACCCGGAGGACCTCTCGCGGGCGCTGGAGATGGTCCGGCGGTGAGGCGGGGCGTCGTCGCGGCGGCGGTGCTGGCGCTGATCGCCCTGGCGGTGGTGCTGCTGGCGTCGCGTTCGGACCTGACCGACCGCCCGGACCCCGTCAACGGCGACCAGCTGGGCATGGACTCCCACGAGTCCGTGGCGGACTACCGCTCGCGTGCCGCCGACTCGCTCGCCGAGGCCCCCGCCGACCAGCCCGTGTGGGCCCTCGTGACCTTCGCCGCGCCGCTGGACACCGAGGCCGCGGACGAGGCGACGCGCGGCCTGGGGCGGGTCTCGGCGGTCGTGGCCCACGAGGCCGGCCTGATCCAGATTCCCGAACCCGTCGCCGGTGCCACCCGCGCCGACGTCTTCGCCCGCGAGCTGGCCCGCGCCCCGTTCGAGGCCGACCGCCTCGACGGCGTCGTCGCCTACGACTCCGGTTCTGCGTTGCGTGCGCTCACCCAGATTGACGACGTCGCGGTGGTCGAGGCCCTGCCCTCCGATGCGGCGTGGGGCCGCACCGGCGTGCGCCCCGTCGTACTGGACTGACTGAGCCGCGTTCACTGTGCCGCGCTGACTACGCTGTGCTGACCACGCTGTGCTGACCACGCTGTGCTGACAGCGCTCCCCCTGCTGGCTGTGGCGCAGCTCCGTGCGGTTGCGCACTGACTCCGGGCACGCCGAGGCCCGGCCTGCTCCGGCGTGTGGGGAGGGCCGGTGGCGTCGGGCATGCCGGATTCCCGGTTCCTCCCCCCCCTCGTGGAGGAACCGGTCCGGGTGTCTCCCCGCGATATATGCAGGGGCGCGTGGAGCGCGGGGCCGTGTGGCCGACTCGGCTCGGTGCGTCGCGCGCGGGGCGCGGCTGGCTCGGGGCGCGCGCGGGGTGCGGCCGGCTCGGGGCCGGCGCCGGGTCAGGCGCCGGGGCAGGCGGCGGCGCTGGCCTCGGCGTGGGCGTTCAGGATGCGCCGTGCCATCGTCGGCGTGTGGTCCCGCTGCCGCCTCCCGCCCGGCAGCCGCCGGTAGACGTCGAGCCCGTCGGACTCGATGCGGCCGTGCCGGGCGGGGGCGTCCGGGTCGTCGTCGTTGGCGGCGTTGTGCCAAGGGCAGAGCAGCAGCAGGTTGTCCAGGTTGGTCATCCCGCCGCGGGCGAAGCTGCCCTTGTGGTGCGCCTCGCTGTAGGTGCCCGGCCGGTTGCACTCCGGGTGGGCGCAGACCCCGTAGACCTGCTGGAGGATCTCGCGCTGCTTGGGCGAGGCGAAACGCTCCAACCGGTAGAGGTCGACCGGCCCCTTGACCGGGTGGACCAGCACGGCCCGGTCGACCACCGCGCGGTCCCGGAGCATGAGCCGGACGAACTCGGAGCCGGTCATCCGGGCGCCGTCGGAGGCGAGCAGCTGGACGTCGTCGCCGTCGCCGGCGAGGACCTGCGTGTACTCGTCAAGCACGATGCCGACCCCCGCGTGATAGACAGTCTCCGGGACACCCCGGGCGAGCACCTCGGCGAAGGCCTCGCCGAGATCGAACCGGTCGATCCGGGCGCCGTCCTGCCCGTCGGCCTGCGTACCCGGCTGCGGTGCCGGCCGGCCGCCGGTGACGGCGTCGGCAGCGCCGTGGAGATCCGTCTGGACGTCGGACCGGCCATCCGACTCGGCGTCATCCTGGGCGGCGGCCCGGGCGAGGTTCTGCCGGGCCTGCTCGAAGGCGGCCCGGTAGATCGTGGAGACCTGGGTGGAGGAACCGTGGAAGATGAGCCCGGGGCCGCGCGTCTTCGAGTTGATCAGGCGCAGCGACGCCCGCCGCTCCGGTTCCGGGGCCTCCGGCCCGTTGAACTCGAGGAGCAGACGCTCGCAGGCCTCCTTGACGGCCTGGTGGTCGCCGGCC
Organism: Corynebacterium sp. MSK006; assembly: GCF_030232385.1. Lineage (NCBI taxonomy): Bacteria > Bacillati > Actinomycetota > Actinomycetes > Mycobacteriales > Corynebacteriaceae > Corynebacterium > Corynebacterium sp. MSK006. The sequence continues at coordinate 22,749 of NZ_JASPJZ010000012.1, forward strand.
GTGCCGCAGGCCCGCCTGCGGAAGCCCCAGGCACGGCGCTGGTCGGTGACTTTGCGTGCGTAGTTCTCGATCATGTCGAGGGTGGCCAGCGAGTGGCGGTTCTCGTGGGCCGCGGCGATCGCCGGGGACGTGGTGCGGTTGGCGGGGAAGTAGATCGCGGAGACGCGGGCGATCTTCTGCGCGTCCGCCGGCACGACGCCGAGATCGATGAGTCGGTGCCGGCTCAGCCCGGCGGCGGCCTCGGCTACGGCGATGCCCCGGCCGGAGACTTCGATGAATTGGTCGAGCGGGTTCATGGCCCCCAGCATCCCGGCCGCCGCCCCGCTCCGCGAGAGCACGGCCGCCCGGCTGTGGAACACCCCCGGGCATCCACACCCCGGCCCGCCCCGCAGTGGCGCAGCCCGGCTGTCTCAGCTAAGGGCCCGGGAATCCGCGAGGCGGATCGACGGAGCTCGGAGGCCCGGAATCCGGTGTGCTCCGGAGATAAAGGGAAGCAGGAGAGCGGCGGCAGGGCCGCGGCGGGGTGAGGACACGGGGGGGACGAGGAGACGGGTGTCTAACCCGCAGCGTCGCCACGCGGGGCGTCGTCAATCGGGGCGGCGCCCGCACAGCGGGCGCGTCGGGCGCGACGGGCGGTGCGCGCGATGTCCGCAATGAATACGGCGACGGCCACCCAGATGATCACGAAGCCCGCCCAGCGCGCCGGGCTGAGCTGCTCGTCGACCACGAACAGCGCCCACAGCATCTGCATCGTCGGCGTGAGGAACTGCAGCATGCCGATCGTCGCCAGGGGCAGGCGGTGCGCCGCCGCGCCGAAGAGCAGCAGCGGCAGCGCCGTCACCACGCCGGAGACCGCCAGCAACGCCGCATTCGTCGCACCCGCGTTGCCGAACGTCGCCTGCCCGCCCACGGCGAGCACCGCCAGATACACCGCCGCCACCGGCGTGAGCACCAGCGTCTCCGCCGTCAGGGACGCCGCCGAGGACACCGTCACCTTCTTCTTGAGCAGCCCGTAGCAGCCGAAAGTCAGTGCCAGGCCCACGCCCATCACCGGCGGCTGCTCGCTGAGCACCGCCAGCCACACCACGCCCACCGCCGCGATGCCCACCGCCGCCGTCTGCGCCGGGCGCAGCCGCTCGTTGAGGAAGAGCACGCCGAGCAGCACACTGACGATCGGGTTGATGAAGTAGCCCAGCGCCGCGTCGGCGACGTGGCCCGAGTTGACCGCGACGACGTAGATCAGCCAGTTGCCGGCCACGACCACGCCCGCCAGCGCCATGCGCGCCCACTGCGCCCGCCCGGCCGCGCGCAGCTCGCGCCACCCGCGCGTCACCGCGAGCACCACGACCATCAGCAGCGCCGTCCACACGATGCGGTGGGCCAGAATCTCCAGCGGACCGGCGGGCAGCAGCAGCGGGAAGAAGGCCGGGAAAACGCCCCACAACAGGTAGGCCAGGACACCGAAGAGCATGGCCGTGATCGTACTTGCGCGCATCGATACACTGGCTGCCATGGTCAAAAAATCGGGCTTCGTCCACCTGCACAACCACACCGAATACTCCATGCTCGACGGCATGGCGAAGGTGGACATGCTCGCCGAGGAGGCCGTCCGCCAGGGCATGCCCGCCGTCGGCATCACCGACCACGGCAACATGTTCGGCACCGACAACTTCTACCGGACCATGACCAAGGCCGGCATCAAGCCGATCATCGGCATCGAGACCTACATGGCGCCCGAGAGCCGCTTCAACAAGAAGCGCATCCGCTGGGGCGAGCCGCACCAGAAGTCCGACGACGTCTCCGCCTCCGGCGCCTACCTGCACCAGACCATGCTCGCCGAGAACGCCACCGGCCTGCACAACCTCTTCAAGCTCTCCTCGCTGGCCTCCTACGAAGGTCAGCTGGGCAAATGGCCGCGCATGGACGCCGACCTGATCGCCGAGCACGCCGAGGGCATCATCGCCACCACCGGCTGCCCCTCCGGCGACGTGCAGACCCACCTGCGCCTCGGCCAGTTCGACGCCGCCGTCGAGGCCGCCGCCAAGTGGCAGGACATCTACGGCAAGGACAACTTCTTCCTCGAGCTGATGGACCACGACCTCGACATCGAGCAGCGCGTGCGCCGCGAGCTCCTCGAGGTCGGCCGCAAGCTCAACCTGCCGCCGCTGGTGACCAACGACTGCCACTACGTGCTGCAGTCCCAGGCCGGCCCCCACGAGGCCATGCTCTGCGTCCAGACCGGCAAGACCCTGCACGACCCGGACCGCTTCAAGTTCAACGGCCCCGAGTACTACCTGAAGTCCGCCGAACAGATGCGCGAGATGTTCGACGACATCGTGCCGGACGGCTGCGACAACACCCTCTGGATCGCCGAGCGCGTCGGCGACTACTCGGAGCTGTGGGAGAAGCACCCCCACGACCGCATGCCGATCGCCGACGTCCCGGAGGGCTACACCCCGACCTCCTGGCTGACCGAGGAGGTCATGCGCGGGCTGGCCAACCGTTTCCCGGACGGCGAGGTGCCCGAGAAGTACACCGAGCGCGCCAAGTACGAGATCGGCGTCATCGACATGAAGGGCTACCCGTCCTACTTCCTCATCGTCGCCGAGCTGATCAAGCACGCCCGCAAGGTCGGCATCCGCGTCGGGCCGGGTCGTGGCTCGGCCGCCGGCTCCCTGGTCGCCTACGCGCTGACCATCACCAACATCGACCCGATGGAGCACGACCTCCTCTTCGAGCGATTCCTCAACCCGGAGCGCCCCTCCGCACCGGATATCGACATCGACTTCGACGACCGCCGCCGCGAGGAGATGATCCGCTACGCCGCCGACCGCTGGGGCGCGGACAAGATCGCCCAGGTGATCACCTTCGGCACCGTCAAGACCAAGCAGGCGCTGAAGGACTCCGCCCGCGTGCAGTTCGGCCAGCCCGGCTACCAGATGGCCGACCGCATCACCAAGGCCCTGCCGCCGGCGATCATGGCCAAGGACATCCCGCTGCACGGCATCACCGACCCGGAGCACAACCGCTACGCCGAGGCCGGCGAGGTGCGCAGCCTCATCGAGTCCGACCCGGACGTGCGCAAGATCTATGACACGGCCCTCGGCCTGGAGGGCGTGGTCCGCCAGGCCGGCGTCCACGCCTGCGCGGTGATCATGGCCTCGGTGCCGCTGATGGACCACATCCCGATGTGGAAGCGGCCCGCGGACGGGGCGATCATCACCGGCTGGGACTACCCGGCCTGCGAGGCCATCGGCCTGCTGAAGATGGACTTTCTGGGCCTGCGCAACCTGACCGTGCTGGGCGACGCCGTGGAGAACATCAAGAAGAACCGCGGCGAGGAGATCCACCTCGAGGAGCTGGTCACCGACGACCCGAAGGTCTACGAGCTGCTCGGCCGCGGCGACACCCTCGGCATCTTCCAGCTCGACGGCGGCGGCATGCAGGAGCTGCTCAAGCGCATGAAGCCGACGGGCTTCAAGGACATCGTCGCCTCCCTGGCCCTCTACCGTCCGGGCCCGATGGGCGTCAACGCCCACTTCGACTACGCCGACCGCAAGAACGGCCGTAAGCCGATGACCCCGATCCACCCGGAGCTGGAGGAGCCGCTGCACGACATCCTGGAGGAGACCTACGGTCTGATCGTCTACCAGGAGCAGATCATGCGTATCTCGCAGAAGGTGGCCAACTACACCGCCGGCGAGGCCGACAACTTCCGTAAGGCCATGGGCAAGAAGAAGCCCGAGGTCCTGGCGAAGCAGTACGAGAAGTTCGCCGGCGGCATGAAGGACAACGGCTACTCCAAGGACGCCATCGACGCGCTGTGGGGCACCATCGAGCCGTTCGCCTCCTACGCGTTCAACAAGTCCCACGCCGCGGGCTACGGCCTGGTCAGCTACTGGACGGCCTACCTGAAGGCGAACTACACCGCCGAGTACATGGCCGCGCTGCTGTCCTCGGTGGCCAGCAACAAGGACAAGTCGGCGCTATACCTCTCGGACTGCCGCCACCTGGGCATCCGCGTGCTCTCCCCGGACGTCAACGAGTCCGAGGACGACTTCATGGCCGTCGGCGAGGACATCCGCTTCGGCCTGGGCGCGATCCGCAACGTCGGCCACGACGTCGTCGCCGGCATCGTGCGCGCCCGCCAGGAGAAGGGCGCCTACCGGGACTTCTCCGACTACCTGGAGAAGATCGACCTCGTCGCCTGCAACAAGCGCGTCACGGAGTCCCTGATCAAGGCTGGCGCCTTCGACTCGATGGACCTGCCGCGCAAGGGCCTGGCGCTGATCCACGAGGACGCCGTTGACGCGGTGACCTCCACGAAGAAGGCGGCCGACCGCGGCCAGTTCGACCTCTTCGCGGGCCTCGGCGGCGGGGAGGAGGCCTCGGCGGTGGACAACGTCTTCGCCGTGGACGTCCCCGACGAGGAGTGGGACCGCAAGCACAAGCTCGCTCTGGAGCGCGAGATGCTCGGCCTCTACGTCTCGGGTCACCCGCTCGACGGCTTCGAGGAGGCGCTCAACGCGCAGACGGACACCCCGATCACGAAGATCATCTCCGGCGACGTCCACGACCGCCAGGAGCTGGTCATCGGCGGCATCATCTCGGCTGTGGACCGGCGCTTCTCCAAGAAGGACGGCTCGCCCTGGGCGATCGTCACGGTGGAGGACCACAACGGCGCCTCGGCGGAGATCCTGGTGTTCAACAAGGTCTACTCGCTGGTGGCCCCGCAGATCGTCGAGGACAACATCATACTCGCCCGCGTGCACGTCAACGTGCGCGACGACCGCATGAGCCTCTTCTGCGACGACCTGAAGGTCCCGGACCTCGGCGCCGGCAACGGCCGCGGCCTGCCGCTGCGCCTGACGATGCGCACCGACCAGTGCACCCTGACCAACATCGCCAAGCTCAAGCACGTGCTGCAGCGCAACCCCGGCGACAGCGACGTCTACCTCAACCTGACCAACGGCTCGGACAGCCAGCTGATGGTGCTTGACGAGCACCTCCGCGTCGAGCGCTCCTCCTCCCTGATGGGCGACCTCAAGGCGTCGATGGGCCCCGGCATCCTGGGCTGACGCCCCTCAATTGCCGACGTCCCGTCGGTCCCCGTGCGCGGTTCCCTTCGGGTTGGGCGCTGCTGCGCGCAAGTGCCGGCGCCTGCGCTGCACCTCGGTGTGGCAGCCCCGGGAACCGCAGAAAGCGGGCGCCCCGTGTGGGGCGCCCGCTTTCAGGCTTTCGGGTTCTCAGATCCTCAGGTCAGCGCGCCGGGGGAGTGGGAGCGGCGGGGATGTCCCGCCGCGGTCCGGTCAGCTGGTGTGCTGCCCGCTGCCGGCGCTGGTGCGCTGGGCCCGCCGCCCGCCCGGGTGACCTGTGCCTGCGTGCCTACTTGCTGGTGTCGGGCTCGGCGTTGACGTCGAACTTCGACTCGTCGAGGCCCAGCGCGTCGCGGACCGTGAAGAAGAGGTCGGTCTGGTCGGTCAGGCCGGTCACGTTCGCGGCGCCGGGGCCGAAGGCGGCGATGCGCAGCTGGGCGCCGGTGTGCGACTGGTCGGTGACGTCCATGTTCTCGCTGGTGGCGTAGCCGACGGTCATCTCGGCGCCGTCCTTGGTGACGAGCTTGCGCGACAGGCCCGGGTAGACCGCGGCGCGGACCTCCTCCTCGGACTTGCCGGACTCCTCGGCCATCTCCTTGATGTCCTCCTCGGAGACGTTGCCGATGACCTGGCTGGTGTGGGCGTGGTCGGCGGTGACGACGACGAGGGTCTCGCCGTCCTCGGCCGCGAAGTTCAGGGCCTCCTGGACGGCCTCGTCCAGGTCGACGGTCTCACCGATCTGGCCGCAGGGGTTGGCGGCGTGGTCCTGCTTGTCGATGCTGGCGCCCTCGACCTGCAGGAAGAAGCCGTTCTCGTTGTCCTTGAGCAGGTCGATGGCCTTGGAGGTCATGTCGGCCAGCTTCGGGATGTCCTCGGTGCGCTCCGGGTTGTCGGTGCACTTGGCGGCCTCGTCGAGGTAGCCCTCCTTCTCGGCCTTCGGGCCCTCCCAGCGCACGGGCATGTTGCCCTCGGAGAACAGGCCCAGAACCGGGGAGTCCTGGTTGGCCTCGGTGATCTTGTCGAGCTCCTCGGCGTTGGTCGGCAGCTGGTAGCCGCGCTCCTCGGCCTGCTCGCGGAGGGTCTTGCCCTCCCACTCGCCGGCCTTGGCCTTCTGGTCGAAGCTCTCGGAGCCGCCGCCGAGCACGACGTCGGCGCGGGTGTTGAGCAGCTGCTCGGAGATGGAGCCGCGGCCAGCCTTGTCCAGCAGGTCGTCACCGCACTTCTCGGTGTCCTCCGGGCCGTAGCACTTGCGCTTCTCCACGTGCGCCAGCTGGACGGCCGGGGTGGCGTCCTGGATCTCGGCGGTGGAGACGTTGCCGGTGCCCAGGCCGTTGGCCTTGGCGATCTCCAGCAGGTTGGCCTGCGGCTTGTTGTCGGCGTCGACGGAGATGGCGCCGTTGAAGGTCTTGGTGCCGGTAGCCCACGCGGAGCCGGAGGCCGCCGAGTCGGTGACGTAGCTCGGCGTCTTGTCGTCCTTGTTCAGCGAGTAGTGGGTGTACTGGCCGGTCACGGGCAGGGTGTCGATGCCGGCGAAGTCGCCGCCGGCGCCCTCGGCGTAGTTGCGGGCCACGGTGATCTCGGAGTCGCCCATGCCGTCGCCGATGAGCAGGATGACGTTCTTGGCGTCCGACTTCTCGATCGCCTTCTGCAGCATGGCGGCCTGGTCGCCGTCGATGCGGCGCGCACCGCCGTGGGTGGCGATGTCGCCGTTGGCGGAGCGGTCGGCGAGCAGGTCACCGGCCTCGCCCTCGCGGGTCTCCGCGACCTGGGCGCCGGAGGCCTCCGAGGAGCCGGAGTCGTCCGCGCAGGCGGTCAGGGTCACGGCCAGGGCGGCGGCCGACAGGCCGGCGAGGGTCGTGCGCAGGGTCTTGTGCTTCACTTGTGCTCCCGTTCGATAAAGCGTCTGGAATTCTCGGCACGGGCTGGGCGCAGCGGGTGCACCCGGTCTTCTGCCTTGTTACACGATGAACCTGCGCTGTGAACGCTTACTGAAAGTAAATTGAAAAGCCCGTGAACTTCACGGCTACACTGTGACTGCGTAACCTGCGGCACCCACGGCGCCCACCGGGACGTCGTCAATCGCCCGCACCCGAGACCGAGAGGAACTGGCCCTTGACCACGCGCATCCGCACCACCCACGTCGGCTCGCTGCCGCGCACCCCGCAGCTGCTGGAGGCGAACAACCGCCGCCACGCCGGCGAGATCGGCGACGAGGAGTTCCGGGAGATCCTGCAGGCCTCCGTCGACGAGGTCGTCGCCCGCCAGGTCGAGCTGGGCATCGACATCGTCAACGACGGCGAGTACGGCCACATCACCTCCGGTGCCGTCGACTACGGCGCCTGGTGGAACTACATCTTCTCCCGCCTCGGCGGCCTGACCATGACCGAGGAGGACCGCTGGGCCAACCAGGACGTCGTGCGCTCCACCCCGGGCAACATCAAGCTGACCAGCTTCGCCGACCGCCGCGACCGCGCCCGCTTCAGCGAGGCCTACTCGGACCCGGACTCCGGCATCCTCACCGGCCGCGCCAAGGTGGGAAACCCCAAGTTCACCGGTGAGATCACCTACGCCGGCGGCGAGGAGGTCGCCCGCGACACCGCCCTGCTGCGCCACGCCGTCGACGCCGCGGGTGCCCAGGCCGGCTTCATCGCCGCGATCTCCCCGGGTGCCGCCGCGCGCCTGAAGGACGAGCACTACGGCGACGACACCGCCGTGGTCAACGCCTGCGCGGCCGCACTGCACGAGGAGTACAAGGCCATCACCGACGCCGGCTTCACCGTGCAGCTCGACGCGCCGGACCTGGCCGAGGCCTGGGACCAGATCAACCCGGAGCCGTCCATCGAGGACTACCGCGCCTGGCTGCGCATCCGCATCGACGCCATCAACGACGCCCTGGCCGGCCTGCCCGTCGAGCAGACCCGCCTGCACATCTGCTGGGGCTCCTGGCACGGCCCGCACACCACGGACGTGCCGTTCGCGGACATCATCGACGAGATCCTGCGCGCCAAGGTCGGCGGCTTCTCCTTCGAGGGCGCCTCGCCGCGCCACGCCCACGAGTGGCGCGTCTGGCAGGACCACGAGCTCCCCGAGAACACCCTGATCTATCCGGGTGTCGTCTCGCACTCGATGAACGCCGTCGAGCACCCGCGCCTGGTCGCCGACCGCATCCTGAAGTTCGCCGAGCTCGTCGGCCCGGAGCGCGTCATCGCCTCCACCGACTGCGGCCTCGGCGGGCGCCTGCACCGCCAGATCGCGTGGGCGAAGCTGGAGTCCCTGGTCGAGGGCGCGCGCATCGCCTCCGAGGAGCTCTAGGGCCCCTCAATTGCCGACGTCCCGTCGGTCGCCCGGGTACTGATTGTCGCGCTCGGGCGCGGGGCGGGGGCGGGGCGCGAAGCTGGCGCTTCGCGCGGGTGGCGCCGGTCCATGGCTTGGACGGGCGTGCACCGGTTGCGCCGCCTGACGCACGCAGCAGAAAGGCGCGGAGCGTTTCGCTCCGCGCCTTTCTCGCGTCTGTGTGCTGTGCGCCGGGGCCGGCGGGGTGCGCCCGCGGCCCGGGGTTCCTTAGAAGCGCAGGGCGCCCTGGATGTCGTTGATCAGGTTCGGGTTGATCTTGAAGATGAACCCGACGACACCGGCCACGGCGGCCAGGACGGCCAGGACGGTGTTGAATATGGCCAGGCCCTTGTTGAACTCCTGGTTGGGGTAGGCCCACGCGGGCTGGTTGCCGTAGGAGCACTTGGACTTGGCGGCCTCGTAGCCCAGCTTGTCGCCCTTGACCTCGATCGTGAAGTCCTTCGGGTACTCCTCCGCCTTCTTGTCCGAGGCGCAGAACTCCTTGAACTCGGGGAACGCCTCGAAAAGGGTCTCCGAGGCGCTGGAGCCGTTGGTGCTGGAGTTGGTGTCCGTCGCGGTGGCGGACGGGGTCGGCTCGCCGGTCTTCTTGTCCTCGGTGCTGGAGGAGTTGTTGTCGGCCGGGGCCGTCGTCGAGGCGGCGGTCTCCTCGACGGAGCTCTGCGCGTTAGCGGCGACGGGGCTGAGCAGCGAGCAGGCGGTCATTGCGGCGGTGGCCAGCGCGAGGCCGGTGCGGCGGCGGAAGTTCTTCACGGTGGTGGTTCCTCTCGAAGTGTCGTGTTCGCCGGCTTCTGCGGTGACGCGGGTTCCGGCTCGGCCTGCGGGGGCCGCGGGCGGTGCCGCCGGGAGCGCCGGACACGGGCGCCGGGGCGGGTTCCGGAGAAGCACTCTACCAGGATCCTCCTAAGTCATAAACAGGAAAGTTTGTTCGCAGGGAAACGATCCTGCGGAAACGATCCCCCGGGAACTTAAGGCGGGCCTGCGACCCCCCCCGTGCGCGGGAGGCGAGGTTAGAATCTCCTCCATGACTGAGACGCGCACCACCGACGAGACCCCGGCCTTCGACCCCGTTCACGCGGCCGACATTCAGCAGGCCCAGGCGCGCATCTCCGCGGTCATCGCCCCGACCCCGCTGCAGTACTGCCCGCGCCTGTCGGAGGCCGTCGGCGCCCAGGTCTTCCTCAAGCGCGAGGACCTGCAGGACGTGCGCAGCTACAAGATCCGTGGCGCCTACAACGCCGTCAGCCAGCTCAGCCCCGAGGACCGCAGTGCCGGCATCGTCGCCGCCTCGGCCGGCAACCACGCCCAGGGTGTCGCCTACGCCTGCAAGGCGCTGGGCATCCGCGGCAAGATCTTCGTGCCGGTCCAGACCCCGAAGCAGAAGCGCGACCGGATCCGCGTCCACGGCGGCGACGCCGTGGAGCTGGTGGTCACCGGCAACAACTTCGACGAGGCCGCCGACGCCGCGCGCGCCGACGCCGCCGAGCGCGGCGCCGTGATGGTCGAGCCCTTCGCCGCCCGTGACACCGTCATCGGGCAGGGCACCGTCGCCGCCGAGATCCTCTCGCAGCTCTCCGCCCAGGGCAGGACCCTGGACACCATCTACGTGCCGGTCGGCGGCGCGGGTCTGCTCGCCGGCGTGACCAGCTACCTGGCCGACATGTCCCCGCGCACCGGCGTGGTGGCCGTCGAGCCCTCCGGGGCGGCCAGCCTGACCGCGGCCCTGGCCGCCGGCCACCCGGTCGCCCTCGAGACCGTCGACCCCTTCGTCGACGGCGCGGCCGTCAAGCGCATCGGCGACATCAACTACGACATCGTCGAGCGCAACCTCTCCCGCGTGCACGTCACCGACGTCTCCGAGGGTGCGGTGTGCACCGAGATGCTGGACCTCTACCAGAACGAGGGCATCATCGCCGAGCCCGCCGGCGCGCTGTCGGTGGCAGCCCTCAAGACCGTCGACGTCGCCCCGGGTGCGACCGTGGTCTGCATCATCTCCGGCGGCAACAACGACGTCCTGCGCTACAACGAGGTCATGGAGCGCTCGCTGGTGCACCGCGGCCTGCGCCACTACTTCCTGGTCAACTTCCCGCAGGAGCCCGGCCAGCTGCGTCACTTCCTCAACGAGATCCTCGGCCCGGACGACGACATCACCCGGTTCGAGTACCTCAAACGCAACAACCGCGACACTGGCGCGGCCCTCGTCGGCCTGGAGCTGGGCCGGGCCTCGGACCTGGAGGGCCTGCTTGAGCGCATGGCCGAATCCCCGCTCGACTGCCAGCAGCTCCACCCGGGCACCCCGGAGTACTCCTTCCTCATCTAGGGAGGGGCGCCGGCTCCCGACTGGGCTCGGACCAGTGACCTGATCGGGCGCGCCTCTCACGGGGGAGGGGCGCAGCAGGGAGCTTCAGGGTGGCGGCGCCGAGCTCGCGGGGCGCCGCCACCTCAGCGCAGCAGGACCGCGAACTCCCAGGGACCGAGCCGGGTCTCGTCCGCGCCGACCTCGGGCTCGGTGAAGGAGTAGCGCAGCTCCCCGCCGAAGGGCACCGTGACCGGCTCGGGGGAGAAGTTGCCCACCAGCGTCCACTCGCGCCCGTCGGGCGCGGTGCGGTGCATGGCCACCCACCCGTGCTCCAGGGCCACGGCGTCGGCGCCGACCGCGGCCCCGGAACCCGCCTCCCGCACGGTGGCCGTCACGGCGTGGTCGACGCGCACGTCGGAAAGCACGCCCGAGGCGCAGCCGAGCTCGCGGCGCAGCCGCAGCAGCTCGCGCACGGCGGCGACGATGCCCCGCTGGGCGTCGTCAAGCTCCCAGTCCAGCTTGGCGGAGGCGAACGTCTCCTCGGCGGCCGGGTCCGCGATCGTGTCCGGGTCCCAGCCAGAGGAGGCGAACTCGCGCAGCCGGCCGGTGCGCGTGGCCTCCAGCAGCCCCGGGTCGGTGTGCGAGGCGAAGAAGGGGAAGGGCTGGCGCGCGCCGAACTCCTCGCCCATGAAGATCATCGGCGTGAACTCCGAGAGGTAGACGAACGCGCACTTGAGCAGGTGCTGCGTCGGGGTGATGCGCTCGGCGGCGCGGTCGCCGGCCGCGCGGTTGCCCGTCTGGTCGTGGGTGGTGGTGTAGGTGACGAAGCGCGCCCCGGGCATCCGCGTGCGGTCGAAGCCGCGCCCGTGCGAGCGCCCGCGGTGCAGCGAGTAGTCACCGGTGAAGCGGTACGCCTCGCTGAGCGTGCGCGCCAGGTCGCCGACGCGCCCGTAGTCGCGGTAGTAGCCGTACTGCTCGCCCTCGGTCAGCGTGTGCAGGCAGTGGTGGACGTCGTCGAGCCACTGCGCGTCGAGCCCGCAGCCGAGGTCCTCGACTGGGGTGATCAGGCGCGGGTCGTTGAGGTCGCTCTCGGCGATGACGCAGCGCGGCACGCCGGTGCACGCGGCGACGTCGCGCGCGACGTCGGCGATCTGCTCCAGCACGGAGACCGCGCCCCGGTCGTCGAGCGAGTGCACCGCGTCCAGGCGCACGCCGTCGACGTGGAACTCCCCGAGCCACTGGCGGGTGGCGTCGAGGATGAAGCGGCGCACCTCGTCGGAGCCCGGGCCCATCAGGTTGACCACGTCGCCCCAGTCCGTCGCCGCGCCCGTGGTGTACGGCCCGAAGAAACCGGTGTAGTTGCCGTCGGGGCCGAAGTGGTTGAACACCAGGTCCATGACCACGGCCACGCCGTGGGCGTGCGCGGCGTCGACGAAGGCCTTCAGCCCCGCCGGCCCGCCGTAGGCCTCGTGGACGGCGAACCAGCTGACCGGGTCGTAGCCCCAGTTGCGCTCGCCGCCGAAGGGCTGGACGGGCATCAGTTCCACCGTGGTCACCCCCAGCTCGCGCAGGTGCGCGAGCTTTCCGACGGCCGCGTCGAAGGTGCCGTCGGCGGTGAAGGCGCCGACATGCAGCTCGTAGAGCACCTGGCCGGGCAGCGGGCGGCCCGTCCAGGTCGCGTCGGTCCAGTCGAATTCGGTCGGCACGACCTCGGAGAAGCCGTGCACGCCGTCGGGCTGGCGGCGCGAGCGCGGGTCCGGCAGCAGGATGGACCACTCGGGCTCGGGCGCCTCGGCGGCCGGCTCGGTGGCCAGCTGGAAGGCGTAGCGGCGTCCCGGGGTCGGCGCGGGGGCGTCGGCCGGCGGGACGAACCAGCCGCCGTCGGCGCGCTCGAGATCCACGCGCCCGCCGTCGGGGTCGTCGAGGACCAGCCGGACGCGGTCGGCGTTCGGGGCCCACACGGAGAAGATCGGGTGGCGGTCGGGTTCAGTGGGGGAGCTCATGGTCTCCACACTAAAAGACCGCGCCCGCCGGATGTAGCGGGTGCGGGGAAAATCGGCGGCGGGCCGGGGGCGGGCCGGTGCCGGCCGGGCCGGAGCCGCCCGGATCAGTTGTTGGCCAGGGCGGCGGTGGCGGCCTTGTCGATGCGGCCGAAGTTGTAGTACGCCGCGCAGGCACCCTCGGGCGAGACCATGCAGGTGCCGATCGGGGTGTCCGGCGTGCACGCGGTGCCGAAGACCTTGCACTGCCAGGGCTTGATACGCCCGGTCAGCACGGAGCCGCACTCGCAGGCGACCGGGTCGGCCACGCGGTCGTCCGGGACGTCGAAGAGGCGCTCGGCGTCGAAGTCGGCGTAGGCCTCGGAGATACCGAAGCCCGAGTTCGGCAGCCAGCCCAGGCCGCGCCACTCGAAGCTGTCGCGCACGGTGAAGACCTCGTCGAAGAGGCGCTGGGCGGCGACGTTGCCCTCGCCGGTGACCACGCGCGAGTACTGGTTGCCCACGCTCGCCTCGCCGCGGGCGACCTGCCCGGAGACGAACTGCTCGAGCAGCATGGCGACCGACTGCAGGATGTCCAGCGGCTCGAAGCCGGCCACCGCGACCGGCAGGTTGAACTCCTCGGCCAGAAAGTCGAAGGCCTTCGTGCCCACGATGGTGGCCACGTGGCCGGGCCCGATGAAGGCGTCGACCTCGGTCTCGCCGCCGTCGGCGATCGCACGCAGCGGCGGCTCGATGGTGACGTGGTTGGAGAACACGGAGAAGTTCTTCACCCCGCGCGCCTTGGCGGTGCGCAGCGTGACGGCCGTGGACGGTGCGGTGGTCTCGAAGCCGACGGCGAAGTAGACGACCTTGCGGTCCGGGTTCTCCTGGGCCAGCTTCAGCGCGTCCAGCGGGGAGTAGACGAAGCGCACGTCGCAGCCGCGGGCGCGGGCCTGCAGCAGCGACTCGTCGGAACCCGGCACGCGCATCATGTCGCCGAAGGTGGTCAGCATGACGTCGTCCTGGCGGGCCAGCCACAGCGCGTCGTCGACGCGGCCCATCGGGATGACACAGACCGGGCAGCCCGGCCCGTGCACCAGGTCGATGTTGTCGGGCAGGAGGTTCTCCAGCCCATAGCGGTAGATGGTGTGGGTGTGGCCGCCGCAGATCTCCATGATCTTGATCGGGCGGTCCAGCTTGGCCGCGTCGTGCTCGATGCGCTTGAGCAGGGCGCGGGCCGCAGCCGGGTCGCGGAACTCGTCGACGAACTTCACTTGGCAGTGCACCTTCCTGGAGAGGGGCGGAAACGGGAAACAGGGGCGGCGCGCAGGCGCCGGGCGTCGGGGCGCCGGCCGCGCACCGCCGACCACGCACCACGGGTGCGGGGCCCGGCGACGGGGACCGACGCGACGTCGAAGAGCGGGCCGGATGGAGGGTCCGGCCCGCGGGTCAGTCGATTCTGGATGTCGAGAACGAGTCGAGCTCGTCCTCGTAGGTGTTGGCGCCGAGCTGCCGGATCTGCTGCAGCGTGGTCGTCGCCTCGTCCTCGTCGATCTTGCTCAGGGCGAAGCCGACGTGGACGAGCACCCACTCGCCGACGTCGAGGCCCTCGTCGACGAGCAGATCAGTGGAGATGACGCGGTTGACGCCGCCGATGGTGACGGTGGCGCGGCCGGGATCCTTCATCTCGACGATCTGGGCGGGCACTCCGAGGCACATGTGCAACCTCCTCAAGGTTTTCTGGACTACCGTCGAGCCTAACACCGAACCCCGTTATCTCCCGAGAAAGGCCGTGAGTAAGCGTGGAACCGAAAAACCGCATCAACCAGGACGAGGAGCGCGTCAATGACAACATCTCGCGCGTGCGGCGTCACCCCGGCCGGCTGAAGGACGACCACATCACGTTGTCCCACGGCGCGGGCGGCAAGCAGTCGACCACGCTGCTGGACCGCCTGTTCTTTGACGTCTACGGCAATGAGATGCTCGACCAGGGCGGCGATTCCGCGGTCGTGGACCTGCCGAGCCTGCTGGCCGACGCCCAGGCCGAGGGCGCGAAGCTCGCCTTCACCACCGACTCCTACGTGGTCAACCCGATCGAGTTCCCCGGTGGCTCCATCGGCGAGCTCGCCGTCAACGGCACCGTCAACGACCTCTCGGTCGCCGGCGCGGACCCGAAGCTGATCTCGGTGTCCTTCATCCTGGAGGAGGGCCTGGAGGTCGCCACCCTGCGGCGTGTGGCCGAGGCCGTGCGCGACGCCGCCGCCGAGGCCGACGTGACCATCGCCACCGGCGACACGAAGGTCGTCCCGCGCGGGGCCGCCGACCACCTGTACATCACCACCGCGGGCGTGGGCGTGATCCCGGCCGGCCGCGACACCGGCTTCGGCAAGGTGCAGGTCGGCGACCGGATCCTGCTGTCCGGCCCGATCGCCGACCACGGCATGGCCGTGATGATGGCGCGCGGCGACCTCGCCCTGGACGCGCCGATCGCCTCCGACACCCGCGCGGTCAACAAGCTGACCGCCGCGCTGCTCGAGGCGGTGCCGGACACCCGCTGGATGCGCGACGCCACCCGCGGCGGCGTGGCCACCGTGGCGAACGAGCTGGCCGACGCCACCGGCCTCGGCGTCGCCTTCGAGGACGAGGCCATCCCGGTGCGCGACATGACGCGCGCGGCCTGCGACGTGCTGGGCATCGACCCGCTCTACGTGGCCAACGAGGGCACCTTCCTGGCCGTGGTGCCGAAGGACTCCGCCGACGCCGCCGTCGAGGCCGTGCGCGCCGCCGGGGCTCCCGAGGCCCGCCTGGTCGGCCGCATCGTCGAGGAGCCGGCCGCCTCCGTGGTGCTGGTCACCGGCTTCGGCGGCGCGCGCATGGTGGACAAGCTCGCCGGCGACCCGCTGCCGCGCATCTGCTGATTTTGCTTGACGACGCCCGCGGTGCGCCCCGTGGGCGGTTCCGTGCGGCGTGCGGCGCCGTGATTGCCGACGCCCGCGCGTCAGTTGAGGCGGGCGAAGTCGTCGACGCCGGCGCGGGCGGCGGCCGCCTGACCCAGCGAGAGCCCGCCGTCGTTGGCGGGCACCGTGTGGTGCTCGAGAAGCTTCAGGCCGCGGGCCGAGAGAGCGGTGGCGAGATCGCTGACGAAGAGCCGGTTGAGCGCGCAGCCGCCGGTCACCCCGACCACGGTCGTGCCGGCCTGTTCGGCCGCGGCCTCGAGGCGCGCGGCGAAGAGTCCGGCGAGGCCGCGGTGGAAGTCCCGGGCGCGCTCCGCGACGGGGGCGGAGCGACCGGCCACCGCGGCGAGCAGCGCGGCGACGGCCTCGCGGTCGTCGTCGGGGGTGCGGTGCGCGGGGGCGGGGGAGTGCGTCGGGGAACCCGCCTGTGGCCCGGTCGCCCGGGGCGCGGCGGGCCCGGCGTCGCCCGGCGCGGCACCGGCCGAGCGCGCCAGGGCCTCGAACTCCATGGCCGCCTGGCCCTCGTGGCTGACCGGCCCGGTGAACGCGCCCGAGAGGAACGCCGCGGCGTCGAAGAGGCGGCCCGCCGAGGAGCACTCCACGGTGCCCGTGCCCGAGGCCAGCTGCGAGTCGACCAGCCGCAGCTCGGCGGCGTCGACCCCGGCGAAGCAGTCGGCCTCCGCGACCGCGGCGGCCAGGCGCCGGCGGGCCGTGTCTGCCGCGTCATCCGGGCCGTCACCGGTACCTCCGCCCAGCGCCGCGACGAGCCCGCGTGCCAGCCGCCAGGGGTTGCGCACCGCCTTGTCGCCGCCGGCCATCCGGAAGACCGGCAGGTGCCAGGCGCGCGACCAGTCCGGCCCGGACGCGTCGACGGCGAGCACCTCGCCGCCCCACACAGTGGCGTCCGTGCCGAAGCCGGTGCCGTCGACCACGGCGACCACCGCCCGGCCGGTCACCTCGTGCTCGGCCAGCAGCGAGCGCGCGTGCGCGTGGTGGTGCTGCACGCCGATCAGCGGCACGTCGTGCTCCTCGGCGAAGCGCTCCGCCCACGCCCTCGTCGAGTAGCCCGGGTGCAGGTCGCAGGCCACCGCCGTAGGGGTGGCCCGCTGCATGGTCAGCATGTCCGCCGTCGAGGCGTCGAAGGCCCGCCTGCCGGCGAGCGAGGCCATGTCGCCCAGGTGACCGGCCACGTTCGCGCGCTTGCCCACGGCGAGCGTGAAGGCGTTCTTCAACTCCCCGCCCACGGCGAGCACGCACGCGACGTCGGCCGGCGCGGCGTCGTCAAGCGGGAGACGTAGCGGCAATGGGGCGAATCCGCGCCCGCGGCGCACGGGGCGGGTGCCGCGGAAGACGGAGTCCTCGACGGGCAGGTGGATGGGGCGGTCGTGCAGGACGAAGAGGTCGACGAGGCGGGCCAGCTTCGCGCGCGCGGCGTCGTTGGTGTGGCAGACCGGCTCGCCGGGCACGTTGCCCGAGGTCGCGATGACCGGGCGGTCCACCAGCAGCTCGTGCAGCGGGGAGTAGGGGCGCATCACACCGACCTCGCCCAGGCGCGGGGCCACGCCGGCGGCCAGCACGCCCAGGTCGCGGCCGATGACGATGGGCGCGGCGGGCGAGTGGACGAGCTCGAGCTCGGCGTCGGTGAAGCCGGCGACCTCCTCGGGGCGCGGGGCCATCACGGCGAAGGGCTTGTCCGGGCGGTGCTTGCGCTCGCGCAGCAGGGCCACGGCCTCGGGGTTGCGGGCGTCGGCGAGCAGGTGGAAGCCGCCGATGCCCTTGACCGCCAGCGCCCCGCCGCGGTCGAGCTCCGCGCGGGCGAGGGCGAACAGCTCGTCCGGCTCGCCGTCGAGGCGCTCCCCGTCGCGCTCCAGCCACATCGTCGGCCCGCAGTCCGGGCAGGCCACCGGCTGGGCGTGGAAGCGGCGGTCCAGCGGGTCGGCGTACTCGGCGGCGCAGCGCGGGCACATCGGAAAGCCCGCCATCGTCGTGTTCGGCCGGTCGTAGGGCAGGTCCGTGATGATCGAGTAGCGCGGCCCGCAGTTGGTGCACGTGATGAACGGGTGGTGGTAGCGGCGGTCGTCGGGGTCGTGCAGCTCGGCCAGGCAGTCGGGGCACGTCGCCGAGTCCGGGGGGATGAGCGTGCGCTCGCCGGAGGCCCGTTCGGACGCCACGATGCGGAAGATCTCCTCCCCCTCAACGGGGGAGACCGGGGTCTCACGCCGGTCTGTGATCTTGGCCAAGGGGGGCAGTGTTCCGAGCGCCTCGTCGAGGAAAGAGTGCACCGCCTCACGCGTGCCCTGCGCCTCGATGAAGACCTCACGGTCGTCGTTGCCCACCAGCCCCGTGACCGGGTGGCGCGCGGCCGTGCGCGCGATGTGCGGGCGGAAGCCCACCCCCTGCACGACGCCGGTGACCAGGGTGCGGACGCGGATGATCTGGGCCATGGTCCCCGAGCCTAGCCGGGGCGTGCACCCGGGCCCGGGGCCGGCCGATAGGGTCTGGGGCGTGCATGAAGTCGCGTTGAGCAACCAGCTGGCGGGGGTGGTCCGCCGTGCCGCCGGCGGGCGCCGGGTCACCGGCGTGCACCTGAAGATCGGGGCGTTGCGGCAGGTCGTGCCCGAGACCCTGCGGTGGGCCTGGGGCTTCGTCATCGACGGCACCGACCTGGCCGACGCCGGGCTCGAGGTCGAGTGGGTCCCGCTGGTCATCGAGTGCGCCAACGGGCACGTCACGGAGGTGAGCGGGCAGCTCGACCTGACCTGCCCGGAGTGCCCCGCGAAGACCACTATCGTGGGCGGGGAAGAGTTCACCGTCGTGGACATCGAGGTCGCCTGAGACCCCGCGAGAACGTCACCGGCGGGAACTGCACACCTAGAGGTCTTTGGGCGCCCCGCGCCCGGGAGGGATGTTTTCCATGGGACGTTTCCACCGTCACGCCGACGGCACCGTGCACGAGCACCACCACGGCCATGACCATGACCACGGTCACGACCACACCCACGACCACGACGTGATCGTCCACCACGAGGACCACCGCGACGTCGGCGACCACTCCGGCTACGAGACGGGCCGCGAGCGCATCGACGTGCTCGAGGACATCTTCTCGGAGAACGACCGGCTGGCCGCCGCCAACCGCAAGGCCTTCGACGACAACTCGGTGACCTGCGTGAACCTGATGAGCTCGCCGGGCGCCGGCAAGACGACCCTGTTGCGCCACACCCTGGCCGCCGCCCAGAACCGCCTGCGCGTCGGCGTGATCGAAGGCGACATCGAGACCGGCATCGACGCCGAGAAGCTCGCCGGCTTCGGTGCCCAGGTCTCCCTGCTCAACACCGGCGCCGGCTTCGGCGGCGAGTGCCACCTCGACGCCCCGATGGTCGCCCACGCCCTCGAGGGACTGGATCTTTCCACCCTCGACCTGGTGCTCGTGGAGAACGTGGGCAACCTGGTCTGCCCGGCCGAGTTCGAGGTCGGCGCGCACCGCCGCGCCATGATCGCGTCGGTGACGGAGGGCGAGGACAAGCCGGTCAAGTACCCGGTGATGTTCCGCTCCGTGGAGGTCGTCGTGGTCAACAAGATGGACCTGCTGCCGCACCTGGACTTCGACATGGAGCTCTTCCGGGCCAACCTGGAGAAGGTCAACCCGGGTGTGAAGGTCATCGAGTGCTCGGCGCGCACCGGCGAGGGCGTCGACGAGTGGCTCGCCTGGCTCGACCCGCGCCTGGCGCGGTAGCCACGGGCCACGGACCGGTCTCCGGCGGCATCCGGGTCGCCCACGGACCGGTCCCGGCCCGACTCCGCCCCGGCCCGGGTGCCCCCGGGTCGAGGCCGCTGACTGAAGTTTCTTAGGACACCCAGCCCAAAGTGCTTATCTCCGGTTCTGTCAGAACCTATCAGCGCTGATAACCTGGGTTTGTGTATGTGCGGTTACCGCACCCCCCTGTTCGGGGGCGGGCGGTCTCACCGCGGTTTCCCCACAACAGATTGAGGTTCCAACATCATGGATCTTGCAC
Organism: Corynebacterium sp. MSK006; assembly: GCF_030232385.1. Lineage (NCBI taxonomy): Bacteria > Bacillati > Actinomycetota > Actinomycetes > Mycobacteriales > Corynebacteriaceae > Corynebacterium > Corynebacterium sp. MSK006. The sequence goes on from NZ_JASPJZ010000012.1 coordinate 42,441, forward strand.
ACGTGTGGCGGGGCGGCACCCTGCTGGAGAACCTGGAGCGGCAGGGGGTGAAGCGCCGCAACTTCATGCAGCTGTGCGCCGCCATGGCCGGGCTGTTCGCGGTGGGCCGCCCGGACCCGGCCTACGCCGACGCCGAGGAGACGGACAAGATCGCCGAGGCCCTCGGCGGCGCCGACAAGCCGCTGGTCGCCTGGCTGCAGCTGCAGGAGTGCACCGGCTGCACGGAGTCCCTGCTGCGCTCGGGCTCGTCGACCGTCGAGGACCTGGTGCTCAACCAGCTGTCCATGAACTACAACGAGCTGATCATGGCCGCCGCCGGCACCGCGGCCGACGAGGCGCTCTACGACATGTTCAAGGAGCCGCACATCCTGGTGGTCAACGGCTCCGTGCCCACCAAGGAGAACGGCGCCTACTGCACGATCGCCGGCAAGTCCGCCGAGCAGATTCTGCTCGACGCCGCCGAGAACGCCACCGTGGTGCTCGCCGTGGGCGCCTGCGCGGTGTGGGGCTCCGTCCAGGCCGCCAACCCGAACCCCTCGGGTGCGGTCGGCGTGGACCAGATCATCAAGGACAAGCCCGTCATCCAGGTCGCCGGCTGCCCGCCGATCGGCGAGGTCATCACCGCGACCATCACCTACCTGCTCACCTACGGCAAGCCGCCGGAGGTCGACAGCCAGGGCCGCCCGAAGTTCGCCTACGACCAGCGCATCCACGACTCCTGTGAGCGCCGTCCGCACTTCGACGCCGGCCAGTTCGTCCGCGCCTTCGACGACGAGGGCGCGCGCAACGGCTGGTGCCTCTATGAGGTCGGCTGCAAGGGCCCGTCGACCTACGCGCCCTGCCCGATCGTGCAGTGGAACATGAAGACCAGCTGGCCCATCGGCGCCGGCCACCCGTGCATCGGCTGCACGGAGAAGGACTTCTTCGACAAGTTCACCCCGTTCTACGAGGTGCTGCCGAACATCCCGGGCCTCGGCGTGGAGGCCTCCGCGGAGAAGATCGGCCTCGGCCTGCTCGGCGTCGCCGGCGCGGGCGTGGCCGTCCACGGCGCGATCACCGCCTTCAAGACCATCGGCGTGCGCCGCGAGTCCGGCGAGGTCGAGCTGCTCGCCGCCTTCGGCGACGACAACGACAAGCAACCCGCCGGTGCCACGGCGACCACGATTGACGACGCCGTGTCGCCCGGCGCGGGCGGTTCCGGCGCCCACGGCGTGGGCGGACCCGACGGTGTGACCGGCACCGGCAGCGACGGCGCGAAGTAGAGGAGACCCGAGAACAATGGCAGAACGCATCGTCGTCGACCCGATCACCCGCATCGAGGGCCACCTGCGCATCGAGCTGGAGACGGAGAACGACAAGATCACCGACGCGTGGTCGGAGACCACGCAGTACCGCGGCATCGAGGACATCTGCCGCGGGCGCGACCCGCGCGACGTCTGGGCCTTCGTCGGCCGCATCTGCGGCGTGTGCACGGCCGTGCACTCGATCGCCTCGGTGCACGCCGTCGAGGACGCCATCGGCTCGCGGCCGCCGGAGCAGGCGCAGCTCATCCGCGACATGGTGCTCAGCTCCCAGGAGCTGCACGACCACGTCGTGCACTTCTACCACCTGCACGCCCTGGACTGGGTCAACGTGGTCGCGGCCGCCGAGGCGGACCCGAAGAAGACCGTCGAGTTCGCCCAATCGATCGGCTCGAAGTGGAAGCTGAACTCCGAGGAGAAGTTCACCCAGGTCAAGAACACCCTCCAGGAGATCCTGGACTCCGGCCAGCTGTCGGTGTTCACCAACGGCTACTGGGAGCACCCGGACTACCGGCTGCCCCCGGAGGCCAACCTGATGGCCGTGTCCCACTACCTGGACGCGCTGCAGTTCCAGCGCTCGATCATCCGCATCAACACCGTCTTCGGCGGCAAGAACCCGCACCCGAACTTCCTGGTCGGCGGCATGGCCTGCTCGATCGACACGGAGAAGTCCGAGACGGTCAACCAGGTGCAGATCGACAAGATCCGCCAGTGGATCGAGGAGATCCACGAGTTCGTCAACGACTGCTACCTCCCGGACGCCCTGGCGATCATGGGCGTCTACAAGGACTACTTCGACATCGGGGCCGCGGCGCCGAACTTCCTGGCCGTCGGCATGGCCGGCACGGCCTACGTCGGCCACGACCTCGACCAGCCGGTCTCGCTGGGCGACGACGGGGTGCGCCCCGGCGTCATCCTCGACGGTGACTACTCCAAGGTCCACCCGCTGGACCCGGACCTGATCAAGGAGTACATCTCCTCGGCCTGGTTCACCTACGAGGAGGGAAACGACGTCGGCCTGCACCCCTCGGTCGGCGAGACCACGGCCAACTACACCGGCCCGGAGCCGCCGTACGAGTGGCTCGCGCACGCCGACGACGGGCGCTACACCTTCTCCAAGGCGCCGCGCTACGACGGCCGCCCGACCCAGGTCGGCCCGATCTCGCGCGTGCTCAGCGCCTACATCCAGGGCCACAAGCGCACCAAGGAGCTCGTCGACTCCGCCCTCAAGAAGTACGACATCAAGGTCTCCCAGCTGAACTCGACCGCCGGGCGTACCCTGGCGCGCGCTGTGGAGTCGGTGACGGCCTCGGAGAAGCTGCGCGACGAGATCTTCCCCAAGTTCATCGACAACCTGCGCAACGGGGACTTCGACGTCTTCGACAAGACCCGCTGGGAGCCGAGCTCCTGGCCCGAGGAGGCCGACGGCTTCGCCATCGTCGAGGTCGCCCGCGGCTGCCTGAGCCACTGGGTCACCGTCAAGGACAAGAAGGTGGCCAACTACCAGGCCGTCGTCCCGACGACCTGGCTGGCCGGCGGCCGTGACCCGGAGGGCAACCGCGGCCCCTACGAGGAGTCGCTGGCCGGCGGCCACCCGCTGGTCGACCCGAAGCAACCGCTCGAGGTCCTGCGCACCATCCACTCCTTCGACCCGTGCATGGCCTGCGGCGTCCACCTGCTGGACCCGGAGGGCAACGAGATCTTCCAGGTGATGACAGAATGACCTCCTCGCTGCGACGGGCGGCCTCGGACGCCCCCGCGATCCGCGCCTACCAGGCCTTCGCCCTGTCCCGGCTGGCTCCCACCGAGGTGCTCGAGGCGGCGGCCGTCGCCCCGGCCGGCTCCGACGACCCGGTTGACCGGGCCCTGATCGGCTCGCTGCGCGCGAACCGCCAGGGCGTGGAGCCGGAGATCGTCCCGGATGAGAAGTTCACCCCCGCGACCCCGGAGCAGCGCTACTCGCGCGCCGACATGGAGGACCGCGTGATTTTGCGCGGCGACCTCGAGTCGGTCGCCGAGGTCGCCGAGATGACCGGCGCCCAGCGCCGCCTGCTCAACCGCAACGTCCGCTCGATGGGCCGGATGGGCCGGCGCTGCCTCGGCGTGGCCGTGGCGGAGAAGGACCTGCTGGGCAACGTCGGGCCGATGCAGATGCAGGGCTTCGTGGCCATGTCCGTGGTCAAGGAGTCCGAGCTGGCCCGCGCCGTGGACAACAACACCCCGGAGTGGGTGCGCGTGGAGGTCTGGCCGACCGCCCTGCGCTGGCAGCACTGGATCAACCTGGCGCTGATCATCCTGCTGACGCTGACCGGCTACTTCATCATGGACCCGTTCTTCGGGCCCGACCCGGCCGCCGACACCGGCTTCCTGATGGGCTGGATCCGCTTCGCCCACATCGCCTGCGGCTTCGCCTGGTGCGTGCTGGCGCTGTGGCGGGTCTGGCTGCTGTGCGTGGCCAAGACCCGGCAGAACCGGTGGCGCTCCCTGTGGCCGATCTACAACATGGAGGACGCCAAGAACATGCTGCGCACCGCGCAGAACTACCTGTTCCTCGGCAAGGGGCCCGCGCCCCTCTACGTCGGCCACAACGCGCTGCAGCAGTTCGCCTACACGGGCATCTACGCGCTCTCGGTCATCCAGATCTTCACCGGCCTTGCGCTCTACGCGCTGCCCAAGCCGTCGGTCTGGTACTGGGACATCGTGCGCCTGCCGGTGGACCTGCTGGGCATCCCGTGGGTGCGTCTGATCCACGCCGCGATCATGTTCATCATCTGGGCGTTCGTGATCCTGCACGTCTACCTGGTCATCCGCGCCGACTCGGTGGAGGAGCACTCCGGCCTGTCCGCCATGCTCAACGGCGGCTACTGGCTGCACCGCGACTCCAACCCAGTCGACGGCCCGAGGATCGGCTGACGTGACCGTCCCCGGAAAGGTCACCTGCCTGGCGGTGGGCAACACCATCATGGGCGACGACGGCATCGGCCAGGCACTCCTCGAGCTCGTCGAGGACCGCGGCCCGGCCGGCGTGGACTACGTTGACGGGGCGATCGCGGGCCTGGAGCTGCTCGGCGAGTTCCAGGACGCCGAGCGACTGCTGGTGCTCGACGCCGTGGCCGGCCCCGGCGCCCCCGGCGAGGCCGTGCGGCTCGAGGGGGCGGAGATCCGCCGCTTCATCCCGCAGAACGTCTCGCCGCACCAGGTGGGACTGATGGACCTCTTCGGCGCGGCGCGCCTGCTCAACGACGAACCGGCCGAGCTGGTCGTCGTCGGCGTGGTCGCCGAGAAGATCGAGCTGACCGTCGGGCTGACCGAGACCGCGCAGGGCGGCCTGGAGGCCGCCGCACGGCTCGCCCTCGACCAGCTCGCCGCCTGGACCGGTGGCGCCGACGGTGCCGCCGGCGCAGACGACCCGGCTCAGTCCGCCGAGTCCGCGGCGTCCCCGTTGGCCACGTCGACCCAGTCGAGCGTGAACTCACGCCCGTGACGCAGGTCCGCCGTCGGGGTGTGGCAGACCGGGCAGGTCAGGTCGAAGAACTCGTCGATCTCCCGCTCGGCCGCACACTCCGGGCAGTACACCGTCGCCGGCACGTCCGTGACCTCGAGGCGCGCGCCCTCGCACACCGTGCCCGCGCGCGCCACCGGCCACGCCCCGTGCAGCGCCTCGAGCACCACCCCGGAGCGGCGCCCCACCGTCAGCCCTACGGCCTCGATCGCGCGCCCGCCGGCGCTCGACTCGACGGCGTCGACCACCCCGGTCAGAAGACTCAGCTCATGCATGGCCCCCATCCTAGGGACAACCGCCTGCCTGGGATCGCGGGCAGGGGCCACACCCCGTGAAAGGAAGGATCCGGAAGCGATGACAGAGAAACTCCGCGTCGACCAGCTCGTCGACCCGGCCGGTGCCGTGGTGCACGTGCGCCACGACGCCGAGGGCCACGTCGACGAGGCCGCCTTCGACCTCAGCGGCTTCCCGCGCGTGGACCCGATGCTCGTCGGGCGCACCACCGCGGAGGTCCCGCAGCTGGTCACCCGCCTGTGCGGGCTGTGCCCGGTCACCCACCACCTCGCCGCGATGCGCGCCCTCGACGACCTCACCGGCCTCACCGTCCCGCCGCGCGCGCTGGCGGTGCGCTCGCTGCTGCACCACGGCTCGGTGCTCGACACGCTCGCCCCGAAGCTGCTGTTCACCCACCGCGAGCTGGCCGTCGAGCTCAAGCGATTCGGCAAGCAGGTCCTCGAGGCCGCCGGCTGTCCCGGCCACTTCCCGGACGTCGCCGTGCCCGGTGGCGTCAAAAGCGACGCCGACACCTCGATTGTCGACGTCGCGGTGCTCGCCGACCTACGAGAACGTGCCGCCGCGCTGCCGGGGCTCGCAGCCCCGGCCTTCACCGGCGCCGCCGACGTCTTCCTGTGCGACGCCGACGGCACCTGGGACCCGCTCGGCACGTTCTTCGCCGTGGTCGCCGGTGACACCCGCGAGATCCACCCTGTCGCCGAGTTCCCGGAGCGGGTGCGCGAGTCGCGCCCCGGTGCCACCTCACCGCGCCCGGAGGTGCTCTTCGGCGGCGACTGGCTGCCCTACCGCGTGGGCCCGGCCGCCCGGGGTACCCGCGGCGACCGCTTCGGCGTGGCCGACAGCCTCGACGGGGTGGCCGCCGCACTGGACGCGCTCGGGGAGACCACCGGCGACGGCGCGCTGCGCGCCGGCGGCGACCACGAGGGCGTCGTCAAGCACCAGGGCCGCGGCGTGGGCCTGGTCGACGGGCCGCGCGGGCTGCTCGCGCACGTCTTCGACGTCGACGCCGAGGGCACGCTCACCGGCTGCTGGATCCTCACGCCCACCGCGCAGAACGAGCCGTGGCTGGCGGCGATGCTCACCGACGCGGCGCGCTCCGGCGCCGGCGAGGAGGGCATGGAGCAGGCGATCCGCACGGCCGACCCGTGCCTGCCGTGCTCCTCGGCGCCGCCCGGGGCGATGCACGTGGAGGTCGCTACGATGGAACCCGGAGAAAAGGAGTAAGCGTATGTGCCTGGGAATCCCCGGAAAGGTGATCAAGACCGGTGAGGGCCTGATGCCGATGGGCCTCATCGACGTCGTCGGCGACGAGCGGCCCTGCTGCTTCGCCTATACCCCGGAGGTCGAGGTCGGTGACTTCGTGATGTTCCAGCACGGCTTTGCCGTCGACACCGTCGAGAAGGCCGAGGCCGAGGAGACGCTGCGCACCATGCACGAGTTCGACATGCTCGGCGGATGAGCTCCTACCTGCTGCCCGTCGCGGGCGAGACGTTCCGCGGCGAACACGAGATCAAGCGCTCCCGGTTCATCTGCCTGATCCGCCGGGTGCGCGACGAGGACGAGGCCCGGGCCTTCATCGACGCCACGCGCGCCGAGTTCCCGGACGCGCGCCACCACTGCTCGGCGTTCATCCACCACGTCGACGACGCTAACCCGGTCGAGCGCTCCTCCGACGACGGCGAGCCCTCCGGCACCGCCGGGCGCCCCATGCTCGAGCAGCTGAAGGGCTCCGGGATGCTGGACGTCGCCGCGGTGGTCGTGCGCCACTTCGGCGGGGTCAAGCTCGGCGCCGGCGGGCTGGTGCACGCCTACTCCAACGCTGTGGGCGACCTGCTGCCGAAGGTGCCGCGGGTGCGGCGGGTCCGCCGGCGCCTGTTCACCTTCGAGCTGCCGCACGCCGACGCCGGGCGCGTCGAGGCCGATCTGCGAGCGCGCGGGGTCACGGTCACCGACGTCGCCTACGGCGCGGCGGTCACCCTGACCGTGGCCTGCGACCTCGACGGCCTCGAGGGGCTGTTCACGACGCTCGCGGCCGTGACCGCCGGCGCGGCCGAGCCGGCGGAGGCCGGCACCGCCTGGGTGGAGGTCCCCGCCGAGAGGTGAGAGCGGCGGGGGAGCGGATAGAATCGTCCGCATGAGCATGCAGCGCTACCCCCGCAACCCCATCGAGGCCCGCAAGTCCGCCGTGCGAACCTATTCGCGCAACGCCGCGGTCTGCGTCGGCGGCGGCGTGGTCGGCGGCGTCGCCCTGGGTCTGCTGTTCACCAGTTGGACCTGGCTGGTCGTCGGATTGGTCGTCGCGGTGGTCGGCGGCGGGTACTACTGGTCGCGGATCCGCAAGATCGTCAACCACAGGGACCAGTACTAGACGAGCGCTGCGGCGCCCGCGGCGCTCGAGGCGCCGGGCCTGCGGCGCACGGCGCACGAGGCGCACGGCGCCCGAGGCGCACGGCGCCCGAGGCGCCGCCGCGGCGTGGATGCGCGCCCGGCACGGGCGCGACGGAGGATCAAGACGATGGCGAAGAGCGGTGGGGGACCCGGACGCGGGGAGCCCTCGGGGCTGCCGGTGCGCATCGACGTGTGGGTGTGGGCCGTGCGCCTGATCAAGACCAGGTCCGCGGCCGGCCAGGCATGCCGGGCCGGGCACGTCAAGCTCAACGGGGCCTCGGTCAAGCCCGCCCAGCAGGTCGTGCCGGGTGACCGGGTGCGCGTGTGGGCCAACCACCACGAGGTCGACGTCGAGGTCACCGCGACCGTGCGCACGCGGGTCTCCGCGCCCGTGGCGCGCAGTTGCTACATCGACCACACACCGCCGCCCCCGCCGAAGGAGATCCTGGCGAGCATGCCGGTGCGAGACCGGGGCGCGGGGCGCCCGACGAAGAAGGAGCGTCGCGAGCTCGACCGGCTGCGCGGGCACTCCAGCCGCGACCGGCGGCGGTGAGGGGTATAACGGGCCGCATGACCAACCCCGCTGCGTCCCCCGACGTTTCCGACGAGCGCGTCATCCACGTCTGCGGCCTGATCGCCCGCCGCGACGACGGCGCGGTGCTGCAGGTGCGCAAGCGCGGCAGCGGGAAGTTCCAGTTCCCCGGTGGCAAGCCCGAGGCGGGCGAGACCGAGGACCAGACCATCCTGCGCGAGTGCGCCGAGGAGATCGGCTGCACCCCGGACCGCTCCCGCATGGTGCGCCTGGGCAGCCTTGCGGCCCGGGCGGCCAACGAGCCCGGCTTCACCGTGCGCGGCGAGCTGTGGCTGACCGACGAGGTCCTCGAGGCCCGCCCGGACTCCGAGATCGCCGAGGCCCGCTGGCTGACCCCCGCCGATCGCGAGGGGCTCGAGCTCGCGCAGCTCTCGCGCACCGCCCTGGCGGGCCTGGAGCGGCTGCGTGCCTGTGGCACGGCGACCGTCTACGCCGGCTCCGCCGAGGGCGTCGACCCGCGCGGGCGTGCCCTGGCCGCGGGCCTGGGCGCAGGGCTGGCGCGCGCCGGGGTGGAGGTCGCCTACGGCGGCGGTGCCGTGGGGCTGATGGGGGTCCTCGGCGACGCGGTGGTCGAGCACGGTGGCAGGCTGCGCGGCATCATGCCGGAGAGCATGATCGACGCCGAGATCGCGCACCCGCGCCTGAGCGAGCTGACGCGCACCCCCGACATGGCAGCCCGCAAGGCCGCCCTGCGCGAGGCGGCCGGTGTCGTCTTCGTGCTGCCGGGCGGCTCGGGCACCCTCGACGAGTTCTTCGAGACCTGGACCCTGCAGCAGCTCGGGCACTTCCCGTACCCGATCGTGCTGCTGGGCACGGCCTACTGGACCCCGCTGGTCGACTACCTGCGCACCGTCGTCGGCGCCGGGTTCCTCTTGGGGAGGTACCTCGAGCGCCTGATCGTCGCCGACGACCTCGCCTCCGCCGGCGCGGCGCTGGCGCAGTGGGAGACGCCGGCGTCGAAGTACCCGCGCTAGGGGAGGGCGCACCCGGGGCGGGAAGGCCGCCCGCGCCGCCCGCGCCGCCCGCCCAGCCGCGCCGGGCCCTAGGGCTTCCGCGCGCGCAGCACCTTGAGGCGGCGGCGCAGCCGGCCGGGCCGCTGCCCGGGGCGCCGGCCGGTCTCGCCGGTGCGCTCGATGTGCTTCTCGCCGAAGCGCGCGAGCAGCAGGTCGTCGATCAGGCGCACCTGTCCGGGCCGGTAGCGGTAGGCCATCGCGTGGCGCACCGCGTCGACGTCCGCGGCGGTGAGCAGCCGGCGCAGCTGGCCGACGGTGGTGATCCCGTTGGCGGCCAGCAGCTGGTTGAGCCACGGGTAGTCGTCGGAACGCGGCCGCGGGTAGCGCGTGCCGCCGACCACGGCGAGCACCCCGGGCAGGGTCTCCGGGGTCAGCTCGACGTCGTCGGCGGCGTCGACCTCGGCGCCCTGGATCGCGGCGATCTGGTCGAACTGCTGGTCCGCCAGCTCGATCAGCCCCGCGGCCAGCGTGAAGGCCCGGTCGACGCGCGGGTCGATGCCGTCGACGCCGGACTTGTAGCGGATGTCGTGCTCGAACTCGGCCCACGCGTGCTGCAGCACGGTGCGGATCTGGACCTCGAAGGTCATCCCGGCGTAGGCGTCGAGCTCCACGGCCTCGTGGGCGGTCTCGTCGACGGCGAGCACCAGGTGGTGTGAGCCGTAGCCGAAGGAGCCGGCGATGCGGGTCTCGGCGGTCTTGTCCACGCTGCGGCGCACGGTGAACGACTCGGTGAGCGTGTCGACGGCGCGCGGGATCTCCGTGGAGTGGAAGACCGTCACGCGTACGCCGACGACGTCGTGGATGTCCGTCCACGGCTCCGGGTAGGACGGCGTGCCGTCCTCGCGGGTGCGCCGGGCCTTGTCCTTGAGCGAGCGCCACGTCTTCACGCGCGCGACGACGCGGTCGAAGGTGACGCCGGCGTCGGTGAGCAGCTCCTCGATGGCGTCGGCGAACTCGACGTCGGCGTGCGGGTGGCGCCGCCGGAACTCGTGGTAGCGGTTGCCCAGCTCGGCGATGGTCTGGTCGTCCTGCTTGACGACGCCCGCGTCCGTCCCGCCGTGCGCATCCGTCGCCCGGGCTGCGTTCCTGCCGCCGCGGTCGCCCGCGGCGGCGGCGTTGTCCGGCTTTGCCTTGGCCTTGGGCTTGGCTTTGCCGCCGCGGCCGGTGCGGCGCACGGCGCGGGCGGCCGCGGCCTTCCTGCGGTCCTTCTTCTTCGCCCCGGCCATCTAGGCCTCCGCCTCCCGGGCGGCGTCGGCGGCGTCGTCGGCGCCGGCGTCGGCGGGCACGAGCACCGCGGTGGGCAGCGCGGCGAAGATCGCGGCGGCGTCCACGGTGCCCGAGAAGGTGCGGCCGGTGATCTTCTCGGTCCACTCGCCCTCGGGCAGGGTGACCGTGGTGCCGCGCCAGCCGCCCCGGTAGGCCAGCGACAGCGGGCGGCGCACCGCCAGCGCGATGACGCTGACCTTCGGCGGCTCCGGCTCGTCGAGGCCCTCCTCGCCGATGATGTCGGCGGCGTCGACGGCCTCGCCGCGGGCCATGCCGATCACGTGCGCGATGCCCGGACCCTCGGCGAAGACGGCCTGGTAGTCGCCCTCGACGAAGGCGTCGGGGAAGGCCCGGCGCACCGTCAGGGCGGTGTGGGTGACGTACTGCTTGACCCGGTCCGGCGAGGCGAGCGCGGCGTGCCAGGCGGGGAAGACCTCCTCGATGAGCCCCCGCGGCCGCTTCGGCTCCTCGCCGGTGTCGCCGGCGCCCGCGGCGCCGGCCGAGCCGGCGTTCGCGACGGTGCCGTCGGTCGCCGCGGCGGCCTCCGCGACGTCGTCAGTCGTGGCGCCGGAGGCGCCGCCGGCGAGGGCGGCGAAGTCCGGCGCGCCCGTGGCCAGGGTCTGCGCGCGGGCGGTGTAGTCGACGAAGCGGCGGTTGTCCGGGTCGACCAGGGAACGGTCGACGTACTCGGTGCCCTGGTAGACGTCCGGGACGCCGGGGCCGAGCAGCTGCAGGACCTTACGCCCCAGGGTGACGGTGAGCGCGCCGTCGTCGAGCGCGGCGACGAAGGCGGTGATGCGGCTGGTCACCGGGCCGTCGACGAGCACGTCGATCCAGTCGAGCACGTTGGTCTCGAAGGCGGAGTCCTGGTCGAACCAGGTGGTGTGCACGCCGGCCTCGCGCACGGCCTTGAGCGCGTAGTCGCGCAGGCGCCCGCGCAGCTTCTCGGTGACCTGCCCGTCGGCCGGCCACACGCCGATGATGTTCTGCAGCAGGAAGTGGCCCGTGGCCGCGTCCGGGGCGGGCACCACGGAGGTGACCTCGCCGACGAACTCGGCGAAGTCGTTGGGGAACTCCGACAGCTCGATGATGCGCGCGCGGGTATCCTCGCTGCGCTTGGTGTCGTGGGTGGTCAGCGTCGTCATCGCGCGCGGCCACAGGCGGGCGCGCTCCTGCTGGAGCAAGTGGAACTCGGCCGCCGAGACCCCGAAGCGCCCAGGCGCGCCGCCGACCTCCTGCAGGGAGACCAGCCGGCAGGCCCGGTAGAACAGCGTGTCCTCCACGCCCTTGGCCATGACGGCACCGCAGACCTGGGCGAAGCGGGTCATCGCCTCGCCGTCGTCGGCCAGCAGCGCCGCGGAGATCAGGTCCAGGGCGTCGCGGCGCGACGGGAAGCGCTGCGACATCTCCGCGACCACGGTGGCCGTCACGCGCGACAGCGACAGGTAGTCCGCGCGGTAGACCGGCATCGCGGCGACCAGGTGCATGATCGTGGAGACCAGGCGGTCCTCCGAGACGTTGGAGCCGGCGGTGGAGAAGTTGTCGCGGCGGATGGCACGGGCCAGGCGGCGCACCTCGGCGGCGAGCTCGAACTCGGCCACCCCGTGCTTGAGCTGGTGCTCGCTGGCCTCGATGGCCTGCGCGTTCCAGGTCGAGCCGGACTGCTCGAGGGCGAGCATGGACAGCGAGTCCTCGGCGGCGCGGTTGACGAAGACCCCGTCGAGCTCGCGCAGCGCGTCGTAGCCGGTGGTGCCGTCGGCGGGCAGGCGGGCGTCGAGCGGCTCGTCGACGCCGAGGATCTTCTCGACGACCAGCCAGCGCTCCGGGCCGATCAGACGCCGCAGCCGGCGCAGGTACTGGAACGGGTTGGCCATGCCGTCCGGGTGGTCCACGCGCACGCCGTCGATGAGGTCCTCGCGGCACAGCTGGCGCAGCACCCGGTGGCTGGCGCGGAAGACCTTCGGGTCCTCCTGGCGGATGCCGGCCAGCCCGTTGACGGAGAAGAAGCGGCGGTAGGAGATGACCCCCTCGCGCCAGTACATCAGCCGGTAGTGCTGGCGGGAATGGACGGCCACCGGGTCGTCGTCCGGGCCCGAGCAGGTGCCGGGGGCGACGGGGAAGACGTTGTCGTAGTAGGCGAGCACCACGTCGTCGGAGCCGTCCTCGGCGGCGCGTTCCTCGAGGCCTTCCGGGTAGGCCTCGTCGCCGCGGGCGATCAGCGTGAGCGCCTCGACGTCGTCCGGCGACCCGAGCACCGGCAGGCCGAGGCGGCCGTCGGCGCCGTTGTCGTCGTGCCAGTCGATGTCGAAGAAGTCCTCCCAGGCGGAGTCGCGCCCGTGCTTGAGCGTGTCCCACCACCAGGGGTTCAGGTAGGCGGTGTCCACGCCCAGGTGGTTGGGCACCAGGTCGACGATGACGCCCATGCCGGCCTCGCGGGCGGCGGCGGACAGGCGGCGCAGCCCCTCGATGCCGCCGAGTTCCGGGTTGACCTCGGTGGGGTCGACGACGTCGTAGCCGTGGTTGGACTCGGCCGGGGCGGACAGGACGGGGGAGAGGTAGAGGTGACTGATCCCGAGGTCCTTCAGGTACGGGATCTGCGCGCGGGCGTCGTCGAAGGTGAAGGCGCGCCCGGCCCCGTCGGGGTCGGCGGCGGGCCCGCGCAGCTGCAGGCGGTAGGTGGCGATGATGTCTCGGTTGACCACGTCGGCTCAACAATCCTTCCCATGCGATCCTTACTCCCTCACAGGCTAGTGGTCACCGCGGCGGCGTGCCCGGCCACCAGCCGCGGAAAGCCGCGGGCGTACTCGATGAACCGCCCGCTCAGCGCCATTTTCCCGGCCGCGTGGGCCGCCTCGCGGGCCCAGTCGCCCAGTGCGTGCGCCGCAATTTCCGACGTCGCGACGAGCACCCCTCTGCGCGGGGCGACGTAGCGCGGCGTGGTGCCCGTGAGGCGTTGCAGGTGCGCGTGCAGCACAGCGAAGGTGCGCGGGTGGGCCAGCCAGGCGGTCGGGTCCGTGCCGCCGTGGACGGCGACCTGGAGCGCGCCGGGCGGGGCCTGCGGGCACAGCCGGCTGGCCGGGCGGGTGAGGAAGCGCAGTCCGTACTCGGTGCGCGCGGCGGCCAGCAGGGTCTCCGAGGCACGCAGCCACGCGCGGTGGAGGCTAAGCCCAGCGGCGGCGAGGTCCTCGTGGGCCGCGGGGCGGCCGTCGAGGAGCATGCCGGCGGTCAGCTCGCGGGACAGCGCGACGGTGGCGCGCCGACGGGCGAAGGCGGCCTCGCCGAGGCCGGGCACGCGCGCGGGCGCGGCGATCAGCTCGGGGACCAGGCGTGGCGGGCGGCGCTGCGGGTGGGCCGGGTTCGGCGGGCGGTGCGGAAACGGGTGCACGGGGGCTCCTCGGATCGGGGTGCTCTCACCCGTATCCGACTGCCCGCACCCTTCCCTCGGTTCCCACGGTGGTTGTGCGGGGGACGCCGCCGCACCCCCGAGGGGCCGGAGCGGCCGGTGCCGTCGACGTGCCGCAGCCCCGGTGCCGGTGGGCAGGGGTCAGAAGGGCGGTTCCTCGTCGAGGCCGAGGGCGGCCAGCAGGTCGGCGGCCGGCCAGATCTGGATCTCCTGGCCCTTCGCCTGCAGCTCGCGGGCGCGTTTCTCCTTGGAGGTCGTCGAGGCCCAGGAGCCGACGACCAGGATGGTCGTCTTCTTGGTGACGTTCTTGCCGATCTTCGCGCCGTGGTGGGCCAGGCCCGCCCACAGCTGCCCCTTGTCGAAGGGCTCGAAGTCTCCGGTCAGGGTGACGTTCTCGCCGAAGAGCACGCCCTCGGGGTCGGCATTCGGGTTCGGCTCCGGGATCGTGTCCGGCGTGGCCACGGCGGCCCAGGGCGCCGGCCCGCGCGAGCCGCCGGACCTGCCGGACTTGGCCGAGCCGGCGGACTCGTTGCGGGCGGTCGCCGAGAGCTCAGCGGTAGAGATCAGCGCCTCCTGGACGGCATTCGAGGAGTCGGTCTCGGTCGACTCCGCCGTGGAACCGGACCCGGCGTCGGCGGCGCCAGCCTTCTGGGAATCGGCCTTCGGGGTGCCGGTCTTCGGGGTGCCGGAGGACTTCGCGGTCTCCGTTGCGGCCGGGGAGTCGGCGTCCGCGGCCCCACCGGCCAGGGCGCGGCGCTGGGCGGCCACGGCCGCACCGGAGAGATCGTGCAGGACAGGGTAGACGGTGCCGTCGGCACGCACCTCACCCAGCGTCAGCCTCCGGTCGTGGAAGAGGCCAGCGACGTCGCCGCCGTGGCCGAAGGAGCGCGCCAGGCCCGCGAGCACCCCGGCCACGCGCGCCGCGCCCTCGCCCCGCACGCCGAGGGCCTCGGCCAGGCCGGCGAGCGTGTGGTCCGCCGCCGGCGGGTCGAGGCGCGCGGCGCGGGCCAGCGCCAGCGTGCAGCCGAAGGGGACGGGACCGGAGACCAGCCCCGCGCGTACCAGCTCGCCGAGCAGAAGCTGGGCGTTGTGGGCCACCAGCACCCGGGAGCCGAGCGCATCGGCGAGCCCCGCGGCGTCGGAAATCTCTCTTTCCGCCCCGGCGACGCCGTCGGTGACCTCTGCGAGCGTCACGGACTCCACCGGCCCGGAGTTGCCGTCGCGCAGGCGCACGTCGGCGACCACGCAGTCCAGCCCCGGCACGGGGATCGCGGCCGCGTCGTCGGACGGCGTCTCGCCGCGCATGGCCGCGCGCACGGCCTCGGCGAAGAACTTGGCCTCCGCGCCCTGGTGCGGCGCGAAGCGCACCGCCACCGTCTCACCGGCGCAGGCGAGTCGCACGGCACCGGGGAGGTACTCGTCCGGGGCGACGAGCGCGACGTCGTCAATCCTCTTGACGTCGAGCACACACTCCGGCGCCCCCGCCAGGGAGGCGGCCAGGAGAGTGCGGGTGAGCGTGACCTTCTCGCGGGTCACGGAGACGGTGGCGTCGAGAGCGGGAATCACGCACTACAGACTACATCGACTCCTTCTTCGGGCGGTCCGGGTCGTCCTCGCCGAAGTCGGGGGCGGCGGTCTGCTTGAGCACGATCGTCGAGCGCGCCGGGACGGTCAGGGTCGTCTCCGCGGCCCACTCCGTCTCCTTGTCCGAGGGGACGCCCTCCGGCTCGGTGGTGTCAACCATCAGCTGCCAGCCGCGGCCGAGCTCGCGGCGCGGGAGGGTGAAGTCGATGTCCTCGTAGTGGGCGTTGAACATCATCAGGAAGGAGTCGTCGACGACGCGGTTGCCGTGGCGGTCCGGCTCCTCGATGTTGTTGCCGTTGAGGTAGACCATCAGGGCCTTGCCGAACTGGAAGTTCCAGTCGTCCTGGGTCATCATCGTGCCGTTGGGCACCAGCCAGGCGATGTCGCGGTCCAGCGCGTCCGTGCCCAGGGGGCCGCCGGCGAAGAAGCGGCGGCGGTGGAAGACCGGGTGGTGGTCGCGGATCTCGATCAGGCGGCGGGTGAAGGCGTGCAGCGCGGCGTTGTCCTCGAGCTGCTGCCAGTCCATCCAGGAGATCTCGTTGTCCTGGCAGTAGACGTTGTTGTTGCCGCCCTGGGTGCGCGCCATCTCGTCGCCGTGGCTGATCATCGGTGTGCCCTGGCTGAGCAGCAGGGTCGTCATGAAGTTGCGGATCTGCTGGCGGCGCAGGTCCAGGATCTCCTTGCCGTCCGTCGGCCCCTCGGTGCCGCAGTTCCAGGAGCGGTTGTGGCTCTCGCCGTCGCGGTTGTCCTCGCCGTTGGCCTCGTTGTGCTTGTCGTTGTAGCTCACCAGGTCATGCATGGTGAACCCGTCGTGGGCCGTGATGAAGTTGATCGAGGCGGTCGGGCGGCGGTCGTTGTGGTCGTAGAGGTCCGAGGAACCGGTCAGACGCGAGGCGAACTCGCCCAGCGTCGACGGCTCGCCGCGCCAGAAGTCGCGCACCGTGTCGCGGTACTTGCCGTTCCACTCCGACCACAGCGACGGGAAGTTGCCCACCTGGTAGCCGTTGTCGCCGACGTCCCAGGGCTCGGCGATCAGCTTGACCCGCGAGACGACCGGGTCCTGCTGGACCAGGTCGAAGAAGGTGGCCAGGCGGTCGACGTCGCCGAACTCGCGGGCCAGGGTCGAGGCCAGGTCGAAGCGGAAGCCGTCGACGTGCATCTCGGTGACCCAGTAGCGCAGCGAGTCCATGATCAGCTGCAGCGAGTGCGGGTCGCGCACGTTAAAGGAGTTGCCCGTGCCTGTGTAGTCCATGTAGTGGCGCGGGTCGTCGTCGACCAGGCGGTAGTAGGCGCTGTTGTCGATGCCGCGGAAGCTCAGCGTCGGGCCCATGTGGTTGCCCTCGGCGGTGTGGTTGTAGACGACGTCGAGGATGATCTCCATGCCCTCGTTGTGGTACGCGCGCACCATCGACTTGAACTCGGCCACGGCGCCGCCCGGCTCCGAGGAGTGGGCGTAGTGCTGCTCCGGGGCGAAGAAGCCCAGGGTGTTGTAGCCCCAGTAGTTGCGCAGGCCCAGCTCACGCAGGCGGTCGTCCTGGTAGAACTGGTGCACCGGCATCAGCTCGACGGCGGTGATGCCCAGGTCCTTCAGGTAGTTGATCACGGACTGGTGCGCCATGCCGGCGTAGGTGCCGCGCAGGTGCTCCGGGACGTCCGGGTGGGTGGCCGTCATGCCCTTGACGTGGGTCTCGTAGATGACGGTGTGGTGGTCCGGGATGCGCGGGTGCTTGTCGCCCTCCCAGTTGTAGTAGGGGTTGATGACCACCGAGAGCATCGTGTGGCCCAGGGAGTCCTCCTCGTTGCGACCGTCCGGGTTGTTCGGGTCGTTGATGTCGTAGGAGAACAGGGAGGCGTCGCCGTCGTACTCGCCGTCGAAGGCCTTGGAGTACGGGTCGACGAGCAGCTTGCTCGGATCGCAGCGGTGGCCGGCGTCCGGGTCGTAGGGCCCGTAGACGCGGTAGCCGTAGCGCTGGCCGGGCTGGATGCCCGGGATGTAGCAGTGCCAGTTGTGGTTGTCGGTCTCGGTGAGTTCGACGCGGGTCTCCGCGCCGTCCTCGTCGATGAGGCAGAGCTCTACTTTGTCCGCGATCCGGGAAAAGAGGGAGAAGTTCGTTCCGGAGCCGTCGTAGGTGGCGCCGAGCGGTTGCGGGTTGCCGGGCCAGATAGACAGCGACGGGTTGCTCTGTGAGATCATGTCACGGATTTTAGTCGCAGATCCTCACCTAAATCGATTCGGCGCGCGGGCTCCGGGCCCGTTCCCGGTGGTAGATGTCCTGGTAGTGAGCTTGGGCACTGTCTGCGGCGGGGTGCCCCGGGCCCGGCGTGTCGGGGTGCCGGCGAGGCCCGCGGGCCCGGCGTAACGGGGGGAGGGGCGGTGTCCCGCGTCGCCGCGCGGCGGGGGCGCGTTGGGGTGGGCGGGCTTGCGGAGGGGTCGTGCCGGTGCGCGGCGCGGGCGTGCGCCGCGATGCCGGTGCGCGGTGATCTTAGCGCGCGGCGCCGGCGAGGATCGTGGCCACGCCGCGGTCGAAGGCCTCCGCCGCGGCCTTCTCGTCCACCGGCTCGCCGCCGGCGTCGTCGGCGAGCTGGCGGGCGGCCTGCTCGGAGACGGCCGCGCCGATGCCGAAGTGCAGCAGCACCAGGGCGGCGGACGGGTCCACGCCCTCGGCGGCCACGGCCGCGGAGATGCGCTCGAGCATCTCCGCCTGCAGCGGCGGGGTGGACAGTGCCGCGGAGACGACGTCGGCGCCGTCGCGGTGGGCGAGCACCGCGGAGCGGAAGCTGCGCAAGAGGTCGCGGACGGCCGGGGTCTCCTCCCGGCCGGACTCGGGGTCCAGCACGGGCGTGAGGATGCTGCGCGCCATCGCGGCGATGAGCTCCTGCTTGTTGCTCAGGTGCCAGTAGAGGGCACCCGGGGCGACGTCGAGTGCGCTGGCGACTCGACGCATCGTGACGTCGGCGAGCCCGTACTTGCCCAGGAGATCGAGCGCGGTGTCGAGGATGAGGGTACGGTTAAGGGCCACACTGACAGCCTACGCGCAGGATGTGCCCGGGGAACCGTGATCGCGGCTGGTATCGTCATCTGCGCACCAGATCGAACGGGCGTCGCGCGGGCGCCCCGCCCCGAGAAACGGAAACCGGTTCACAGATGTTCACTTCCCACCGCACCAAGATCCTGGCCGTCGTCACCGCGGCCGCCCTCACGCTGACCGCCTGCGGCAGCGACGACGACGCGGACTCCTCCGCCCAGGGTGGCTCGAACAGCGGCTCCGGCGGTGCCGTGCTGCACGACGGCGACGGCGCGGACAACGGCGGCGACGGGAACTCCGACGGCAAGGACGGCAAGGACGGGGGCAAGGACGGCTCCGGTTCGCAGGGCTCCGACTCCGGCGACGGCGACGCCCCGCAGGTGGACAACCCGCTGGAGAACGGCCTGCAGATCAAGGAGCAGGAGCCCGTCGACGGCGAGGCCGCCGGCGAGGAGGACGCCTCCGAGATCAACGGCGTGCTCGACGGCTTCTACGACCGCCTGGGCAACCCGGACACCATGGTCTCCGACCTGACCAACTACATGGTCGACAACACCTGCTCCGCCGTCATCGAGGAGGCCGGCGGCCGCGAGGCGATCCAGAACTCCTACACCGCCGACGCCCCGATCGGCCAGGCCGGCATGGTCGCCTCCACGCACAGCGTCGAGGACATCCGCGTCGACGGCGACAGCGCCTCCGCCTACGTGACCGTCAACGCCAACGGCCAGGAGGAGTCCAACACCGTGCGTCTCGTGCGCGAAAACAACCGGTGGACCATGTGCGACCGCTAGTCCACGCCGCGGCCGCCGTCTTCGCGGTGGCCGTCACGGCCTACGCGCTGCTCGGCGCGGCAGCGGGCCTGGCCCGCCCGACCTTCAGCCTGGACCCCGAGGGCGTGGCCGCCGGCGCCGGCGCGCCCTTCGGCTTCTGGATCACGCTCGTCGGACTGGTCTGCGTGACCGCCGCCGTCAGTGCGCTGGCGGCCTACCGTGTCTTCCCGCGCGCCCGCGGCATCGCGATGCTCCTGTGGACCGTGGTCGTCGCCGTCGTGGGCACCCGCGTCTTCGCCGCGACCGGCGACCTGACCGCCTACTGGTTGGCCGACCCGCCTGCGCGGCTGCCGGTCTCGGTCACGGCCGGCACGGTGACCTTCGTCGCCGCCGCCTTCTGCGCGGCGATCTTCTACTGGTGCGCGGGTCTGGTCGACCTCGAGCCCGAGCCGGAGTCGCCGAAGAGGCCCGAGGACTCGAAGAGCCCGGACACCCCGGAGGGCGATGCCGCCGCGGTCGACGCCGACGCGGCAGCCGGCGGCTCCGCCACCGCCGCCAAGGCCGGCACCACCGCCACGGCCGGCACCACCGCCCGCCGGGAGTCCTAGAACCCCGGCCCCCGGCGCCGCAGCGCGCCGACCCCGCCGAGCTCGGTGGAGACCGTGTGCGCCGCGCGCAGCACGGCCGCGATCCCGCCGGTGACCGCCCCGTGCAGCTGCGCCGGGTTGAGCCCGGCCGTGACCGCCAGGGCGAACTCCGTGCGCACCTCCAGCCCCGTCTCCGCACGGCTGGTGAAGGCCCGCGCCAGCGCGGACACAGCCGTCCAGTCGTTGCACACCAGCCGGGCGCGCAGCTCCTCCTCGACGCCGGGGCCGGGGCCCCAGTGTGCGGTGATCAGCAGGTGGGGGCCCTCCTCGAGGGCCAGCCCCACCAGCGTCGCGCCCACCCAGGCGGCCACCACGTCCGGGCCCGCCCAGGTGGCGGGCACCCCCTCGGCGGCCAGCAGCTCGAGCAGGCGGGCCGGGGTGACCGGGCTCGTCTCCCGCGGCGCGACGGTCCCGCCCGGGGTGGCCAGCAGGTACGGCGGGTCCTCGGTGCCGCCCGGCAGGGAGCCGGCCAGCGCCACGGCGTCGAAGTCGAAGGCCGTCGCCTCGTCCGAGTCGGCGCCGGTGTTCGTCCCGGTCGCGCGCAGCGCGGGGAAGCGGGCGGCCAGCGTGTCGACGGCCAGCTGGGCGGCGGTCAACTCGAGGCCCACGGCCTCGGTGAGCTGTTCGTCGGTCAGCCCGGCGGCCACGGGTACGGCGGCCCGGCCGTGGACGGCCAGCGAGCCGTCGCCGTTGTGGCGGAAGTAGAGCGACGGGCCGATGCGGGTGCGGTTCCACGCGTCGATCTCCGCGGCCAGGTCCGTGGCTGCCTCCAGCGGCAGGTCGGCGCGGGTCTGGCTGGCGAGCACCAGCATCGGGGTGCCGCCGGGGCTGGTCAAGTAGGCCAGCGTGCGGTGGTCGGGGAAGGGGATGAGCAGGCGATCGCGCTCGGCGTAGAAGTGGTAGCCGAAGCTGGCGGCCGCGGCGGTGAGCCGGGCCAAGGTGACGCGCGCCGGGGTGCGCCGCGGCGGGCGCTGTCGGTGGGGCACGGGGTCCTCCTCGGGGGTCCGGAGGGGCGGAAGGGGGATCGTGTTCCTGGTCGAAACATCAGTCTAGTGTCCCAGCGGGGGTGGGCGTGGCGTTTCATGCAACCCCGGTCCATACAATGAGGCCTGTCACTGTCAACGAGGAATTTGTCCCCTGAGAGGTGGAGACCCCAACCATGCTCACCGTCACGGACCTGACCGGCCGCGAGCCGGGCGTAGCCGAGCTGCGTCGGGTGCTGCCGCGCGGCGGCACCGACGTCGCCGCGGTCCTGCCCAAGGTCCAGCCCATCGTCGAAGACGTCCGTTCCCGCGGCGCCGAGGCCGCCCTCGAGCTCGGCGAGCGCTTCGACCATGTGCGCCCGGGTTCCGTGCGCGTGCCGCGTGAGATTGTCGACGCCGCGGTGGCCGCTCTCCCGGACAACGTGCGCGCCGTGCTGGAGCAGGCCATCGAGCGCATCCGCAAGGTGCACGCCGAGCAGGTGCCGGCCCCGCACACGACCATGCTCGCCGAGGGTGCGGAGGTCACCGAGGTCTTCCACCCGATCGAGCGGGTGGGCCTCTACGTGCCCGGCGGCAAGGCCGTCTACCCCTCCAGCGTGCTGATGAACGTCATCCCCGCCCAGGAGGCGGGCGTGTCCACCCTGGTGGTGGCTTCCCCGCCCCAGGTGGACAACGACGGCTGGCCGAACCCGACGGTGCTGGCCGCCTGCTCGCTGCTGGGCGTCGACGAGGTGTGGGCCACCGGTGGCGCGCAGGCCGTGGCCATGCTGGCCTACGGCGACGACGAGGCGGGCCTCGAGCCGGTGGACATGGTCACCGGCCCGGGAAACATCTTCGTCACCGCCGCCAAGCGCCTGGTGCGCGGCGTGGTCGGCACGGACGCCGAGGCCGGCCCCACCGAGATCGCGGTGCTCGCCGACGACTCGGCCGACCCCGTTTACGTCGCCTACGACCTGATCAGCCAGGCCGAGCACGACCCGATGGCCGCCAGCGTGCTCATCACCGACTCCCGCGAGCTGGCCGAGGCCGTCGACCGCGAGATCGAGCAGCGCTACACGGTCACCCTCAACTCCGAGCGCGTCGCCGAGGCGCTCACCGGCGCCCAGTCCGGCATCGTGCTCGTCGACGACATCGACGCCGGGGTGCGCGTGGCCGACGCCTACGCCGCCGAGCACCTCGAGGTGCACACCCGCGACGCCCGCCAGGTCGCCGAGCGCGTGCGCCACGCCGGCGCGATCTTCGTCGGGCCCTACTCGCCGGTGCCGCTGGGCGACTACGCCGCCGGCTCCAACCACGTGCTGCCGACCTCCGGCACCGCGCGCTTCAACGCGGGGCTGAGCTCGCACACCTTCCTGCGCCCGGTCAACCTCATCGAGTACAGCGCCGACGCGCTCGCCGAGATCGCCGGGACCATCGTGACGCTGGCCGACGTCGAGCGCCTGCCCGCCCACGGCGAGGCCGTGCGCGCCCGCGGCGCCGCCGCCGACGCGGAGGGGGAGAAGTAGATGAGCACCGACAACGCGAACCGCCACCTGCCCGGCACCGTCGCCGCCGAGGTCGGCCTCGAGGCGCTGCCGCTGCGCGAGGAACTGCGCGGCCACAGCCCCTACGGCGCCCCGCAGCTCGACGTGCCGGTCCGGCTGAACACCAACGAGAACCCCTACCCGCCGTCGCAGGCCCTGGTCGACGACCTCGTCGCCGAGGTCGCCCGCCTCGGTGCCACGCTCAACCGCTACCCGGAGCGCGACGCCGTCGAGCTGCGCGACGCCCTGGCCGCCTACGTCAGCGGGCAGACCGGCGTTGCCGTCACCCGCGACAACGTCTGGGCCGCCAACGGCTCCAACGAGGTCCTCCAGCAGCTGCTGCAGGCCTTCGGCGGGCCGGGCCGCAGCGTGCTGGGCTTCCAGCCGAGCTACTCGATGCACCCGATCCTGGCCTCCGGCACGCAGACCGAGTTCATCGACTGCCCCCGCGGGGCGGACTTCCGCATCGACGCCGAGGCGGCGCTGGCCGCCATCGCCGAGCACGCCCCGGACATCGTCTTCGTCACGACGCCGAACAACCCGACCGGCGAGGCCACCGACCTCGACGTCGTCGAGCGCATCATCGCCGCCGCGCCGGGCATCGTCGTCGTCGACGAGGCCTACATGGAGTTCTCCGACAGCCCCTCGTCGTGCACGCTGCTGGCGAAGTACCCGACCAAGCTCGTCGTCTCGCGCACCATGTCCAAGGCCTTCGACTTCGCCGGCGGGCGCCTCGGCTACTTCGTGGCCGCCCCCGCCTTCGTCGAGGCCGTCATGCTCGTGCGCCTGCCCTACCACCTCTCGGTGCTCTCGCAGGCCGCCGCGCTCGTCGCGCTGCGCCACAGCGACGAGACCCTGGAAACCGTGGCCAAGCTCTCCGCCGAGCGCGACCGCGTCGCGGCGAAGTTGACCGAGCTGGGCTACCGCGTCCAGGACAGCGAGTCGAACTTCATCTTCTTCGGCGACTTCGCAGACCAGCACGCCGTCTTCGAGGCTTTCCTCGAGCGCGGGGTGCTCATCCGCGACGTCGGCGCGACCGGCCACCTGCGTGTGACGGTCGGCCTGCCCGAGGAGAACGACACCTTCCTGGCCGTCGCCGCCGACCTCGCCCACCACGGCGTCGGCAATGACGACGACCCCCACGCACAAGGAGCCGCACAGTGACCGCACACCGCACCGCCGCCGCGCGCCGGACGACCGGCGAGACCGACATCTCCGTCGAGCTGGACCTCGACGGCACCGGCGTCAGCCACATCGACACCGGCCTGCCGTTCTTCGACCACATGCTCACCGCCTTCGCCACGCACGGCGCCTTCGACCTGACGGTCACCGCGAAGGGCGACGCCGAGATCGACGCCCACCACACCGTGGAGGACACCGCCATCGTGCTCGGCCAGGTGCTGGCCGAGGCCGTCGGCGACAAGGCCGGCATCCGCCGCTTCGGCCAGCGCCAGCTGCCCATGGACGAGACGCTGGTCGAGGCCGTCGTCGACTTCTCCGGGCGGCCCTACTTCGTGATGACCGGCGAGCCGGAGCACATGGTCCACCAGGTCATCGGCGGCCACTACGCCACCGTGATCAACCGGCACTTCTTCGAGTCGCTGGCGCTGAACTCGCGGATCACCCTGCACGTGATCTGCCACTACGGCCGCGACCCGCACCACATCACGGAGGCGGAGTACAAGGCCGTGGCCCGTGCGCTGCGCGAGGCCACCGAGCACGACCCGCGCGTGCACGGGGTGCCCTCGACCAAGGGGGCCCTGTAACCCGTGGGCACGACTGCTACAGTGTCGGCGGTCCTCGCCGCGGCGGAGGAGGCCGGCCAGGCCAGCCCCTGGCCGATCTACTTCATGTTCGCCGTGGCGGGTCTCATGGTCGGGGCGACGATCTCGGCCTACCAGAATGACGCGAAGAAGCTCACCGTCTTCTGCGCCCTGGTCGCGGCGGCGGCCGTGGCGACGGCGGTGGTGATGTTGATCGGAGGAGTGAGGTAAGTGGCTGTGCAGGCTCTGTCCCGTGCTGAGATCGAGAAGCTCGACAGCATCTGGAAGAGCCCCGGCTACATACCCACACTGCTCGCCGTCGCCTGCGCCTTCGGCAGCTGGTCCGTCCTGCTGCCGGTCGTGCCGCTGGCGGTGATCGACTCCGGCGGCTCGGAGACCCTGGCCGGTTGGACCACCGGCGCGTTCATCCTGACCACGGTGGCCACCCAGGTCTTCACCCCGCGGCTGCTGCGCCGCTTCGGCTACACCCCGGTGATGGCCGTGGCCGCCTTCCTGCTCGGCGTGCCCGCCCTGGGCTACATGCTCGGCATGTCCGCCGGGCCCGCCCTGGGCTTCTCCGCCCTGCGCGGCTTCGGCTTCGGCGCGCTGACCGTCGCCGAGTCCGCCCTGATCGCCGAGCTGGTGCCCGTGCGCTTCCTGGGCAAGGCCTCCGGCATGCTCGGCGTCTTCCTCGGCGTCAGCCAGATGCTCTGCCTGCCGCTGGGCCTGGCCCTGGTCAACGCCGGTCTCGGCTACAACTCCAGCTACATCGTCGGCGCCGTCATCGCCGTCGGCGCGGCGCTGCTGTGCCTGCCCATCCCCGCGGTGCGCCCCGGCGGCGGCGAGGAGAACAGCGAACCGTCGGCCTACGAGCACATCGACGAATCCGGCCCGAAGGTGCCCACCTGGAAGCTGGTCACCGTGCCGGCGGCGGCCATCATGACCGTCTCGATGTCCTTCGGCGCGGTCTCGACCTTCCTGCCGGCCGCTGTCAAGGAGCTCGACCCGGTCACCGGCGCCGTCATCGGCGGCTTCATGCTCTCCATCGTCGGCGGCGCCTCGATGGTCTTCCGCTACGCTTCGGGTGTGATCGCGGATCGCCGCGGCATGCCCGGCTCCACCATGCGCCCCGGCCAGGCCCTGGCCGTCATCGGCGTGGCGCTGATGGCCGTGGTCATGTTCGCCGACTGGTCGGTGTGGTGGCTCGTGGTCGCGGCGGTCTGCTTCGGCGGCGGCTTCGGCGTGGTGCAGAACGAGGCGCTGCTGACGATGTTCATGCGCCTGCCGCGCTCCCGGGTCTCGGACGCCTCCGCGATCTGGAACGGCGCCTACGACTCCGGCACCGGCGTCGGCTCCGTCATCTTCGGCATGGTCGCCGCCGGTGCGGCCTACTCCAACGCCTTCGCCATGGGCGCGGCCGTCATCGCGCTCGGTCTGCTGCTCACCTTCGCCGACGCCGTGCTGGGCCGCCACCGCATTGCCGAGCACTCCAACACCCGTGCGCGCCTGCGCCAGGTGCCGGTGGCGCGCCGGGCGGTGCGTGGTGCGCGTGCTTTACGACGCCGCGCGGCCGACGCCCCCGTGGACGTCGCCGCCCTGCTGCGCCGACGCCCGCCGCGCCCCGGCTGGAAGGGGCGCGAGGAGAACGAGGGCGACGCCGTGGACGGAGACGCCCGCAACTAACTCTTGTCATAGTGATCGCCGACACCTATCCTGCGGGCAGGATCTGAACCCCGGAAGCAGAAGGAGCGGCGGCCATGCCCGAGGCGGTAGTCGTCGGGGCCGGGATGACGGGACTGTCCGTCGCTTGGTTCCTGCAGAATCACGGTTTCGACGTCGAGGTCATCGACAGGGTCGGCGTGGTCGGCGGCTCCTCCTGGGGCAACGCCGGCTGGCTGGCCCCGGGCAAGAGCAAGACCATCCCGCTGGCGCACCCCTCGCTGTGGCGCTACGGGCCGACCGCGCTGTTCGACCCGAACGCCGCGCTGGCCGTCCCGCCGCGCATCGACCCGAGGCTGTGGGCCTTCTGCGCCCGCTTCATGGCGCACGCCACCCGCTCGGGCTGGGATGAGACGATGGCCGCGCTCACCCCGGCAGATAAGCTGGCGCTCGCCGCCTACGACGAGCTCGTCGACGGTGGGGTGGAGGCGCGGACCCACACCGGCGACTACGTCGCGGCCTTCCGCGACGAGAAGGAAGCCGGCGGCTTCATCGGCGAGATCGAGGGCGCGGTGCGCCACGGCCAGGAGATCTCCTTCGAGTACATCGACAGAGACGCAGCGCTCGGCCTGGCCCCGGTGCTCTCCGAGGCCGCTCGTGCGGTCTACCGCATCGGCGGGCAGCGCTACATCGAGCCCGGCCCCTTCTGCGAGGCCATCGCCGAGTCCGTGCGGGCCCGCGGCGGCCGGGTGACCACCGGGGTGGCGGTCACCGAGGTCAACTCGACGCGCAAGCCCGTGCTCGAGCTGTCCACCGGGGAGTACCGCACCCCGGACACCGTGGTGCTGGCCGCCGGCGCCTGGCTGCCGGAGCTCGCCCGGCGCCTCGGCGTGCGCACCATGGTCCAGGCCGGCCGCGGCTACTCGTTCTCGGTGCCCACCGAGACCCCGGTCGAGCACCCGATCTATCTGCCCGAGCAGCGCGTGGCGTGCACGCCCTACCAGGGCCGGCTGCGCATCGCCGGGACAATGGAGTTTCGCGGGCCCGACGAGGCCTTCCAGCCGGCGCGCATCGACTCGGTGGTCGAGGCTGTGCGCCCCATGTTCACCGGGGTCGACCTCGACGACCGGAAGGACGAGTGGGTCGGCTCGTGCCCGGTGACCCCGGACGGGCTGCCGCTGATCGGCGCGACGAAGGCGCCGAACGTCTACACCACCGGCGGCCACGGCATGTGGGGCGTGGTGCTGGGGCCGGTCAGCGGCAAGCTGCTCGCCGAGCAGATCGCCACCGGGCGCGTCGACCCCGTGCTTAAGCCCTTCGACCCGCTGCGCTGAGGCGGGCTACTCGTCGAGATCGGCCAGCAGCGCGTTGGGCGCCTCGAGCTCGCCCTCGCGCCACGCCTCCACGCCCTCGCGCACGGCGAGCGCGGCGACCACGAGCGCGGCGACCGGGTCGGCCCACCACCAGCCGAGCAGCGCGTTGGCCAGGAGGCCCACCAGCACCGTCACCGACAGGTAGAGGCACAGCAGCAGCTGGCGCGAATCGGCCATGACGCTGGCGGAGCCCAGTTCGCGGCCGGTGCGGAACTCGACAAAGGCCAGCGCGGGCATGAGCAGGATGCTGGCCACCGTGATCGCGATGCCCAGCCGGCTGTGCTCGGGGGCGGCCCCGCCGGAGAGCGTCAGCACCGAGTCGACGGTGACGTAGGCCGCCAGCGCGAAGAAGGCGACGGCCACCGCGCGGACCGTGACCTTCTCGCGGGCCTCGGGGTTCCGCGCGGAGAACTGCCAGGCCACCGCGACGGCGGAGGCGACCTCGATGACCGAGTCCAGGCCGAAGGCGATCAGCGCCCCGGAGGACGCCCCGGCGCCGGCGGCCAGGGAGATCAGCGCCTCGATGACGTTGTAGGAGATCGTGACCGCCACGATCAGGCGCACGCGCCGGTTCAGGCGGGCGCGGCGCGCCGGGGCGAGGTCGACGTGCGGGCCGCGCGCGCCGTTCGGCTCATCGGGGGCGGGGGATGCGGGGTGATCTGCGGTGGACACGCCCCAGATCCTAGGTCACCCCCGGAGACGGGGGTGCAGGCGGGCCGCAGTCTGCGCCGACTAAGATCCCGGGCATGCAGGAGTGCCCCGAGAACCAGACCGCCGACCGGCAGCACGCGCCGCACCGCAAGAGCGTGGTGCTCCTCGACTACGGGGCGGGCAACCTCCGCTCCGCCGAGCGCGCCCTCGAGCGCGCCGGGGCCGAGGTGACCGTCACCTCCGACCCGAAGTTGGCCGTCAAGGCCGACGGGCTGGTGGTGCCCGGGGTGGGCGCCTTCTCCGCGTGCATGGACGGCCTCAACGCCGTGCACGGTCCGCGCGTGATCGGCCAGCGCCTCGCCGGCGGCCGCCCGGTGCTGGGCATCTGCGTGGGCCTGCAGGTCATGTTCGACTACGGCGAGGAGCACGGCGAGCACGCCAGGGGCTGCGGGCAGTGGCCGGGCACCGTCGAGAAGCTGCACAGCGCGATCCTGCCGCACATGGGCTGGAACACCGTCGAGGTGGCCGAGGGCTCCGAGATGTTCGCCGGCGTGGCCGACGAGCGCTTCTACTTCGTGCACTCCTACGGCGTGCGCGACTGGGAGCTGGTCACCGACGGGCTGACCGAGGTGCCGAAGGTGCACTGGGCCAGCCACGGCGGCGAACGCTTCGTCGCGGCCGTCGAGAACGGCCCGCTGTGGGCGACCCAGTTCCACCCGGAGAAGTCCGGGGACGCGGGCGCCGCGCTGCTGCGCAACTGGCTGGCGAGCTTCTAGGCCGGACCCACGGGGGTATCGGAGAGCGCCCCGGCGACGTGGTAGGCCTGGCCGACGTGCTGGATGGCGTCGTCGACGAGCGAGACCAGCCGCACCCCGCGGGTGACCGGCGGGTCCCAGCGGTGGTCGATGACCTCGTCGAGGTCGTCCTCGGCAAGCCCCTCGGTGTAGGCGTCGAGGGCGGCGCAGACGGCGTCGAGGTAGGCCACGAGCAGGCCCTGGTCCTCGACGTGGATCTTCCGGGCCTGCTCGGGGGTGTGGCCGAGGCCGAAGTCGTCGTCCGAGTCCGGCAGCCCGAAGCGGGTGTCGAAGCCCTGCGCCGACCAGACCTGGTCCTTCCCGGTCAGCTCGGCGAGCTGGACGTCGATCTCGCGGGCGGCGTGCCAGAGCAGCCAGGCGATCGAGTTGGGGTGGCCGGCCGGGTGCGCGTTGAGCTGTTCGGCGTCGAGGTCGGGCAGGGCGTGGGCGGCCAGGCGCGGGCGCGAGGAGAACTCGCGCAGGATGTCGAGGGCGTTCATGGGGTGCTCCTTTCGCCGGCCCCGCGACGGCGGGGCGGGGGTCGTGGTGCGGGGGACCGGCGCGGCCCGGGGAGACCCCGGCGGCCCGGGAGGCCCGGGGCCTAGAGGCTCTCGACGAAGTCGCGTGCGATCTCGGCGGGCTCGGCCCGCTCGTCCCCGACGTTACGCAGGTTGAACTCGCGCAGCCGCTCGGTCGTCAGCGCCGCACTGACCCGGTCGAGCACGGACACGGCCTTTTCCGGCAGCGCGTCGGCGCGGTAGAGCGGGGTGACGTTCTCCGGGTTGACCAGGCCCTCCGGGTCCTCGAGGGTGACCGTGTCGACCTCGTCGCCGTCGGAGTCCAAGGCCGGTGAGGTGGTGAAGATGTTGGCCACGTCGACCTGCCCGTCGCGCAGGGCGGTCACGGTCAGCGGTCCGCCGGAGTCGGAGATCAGCCGGTACTCGATCGAGTCGGCCGGTACCCCGTAGACGCGCTCCATGCCCTCGGCGTTGAAGGAGCGCCCGGTGATCTCCGGGTTCGCCGCCCAGCGCACCCGGTCCAGCTTGGCCAGGTCGGCGAGCGTGTGCAGTCCGTGCTCCCGTGCGGTCCCGGGCAGCACCCGGAAGGAGTCGGCGTTCTCGCCCGGGGCGGGCCGCGCGATCGCCAGGCCGGCAGGCAGCGCCGCGGCGGCCTGCCCGGCCAGCTCCTCGGTCCCGGTTCCCGGGGCGACGTCGACGCCGTAGTAGACGGCCAGAGCGCCGAGGTACTCGGGGAAGACGTCGACGTCTCCGGACTCCAGCGCGGAGGTGTAGACCTCGCGCGAGCCGATGCCCGAGGAGACCTCGGCGTCAAAGCCGGCCTCCTCGAGCGCCTCGGCGTAGATGTGGCCGAGGATGTCGGACTCGGGGAAGTTCGCGCTGCCGATGACGATCGTTTCGTCCCCGCCGCGGCCGGCGGTGGCCTCGGTGGAGGTCGGGTCGGTGCTCAGGCAGGCGGTGAGCGCGAGCGCGAGCACGGCGGCCACGGCGGCGCCGAGTGCGCGGCGCAGGCGG
>NZ_JASPJZ010000013.1:0-68304 GCF_030232385.1 Corynebacterium sp. MSK006
GCTGGCGGGGGCGCACGGCGCGGGCTTCGGCGGCGATGCGGGCGTCGCGGCGGGCGGCGGCGCGCTTGGCCTGGGCGAAGGTGACGCGGCCGGCGCGGCGCAGGGCGCGGTAGGGGCGGAAGACGTGCGGGCGGCGGATGCGGCGGGCGATCCACTCGCCGAGGACCAGACCGGCGGCCAGGCCGCAGGCGATGGCCAGGGCGCGCACGATGTTGGTGAAGCCGAGCAGCATCTGGTCCGACATCGCCGCGTACATGCCGCGGTAGACCGCCAGGCCCGGCAGCAGCGGGGTGATGCCGGCGATCGCGGAGATCAGCGGGGGCACGCGGAAGCGGCGGGCCAGCAGGCCGCCGGTCAGGCCGATGGCGACGGCGGCCAGGGAGGAGGCGGTCACGTCGCCGATGCCGAGGAACATGACCATGCCGTGGTACATCGCGGCACCGAACGCGCCGACCAGGCCCGAGAGCGCCACGGCGGACCACTCGGCGTAGGAGCCGATGGCGAAGCCCATGACGGTCAGCGCCGCGGCGATCACGCGGACGGGGAAGGTCTGCGGGTTGCGGGTGGCCGCGGACTCCAGCGGCGGCAGGTCCACGCCGACCAGGTCCGCCAGCTGCAGGCCGATGCCGACGCCGGCGATGATCGCGCCGGTGAACAGCAGGGTCTCGAAGAAGTGCGCGCCGGCGGTCACGGGTGCGCCGGTGATGGCGTCCTGGATCGACTGGACGAGTGTCAGGCCGGCCAGCAGGACGATGATCCCCGAGGCCACGATCTGGCTCGGTCTCATCTCCGCGGCGTGGTTCTCCACCAGCGCCCAGACGACGGCGGCCGGGATGGTGGCGATGACGCCGCCGGCGACGCACTGGAAGAAGTAGGGCAGCCCGTACCAGTTGAGCAGCTTGCCCACGCCCATGATCAGCATCGAGGTGATGAAGGCGATCAGGCCGACGAGCCAGGAGCCGCCGAGCATGATCGCGACCGCACCGCCGAGCAGTCCCCAGCCGAAGACGGCGGTCAGCGGGCCGTAGACGCCGCGCTTGGGTTCGAGCTCGTCGAGGGCCTTCTCGGCGGCCTCGGGCGGGGTGGTGCCGTCCTGGATCGAGCGGATGAGCCGGTCGACGGCGGAGAGCTTGGAGAAGTCGGTGGTCAGCGCGTGCACGACGCGGAAGACGGTGACGGGCTGCTTCTGTACGGTGCCGATCTGCGCGAAGATCGTGATGTTGTTCATCGTGATGTCGCTGTGGCACCAGTACAGGCCGTAGGCCGAGGTCACCGCGCGCATCTGCACCTTGGTGTCCGCGTTGGACGTCCCGGAGCTGAGCAGGATGTCGCCGATGCGTGCGGCGATGTCCATCACGGCGGCGACCTGCGCGCGGTCGGTCAGGTCGATCGGGGCGAACGGGGAGGGCGGCGCGGTGTGCGCGACGTCGACGGTCGCGAGGGACACGGGCCGCTTGCTCCAGCTGCGCAGGCGCGCGAAGAGACTGGACACGGCGGTGAGCGGGCCTTTCTACCAACGTCTACCAACGGGGCGCGCCGCGTGGTCGAACGCGGCGGCGACGTGCCGCCCGCAGGCGACGCCCCGTACTCTAGCGCCGGGGGACGTGGTGCGCGAAGAAGTCCACAAGGTAGGCTTTCTGCGTCGCCCGTCCGCTTCATCGCGGCGGGTGGTCCGCTGGAGTGGCGCAATTGGTAGCGCAACGGTCTTGTAAACCGTAGGTTGCGGGTTCAAGTCCCGTCTCCAGCTCTGTTTTGGCCGGTCACCGGTCCTTGATGCGCTCGTAGGCCGCCAGCGCGCGGCGTCGCGAGGCCTTCAGGTCCAGCATCGGCTCCGGGTAGGCGTCGGTGCCCAGCTCCGGCACCCACCGCGCCACGTATTCCCCGTCCGGGTCGAAGCGTTCGGCCTGCGTGACGGGGTTGAAGATCCGGAAGTACGGCGCGGCGTCGTCCCCGCACCCGGCGACCCACTGCCAGTTGAACGGGTTGGCCGCGTGGTCGGCGTCGACGAGCCGCTCCCAGAACCACTCCTCGCCGTGGCGCCAGTGGATCCCGAGGTTCTTGGTCAGCAGACTGCCGACGACCATCCGCACCCGGTTGTGCATCCGCCCCGTCTCGGCCAGCTCGCGCATCCCGGCGTCCACCAGCGGGATCCCGGTGCGCCCGGTCTGCCATCTCTCCAGGTCCTCGCGGTGCTCGGCCGGCCCGTCGGCGGGGAAGTACTCCCAGCCGAAGTCGTCGAAGCGGGAGCGCATGTTCGCCCACGCGATGTCCGGGTGGTGGTGCAGCCGGTGCCACGCGAAGTCGCGCCACAGCAGCTGCCGCAGAAACGCGTGCGCGTCGCCGGCGGCCTTGGGCTCCCGGTCGGCGAGCTCCGCGGCCGTCACCCACACCTCCCGTGGGCTGACCTCCCCGAACCGCAGGTGCGCCGAGAGCCCGCTCGTCGCGTCCACGGCCGGGAAGTCGTGGCCCTCCTCGTAGCCGGGCCCCTCGACGAGCTTGCGCAGGAACTCGTCCAGTCGCGCCCGCGCGGCCTGCTCACCTGGCGCGTTGTGGCGTTCCAGGGAGACGTCGCGTGGCCGCGCCACGTCCCCTCGATTGCCGACGTCGCGCCGCGCGGCGTCGGCAATGTCCGTTCCGGGTCCCTGCAGCGCGGGCTCGGGCAGCGGCGCGCCGAGCGCGCCGGGGGTGTCGATCAGTTCGCCGGCGCGGTGGGAGAACGGGGTGAAGACGCGGTAGGCGCCGCCCTGCCTGGTGGTCACGTCGGCCGGTTCGGTCAGCAGGTGGCCGGGGTGCTCGGTGACCGTGAGGCCCGCGGCGCGCAGGGCGTCGGCGACTGTGGCGTCGTGCTCGGCCAGCGGGGTGTGGTGGCGGTGCTGCCAGGTCGTGGCGCCG
Source organism: Corynebacterium sp. MSK006 (assembly GCF_030232385.1). NCBI lineage: Bacteria > Bacillati > Actinomycetota > Actinomycetes > Mycobacteriales > Corynebacteriaceae > Corynebacterium > Corynebacterium sp. MSK006. The sequence goes on from NZ_JASPJZ010000013.1 coordinate 2,893, forward strand.
GCACCAGTGACCCGGGCCAGCCGGGGGAGGAGCGTGGCGGCGTCGCCGCGGGCCCGGATGAGCGGCACGCGGTGGGCGGCGAGGCGCCGCTCCAGCTTGCCGAGGCTCTGGTCCAGCCACCACACCGCGGCCTCGCCGGGCTCGCGCACGCCGGTCGCGGACTCGGGTTCGTCGACGTGGACGACGATGACCGCGCCGCGGGCGGCGGCCCAGGTCAGAGCGGGGTTGTCGGCGAGGCGGAGGTCGTCGTGGAGCCAGACGAGGGTCAGCGGTTCGGCGTCGGTGCGCCCGGCCTGGCCTGGCTGTCGGGCGTGGTCTGCCTGGCCTGGCTGCCGGGCTTGGTCTTCCTGGCTGGCCTGTCCGGCCTGCGGATCTTGGTCCACGAGGTGCTCCTGTTCTTCCGGTCTCCCGGTCTGCCGTCCATCGGTTCGTCGGTCTTCGGGGTCGCCGGTTCCCGGGTTTCCATCCGTCCGCGGGCCCGGCGGGCCAGTCTATGTGCCCTTCCCGGCCCCGCCGCGGCCGCGCGACCCCACCGTGACCGCGTGTGCCCCATGGTGACCGCGTGTGCCCCATGGTGTCCGTGTGTGCCCCACGGTGTCCGCGTTTACCGACCCCGGCCCGGTAATCCCGAAATCGGCCCCGCATCGCCGCAGGTCAGTGGATCGGCCGAAATCGCTTACCGACCCTGGGTCGGTAAAACCGCACCCGCCGGGCCGTGTCCGGGCCGGAAAATCCCGCCCGACCGGCCGCGGACCGGTAGCGGACCGGCCGCACCCGGGCCAGACCACCACCGGCCCGGTGTAGAACGGGAGGGAGACACTGAAAATCTCCAGGAACGCTCCCGAAACCCCGAAAGGACCCAGAAAAGTGAGCACCACCGGCCAGAACACCCCCGCGGACGGCGCCGTCGCCGTCGACCAGGTACGTACCTGGAACGAGTCCGTCGGCTCGGAGCCGGCGGTGCGCGTGGCCACCAACGCGGCGACGGTCACGGACGTCGACAAGCTCACCCTCAACCGCGGCGCCGTCACCGCGCTGGACACCTCGGTCTCGCACAAGGTCGACGACTGGGCCGTCGCCGACCAGAAGCGCTCCGGGCGCTGCTGGATCTTCGCCGGCCTGAACTCCCTGCGTGCGGCCGTGATGAGCAAGGAGAACATCAAGGACTTCCAGTTCTCCCAGGGTTTCGTGCACTTCTACGACAAGCTCGAGAAGGCCAACCACTTCCTCGTCGCCATGGACCAGCTCGCCGACCGCGAGCTCGACGACCGCACCGTCCAGCGCCTGCTCTCCCAGCCCGTCGAGGACGGCGGGCAGTGGAACATGTTCGTCGCGGTCATCGAGAAGTATGGCGTCGTGCCGAAGTACGCCATGCCGGAGACCTGGTCCTCCGAGCACACCGCCAGCCTCAACCGCGACCTGCACACCGTGCTGCGCCGCGGTGCGCTGCGCGTGCGTGCCGCCGCCGGTGCGCCCGAGTCCGGCGCCTCGCGTGACGACGCCGCGGTGGTCGCCGCGCGCGAGGAGACGTTGCGCGCCGTGCACCGCGTGCTCACCGTGCACTTGGGCGTGCCGCCGGAGTCCTTCGTGTGGCAGTACCGCGACAAGGACGGCGGCTTCCACCGCGACGGCGAGTTCACCCCGCAGGAGTTCGGCAGGACCTACCTGCCGGAGGACCTGGGCGACTACGTCTGCGTGGTCAACGACCCGCGCAACGAGTACAACCACGCCTACACCGTCGACCGGCTGGGCAACGTCGTCGGCGCGCCGAAGGTGACTTACCTGAACGCGGAGATCGACGTGCTCAAGCGCGCCGCGATCGCCTCCGTGGTCGACGGCCACCCGGTGTGGTTCGGCTGCCAGACCACCGCCTTCACCGACCGGGAGAAGGGCTACTGGGCCAGCGACCTCTACGACCGCGCCGGCTTCTACGGCCTGGACGCCGGGCAGATGGAGATGGACAAGGCCGACCGCCTGCGCACCGGCGAGTCGCTCATGGAGCACGCGATGGTCTTCACCGGCGTCGACCTGCCCGACGAGAACGTCTCAAGCTCCGCCGACCTGCCGGCCACCGCCGAGGAGATCGCGCCGCGTCGCTGGCGCGTGGAGAACTCCTGGGGCGACGAGAAAGCCGACAAGGGCTTCTGGACCATGGCCGACAACTGGTTCGCCCCCTACGTCTTCGAGATCGCCGTGCCCCCGCGCTACCTGCCCGAGGAGCTGCTCGCCGCCCGCGACGAGGAGCCCACGGTGCTGCCCGCCTGGGACCCGATGGGCGCCCTGGCGAAGTAGAGCCGGTCGGCCCGTCCCGTAGCCCGGGGGCGGGCGGACCCCTCCGGCCTCCTGCTCCGTAGCCGGGGGCGGGGCACCGCTCCCGGCCGACGCACCCGCCGGCCGCTCGTCCGCGGAACCTTCCCGTTCCGCGGTCTTTGTCGTGTGTCGGGCGCGCCCGCGCGCGCCCGCGCGCCAGGCACGGTGGCGGTGGGACCGGGGGCACTAGCCATGCCACAGCGCGCGCGCCCGCGCGGCGACGAGCACGACCAGGTCACCGAGTGGCGAGGCCATGCCACAGCGCGCGCGCCCGCGCGCCGGGCACGGTGCGGGACGTCGGCAAGCGGCGGTGGGGCGCGACGTCGGCAAGCGGAACCTGGCTCCGGTTGAGCCGGAGCACACGTTCAACCGGCGGAACGTGAGATCTCACACATCATTGGTGTCCTCTTTGTTGTCCCTTGGACGTAGGCTGTCTCCATAGGCGATAGCCTGTGCAACTTAAAAAGAAGACAGCGATAGTCAAGAGGAGCATTCACCACAGTGGCACTCACGTACGCTGAAGCACTGGTCAAGACCCTGGAGAAGCTGGGGGTGCGCCGTATCTACGGCGTCGTCGGCGACTCCCTCAACCCGATCGTCGACGCCGTGCGCGACTCCGACATCGAGTGGATCCACGTGCGCAACGAGGAGGCCGGCGCCTTCGCCGCCGGCGCCGAGTCCGTCGTCACCGGTGAGCTCGCCGTGTGCGCCGCCTCCTGCGGCCCCGGCAACACCCACCTCATCCAGGGCCTTTACGACGCCAACCGCAACGGCGCCAAGGTCCTGGCCATCGCCAGCCACATCCCGTCGCGCCAGATCGGCTCGGAGTTCTTCCAGGAGACCCACCCCGAGCAGATCTTCCAGGAGTGCTCCGGCTACTGCGAGATGGTCAACTCCGGCGAGCAGGGTGCCGTGATCACCCACCACGCCATCCAGTCCACCCTCTCCGGCAAGGGCGTGTCCGTGCTGGTCGTGCCCGGTGACGTGGCCACCCAGGAGGTCGAGGACTCCCGCTTCCTGGACTCCACGTTCTCCACCGCCCGCCCGATCGCCTACCCGGACCCGGCCGAGGCCGCGGACCTGGTCGCCGCGATCAACAAGGCCAAGTCGGTCACGCTCTTCGTCGGCGCCGGCATCGCCAACGCCCGCGAGCAGGTCCTCGAGCTCGCCGAGAAGATCAAGGCCCCGATCGGCCACGCTTTCGGCGGCAAGCACTTCATCCAGTACGACAACCCCTTCGACGTCGGCATGTCCGGCCTGCTCGGCTACGGCGCCTGCTACGACGCCTGCCAGGAGGCCGACCTGCTGATCCTCATCGGCACCGACTTCCCGTACAACGACTTCCTGCCCTCGAAGAACGTCGCGCAGATCGACGTCGACGGCGCCAAGATCGGCCACCGCACCACCGTGCGCCACCCCGTCGTCGGTGACGCCGGCGCCGTGATCGAGAACATCCTGCCCTCGATCGAGGAGAAGAAGGACCGCTCCTTCCTCGACCGCCAGCTCAATAAGCACGCCAAGCTGCTCGAGAGCGTCGTCGACGCCTACTCCAAGAACGTGGACAAGCACGTGCCGATCCACCCGGAGTACGCCGCCGACATCCTCGACGAGCTCGCCGCCGACGACGCGATCTTCACCGTCGACACCGGCATGTGCAACGTGTGGGCCGCGCGCTACCTGACCCCGAACGGCAAGCGCATCGACATGGGCTCCTACCGCCACGGCACCATGGCCAACGCCCTGCCGCAGGCCATCGGCGCCCAGGCGCAGGACCGCAACCGCCAGGTCATCAGCATGTCCGGCGACGGCGGCCTGGGCATGCTCATGGGCGAGCTGCTCACCGTCAAGCTGCACGACCTGCCGGTGAAGATCTTCACCTTCAACAACTCCTCGCTCGGCATGGTCAAGCTGGAGATGCTGGTCCAGGGCATGCCGGAGTACGAGACCGACCACGAGCACGTCAACTACGCCAAGATCGCGGAGGCCGCCGGCATCAAGGCCATCCGCATCGAGGACCCGAAGAAGCTGCGCGAGGGCATCCAGGAGGCGCTCGACTACCGAGGCCCGGTCCTGGTGGACATCGTCACCGACCCGAACGCGCTGTCCATCCCGCCGAGCATCACCTGGGAGATGCTGATGGGCTTCTCCAAGGCCGCGACCCGCACCGTCATGGGCGGCGGCGTCGGCTCCATGATCAACATGGCGCGTTCCAACCTGCGCAACATCCCGAAGTCGACCGCGCAGTTCTAGGAGCTGGGGTTCCCGGGTTCCAGGGCTCCGGGTTTCCCGGGCTCTGGGTTTCCGGGCCGTGGTCGGTGCCTCCGAGAGGGCTCCGGCCCGGCTGTTCCTGGTCGCAGGGCCGGCTGATCTTCGTCGTAGGGTCGGACGGCCCGGTCGCAGGGCCGGATAGTCCGGCCGGTTTCCCGGTCAGGTTCCCGAAAGGGTTCCTGACCGGGGTTTTCGTCTGCCCGGGTTGACCTTGACGCGGCGTTAACCAGCAGACTGATCGGCATGAGCGAAACGGACATGACCCCGCGCGACGGTGGAGACCGGACGATCGGTGAGACCGCCGGACTGCTCGGCGTGAGCACCCGCACGCTGCGGCACTGGGACGAGATCGGGCTGTTGCAGCCCGCGTGGCGAACCAGTGCCGATTACCGCCTCTACACCGAGACGGACATCGAGCGTGCGCTGACGATCCTGGCCTACCGGAGCGCGGGGTTGTCCCTCGGGGAGATCGCCGACCTGCTGGACGAGCAGGCGCGGGACTCCCGGGTCGCTCAGCTACGCAGGCAGCGCGGCGTGCTCCTCGAGCGTGCGGCGCACCTGACCAGGATGATCGCGGCGGTCGACCGGCTGCTGGAGGAGGAGAATGACATGAAGGACGACGAGCGCATGACGATCGAGGAGAAGGTCGAGCTGTTCGGCAAGGACTGGCCGCAGTGGCAGGACGAGGCGCGGCAACGCTGGGGCGACACCCCGGAGTGGGCGGAGTCTGAACGCCGTCAGCAGAAGATGAGCCGCTCGGACGGGGAGGACGCGAAGGCGGAGATGGACTCCTTCCGGGACGCGCTGGTCGACGCCTGCGACCGTGGCGTCGAGCCGGGCAGCGCCGAGGCCGATGACCTGGTGCTGCGCCACCGCGCCTCCATCGACCGCTACTACCCGGCGAGCCCCGAGAAGCAGGTGATCCTGGCCCGGATGTACCTCAGCGACGACCGCTTCGCGCCCGCGTACGGCGACGCTGCCACGGATCCCGCCGGTTCTGATGTGGCGGTGGGTTCCGATGCGGCGGTGGGTTCTGATGAGGCTGCGCGCTCCGGCGACTCGCCCGCTGATGAGGCTGTGTCCCGGGGCGGGGCCCGCTACCGCGAATACCTGCGCGACATCGTGGAGGCCCGCGCCGTCGCCGAGGAGGTCGACCTCGATCGGGTTCAGTGGCGCTGAGCTTGTGAGGTCGGGGTGCCGGAGACCCTGTTCGGGGTGCCGGGGCCTTGCAGGGGGGGTGCCGGGGCCTTGCAGGGGGTCCCGGGGCCTTGCAGGGGGTACCGGGGCCTTGCAGGGGGTCCCGGAGACCTTGCGCGGGGTCCCGGAGACCTTGCTCGGGGCCCCGGGGCCTTGCACGGGAGGGGCGCCGGGCCTGAGATACCGGGTAGTCGTGATGCCGGGGGACGTGATACCGGGAAAATGTGTCATGGGGGAATTCAACGACCGACGTTTTCCCAGGTCACGGTGAAGGCTCCGTCCTGCGATAACACAAAAAGTCGGTCGGCACGCCGGAACCCCGGCCGGGATGACACAAAAACCCGGCCGGGACGACACAAAAACCCGGCCGGCGCTCCAGATCCGCGGCCGGCACGCCCCGAGCCCCACACCCCGGATCCCACACCCCGGATCCTCGTGCTCTGAGCTCCTGCGCGCCAGCTCCGCCCATGTTCCCGGTAACGTGCTCCGGGGGCTGTGAAATTCGCCCTAATTGCGCCTCCCTGTACGCCGATCCCACACCCCCTTAAATCGCCATGACCTGCATGAACGCCATTCGCTACGTACAGAAAACATTCAGGAACCGTTCAGGCACGACCGATGACGCACGTGTCTAATGGATGTCAGTGAATCGGCGGAAGGTATCGCGCCGCCGGCACGGGCCCACCGGGCACACGGATCGGTCGGCCGACCACCCGGCACCGGATGGCCAACCGGAACCGGATGGCCTCCCGACACCGGGCAGACAACCCGAGACCGACCGGCCACGAAACACCGGCAACCGGGCCCAGACGTCGGCAACCAGCCCCGCCGGACCGAGCAGAGAGATTGAGCAGGATCCATGGACAACATCAATGACACCAACCAGATCAAGGTCCTCGTCGTCGACGACGAGCCCAACATCGTCGAGCTGCTGACCGTCGGCCTGAAGTTCCAGGGCTTCGACGTCCGCTCCGCGGGCAACGGTAACGAGGCCCTCGAGGTCGCCAAGGACTTCCACCCGGACGCCTTCATCCTTGACGTGATGATGCCGGACATGGACGGCTTCGAGCTCCTGCCGAAGCTCCGCGAGGCCGGCATGGAGGGCCCGGTGCTCTTCCTGACCGCCAAGGACGCCGTCGAGAGCCGCATCCACGGCCTGACCATCGGCGCTGACGATTACGTCACCAAGCCGTTCTCCCTGGAGGAGGTCATCACCCGCCTGCGCGTGATCCTCCGCCGCGGCGCGGCCCAGGACGGCGGCCGCGACGACGCGACCGTCACCTACGCGGACCTCACCCTCAACGACGACACCCACGAGGTCACCAAGGCCGGCGAGATCGTCGAGCTCTCGCCGACCGAGTTCAACCTGCTGCGCTACCTGATGCTCAACGCGGAGGTCGTGCTCAGCAAGTCAAAGATCCTCGACAACGTCTGGCACTACGACTTCGGCGGCGACGGCAACGTCGTCGAGTCCTACATCTCCTACCTGCGCCGCAAGGTCGACACGGGCGATCAGCCGTTGATCCACACCGTGCGCGGCGTCGGCTACGTGCTGCGCCGCCCGCGCTCCTGACCCACACCCCGCCCGGCGCCGCCGGGACGGGGGGCCAGCGCCCGCGCACCACGCGGGTGAATCGAGAGTAGGGACGGAGCGAGCCCACGTATGCACGGTGACGACCGCGCCAAGCGCCAGATTTCCGACGCCCGCGCAGACGCCGCGAGCGCCGCATCTGCGGCGTCCAGCGCCGACGCGGGTTCCGGCGTGCCCGAAAGCGCCGGCACAGCCGGCGCCTGGGCCGCCCCGGCCGCCCCGACAGGCGGGCCCGGCTCCACGGACGGCCCGCAGACCGGCTCCACGGACGCGGCGCACGGCCCGCAGGCCGGCGCCCCGGGTTCCGCCGGCGGGCAGGGCTCCGCGGGCGCGACCGCCTGGTCGGCCACGGCCGGCGCTGGCACCACTGACGCCACCGACGCCACCGGCGCCCCAGGCGCCGGGGAACCGGACACCGCACGGAGGGGCAACCGGTGGGGCCGACGGGGCGTCGGCAAGCAACGGAAGAGGGCGCGGTACGGGCGGCGGCGCACGTGGCGCGGGCCGATCGCCGCGCTGAGCACGAGCGTCTCGCTGCGTTTCCTGATCCTGACGCTGATCATCCTGATCTCGGGGGCGGGGCTGTTCGGCTCGTCGATCGCGGTCTCGCAGATCATGCGCGACGCCGTCTACGGGCGCGTCGACGAGGAGCTGCACGACTCGCTCGGCGGCTGGGCCAACAACGCCGAGATCTTCCACGCCGGCGGCGCCGGGGCGCGCCCGCCCAGCGAGTACGTGGTGATCAAGATCTTCCAGGACGGCTCGATGGTCACCTACAACGAGGCCGGCGGCGGGCCCGACCTGGGGCAGGTGCGCCTCGGCGTGGGCATCCAGACCGTCGGCAGCGACCCCGACACCGGCGACCAGGTGCGCTGGCGCACCATCACCGACAGTCAGCAGGGCGTGACGACGGTCGTGGCGAAGTCGCTGGCCTCCGAGGACTCGATCATGGCCAACCTGAACAACATCCAGGGCCTGATCAGCCTCGTCGCGCTCGCCATGATGGGCGGGCTGGGCTACGTGATGACCACGCGCGCCCTGCGCCCGCTCAGTGAGGTCAAGGAGACCGCCAACGCCATCGCCGCCGGCGACCACGACCGGCGCCTGCCGAAGTGGAACACCGACACCGAGGTCGGCCAGCTGGCCCGATCGCTGAACACGATGCTGGAGCGCCTGCAGGCCTCGATCCGCGAGTCGCAGGCCAAGGAGGAGCAGATGCGCCGCTTCGTCGGCGACGCCTCCCACGAGCTGCGCACCCCGCTGACCAGCGTGCGCGGCTACGCCGAGCTCTACCGCAGCGGCGCGGTCGGCGACGTGGACATGGTGCTCGGCAAGATCGACGAGGAGTCCAAGCGCATGAGCCTGCTCGTCGAGGACCTGCTCGCGCTCACGCGCGCCGAGGGTCAGAAGCTCGAGATGAAGCCCGTCGACATGCTCGAGTTGTGCCTGTCGGTCGCCGGCTCCGCGCGGGCGGCGTTCCCCGAGCGGCGCATCGGCGTGGACAACCGTGTCGACGAGGTGCCCATGGTCGAGGGCGACAAGGACCGCCTGCACCAGTGCCTGCTCAACCTGGTGACCAACGGGCTGCGCCACGGCGGCGACGCCGCCGAGGTCACCCTGCGGCTGCGCGAGGACGGGCCCGATCACCTGCTGGTGCAGGTCGCCGACGACGGCCGCGGCATGTCGGCCGAGGACGCCGCGCACATCTTCGAGCGCTTCTACCGTGCGGACACCTCGCGCTCGCGGGCCTCGGGCGGCTCGGGGCTGGGTCTGGCGATCACCAAGTCGCTGGTGGAGAAGCACGGCGGCTCCATCTCGGTGGAGTCCGAGCAGGGCGTGGGCTCCGTGTTCACGATCCGGCTGGCGCGGCTGCCGGAGTAGGGCTCGCCCGGGCCTTGGCCTGCGGCGGGGGCGCGCCTGTGTGGCGCTGCGGGCCCGGGGCGGCAGCGCAGTAAGTCACTGCAGCGCGGCGAGGACCTCGTCGACCAGCTGCGGGAGGTTCTCGTGGCGCACCCCGTGCACGCGCACGAGGCGGAAGGCGAGCGCCGAGCCCGCGGCGGCTGCCGGGCCAGGCTCCGCGCCGGGAGCCGCGCAAGGCCCCTCCGGCACCCCGGCCAACCCCCGCAGGTCCGAGGAGGCCTCGGGAACCACGCGATCGGCGTCCGAGACGACCGAGACGACGCTCAAACCCCCGTCAAAGACCGCGCCCAGCGGCCCCTTAAGCCCGGGCACCTCGCCCGGCCGGTCCGTCATGACCTCGGCCGCTCCCGCCGAGAAGAACCGCACGATCCCGCGGGCCGGCACCCGGCGCAGCCACGGGTCGGCCAGGTGCGCGGGCAGCCCCCTGAAACACGCCCCCAGCCCCACCAGCCGGCGCACCGGCACCCCGGCGCCCGCCAGCAGCAGCCCGTGCAGCCCGCCCAGCGAGTGGCCCACCACGTCGATGGACCCGTCGGGCGATCCCGCGGCCAACCGCCGCGCCACCGGAAGAAGTTCGTTCTGCGCCGCGCCCAGCGGCGCAGTGCCGCGCCCGCCGTACGGGGGCGCGCAGACGGTGCGCTGCGCGACGTCGGCAAGCGAGGAAAGCAACGGGCCGAAGTTCCCCGGCGAGCCGACCGAACCGTGCAGCACCAGAAGCGGGCGCACGCCGGTGGCCCGCGAGACGGCCGGCCCGGGCAGGTCGGGCACGCTCCCGCGGGTGGGCACCAGCCTCAGCAGGGGATTCAGCGCGGGCGACCCTCAGAGTCGGTGTCGAGGGCGGCGCGCAGCTTCTCGGCGGCCTCGTCCATCTTGGCCGGGTCCGTCTTATCCGCGGGGATGGCGGCCGAGAGGTCGTAGCCGGACATGTCGTCGGCCGGGAAGACGTGGATGTGGGCGTGGGGCACCTCGAAACCGGCGATCAGGTAGCCCGCGCGCGCCGAGCCGAACGCCTCGATGACGGCGCGGCCGACGGTCTGGGCGACGTCGTTGAGGTGGGCCCACAGCTCAGGGGCGATGTCCGTCCATTTGTCGACCTGCTCGACCGGCACCACCAGCACGTGCCCGTAGGCGACCGGCTCAATGCTCAGGAACGCGACCGCGCGGTCGTCCCGGTAGACGAAGCGGCCCGGCAGGTCGCCCTCGATGATCTTCGTGAACACGCTACTCATGGCCCTCAGCCTACGGGGCCGTACACTCAGTGTCATGAAAATCCTCGTCATCGGCGCCGGCGCGCGCGAACACGCACTGCTCAAGGGCCTTTCCGCGGACCCCGTCCGCCCCGAACTCCACGTCGCCCCCGGCAACGCCGGCATGGCCGGGCTCGCCACGATTCACGACGTCCCGGTGACCGACGCAGGCGGTCTCGTCACCCTGGCACGTTCGGTCGCCGCGGACCTGGTGGTCATCGGCCCGGAGGCGCCGCTCGTGGCGGGTGTGGCCGATGAGCTGCGTGCCGAGGGCTTCGCGGTCTTCGGGCCCTCGGCGAAGGCGGCGCGGCTCGAGGGGTCGAAGGCCTTCGCCAAGGACGTCATGGCGGCCGCGGGCGTGCGCACCGCGCGGGCCCGGCAGCTGGCCCCGGGCGCGGAGGCGGAGGTCGATTCCGCGCTCGACGAGTTCGGGCCGACCTGGGTGGTCAAGGACGACGGGCTCGCCGGCGGCAAGGGTGTGGTGGTCACCCCCGATCGTGCGGTCGCCCGCGCGCACGCCGAGGAGGTGCTCGCCGCCGGCAACCCCGTGCTCTTCGAGTCCTTCCTGACCGGCCCCGAGGTCTCCCTGTTCTGCCTGGTCGACGGCGAGACCGTGGTGCCGCTGCTGCCCGCGCAGGACCACAAGCGCGCCTACGACGACGACAAGGGACCCAACACCGGCGGCATGGGCGCGTACTGCCCGCTGCCGTGGCTGCCGTCCGACGGTGTGGAGCGCATCGTCGACGAGGTCTGCCGACCCGTCGCCGCCGAGATGGTGCGCCGCGGCGAGCCGTACTCCGGCCTGCTCTACGCGGGTCTGGTGTGGGGTCCGGAGGGCCCGGCCGTGGTGGAGTTCAACGCCCGCTTCGGTGACCCGGAGACCCAGGCGGTGCTCTCGCTGCTCAAGACCCCGCTGGCGGGGCTGCTGGATGCCGTGGCGCGCGGGACGCTCGCCGAGCACCCGGCCCTGGAGTGGGAGGACGGCGCGGCGGTCACGGTCGTGCTCGCGGCCGAGGGGTACCCGGCCGGCCCGCGCAAGGGGGATGCGATCAGCGGGCTTCCCGAGGACACCGAGGACGCGTACGTGCTGCACGCCGGGACGGCTGCTGCTGGTTCTGGTTCTGGGGTCGGTTCTGCGGCGCCGGAGTTCGTCTCCGCCGGCGGTCGGGTGCTGTCGGTCGTGGGCAAGGGCGCGGACCTCGCCGAGGCCCGCGAGCGTGCCTACGCCCTGCTCGAGGGCATCGAGCTGAAGGGCTCGTTCTACCGCCACGACATCGGCGCGGCCGCCCTGGAGGGGCGCATCTCGCTCTGATCCTGGTCTGACCTGGGACGGACGGGTGCTCCCTGTCCTCTCTGTCCGGTGGGCCCGGGCCAGTTTCCTCTGGTCCGGGCCTTTCTGTCCTCCCGATCGGGCCGCGGGCCCTGTCCTGCCTCCCCGACCGACCCGTGTGCTCCGTCCTGCTCCTGAGGGACGGGTCCGTGGGCATTTTGCGTAGGTTTGTCGGGTCGCCTCCGCGTTTCCGCAGGTCAGATTTCAGGCCGGCGGACAAACCCACCCAAAATGCCCACGGGGATGCCGTCGGACACCGACCCTGGTGCCGGTGGTGCGCGTGTGGCGTGCCCGCGGGATCGGGGCGCGCCTGGGGTGCGCGTGTGGCGCGGTCACCCGATCAGGGCCGGGCCGGAAGTTCCGGCAACTGGGCTCTGCTGGTGTAGGCCCGGGCCAACCTGTCCGGAAGGTCGGGTCTGCCGAGTCAGGGGCCGGGGAACCAGGGGTCCCGCGATCCGTGGCGGCGGCCGCGACCGAGGTCCGGCACGGACCCGTCGACCGTCGGCTGATAACCCGGGGACTCCTCGGGGAAGGAATCCATGTAGTCCCGCCTGCGGTCGTAGGGGAGCTTCGGGACGTCGGCGTAGAAGCGGCCGTCGTCACCCGGGCGCACCCGCGTGAAGTGCCGGTCCCGCCCGTAGCGGTACCGCAGCCCCGCCGTCCACTCCTCCCTGCTGGGCGGCAGCGACCACCGGGACGGGTCCAGCGCCAACCCGCGCCCGGCCAACCGCCGGTGCAGATCCACGATCTCGGTGAAGGTCTGTCCCCGCCGGAAGGCCGCGGCGTCCACGTGGCGCAGCGTCAGTCCCGCGTTCGTCAGGAGTCGGGCGCGTTCCAGCTCATGGGACGCCCGTCGCGCACCCGCCGCCCCCGCGGTCTTCGCCGCGCCCTCGTACTCGACGATCAACCCGGAGTGCGGAAACAGGAAGTCGGCGCGCCCGAGCGACACCCCGCATTCGTCGTACATCTCAGCCTGCTGCACAGGGCGAAGTCCCAGCTCACGAAGCTGGACACGCAACCTCGCTCCTGCGGGGACTCGCTCCACGGGCCCGCGAGGGCGGCCACGCGTCGCGCGTGCGATGCCGCGCGTGAGCAGGCGCCGGCCGAGGGCCGTGCGGATGGACTCCGGGCCCGCGAGTCCGAGGTGCAGTGCGTGTTCCAGCGGGACCAGGCCGTGCAGGAAGCCGTCGAGGCGCGCGGCGTCGAGTGCGCACTGCGTCGGGTCGAGGACCGGGACCCGGTGCTCGCCGATCTCGGGGTGACCGGCCTGTCCGCCGATGTCGCCGGCGGAGGCCGGTGCGGCGAGGAGCCGTATGTCCGGGCGTTGGCGGGCGTGGGCGTTTTGGGGGAGGAGGACGTCGACGGTGATGTCGCGGTCGGAAATGTGCAGGTGGAGGCCGTTGATCAGTGAGCCCGTCTGCCCCGTGATGACGCTGCCGGGAAGCGAGATCTGTGCCGCGGCGGCGTGGAACATCGCGCGTGCGGTTCGTTTGAGCTCGCGCCACTCGCTCTTGGCCACGAAGACGCCGGGCGCGAGGCGGATCATGCGGCCCGCGCGGTGGTCGGCGTAGATGCGGTTGCGGACGCGCTTCCCCAGGGCGCGCATGACGAGAAGTTCTCCCCCGAGATCCATAAGTGCGCTGAATCACTCGGGGTGGGGTGGCGCAACCGGAGAGGTGGGGTGGGGAGGGGGTTGGGTGGGTTTTTGGGGTTTGGGTGGTGGGTGCGGGATCCAGGGCCCGGTGTGCGTGGGGCGTGGGCTTCTGGCCTGGTGCTCGTGGGCATTTTGGGTAGGTTTGTCGGGCTGGTTCGGCGTTTTCGCAGGTCAGATTTTGAGGCCTCGGACAAAACGCAACAAAATGCCCAGAAAAACCCAAAGGGGAGGCCGCGAGCACCGGTCGTGGTGCAGGTGGGGCACATGGGGCGCGCTTGTCGTGTCGGCGGAGGGAACCAGCTCCCACGCGGAGGGCGCACGGGATCCACACCCCACCACCCACTCCACCGCACGGGGTGCGCCACGGGGGTGGGGCGCGGGCGTCGGCAATAATGGGGGACATGGCTGAGAAGAAGCAGATCGCGAATGTCCTGGCGTCCCGCTACGCCTCCCCCGAGCTGACGGAGCTGTGGAGCCCGGAGCACAAGATCGTCCTGGAGCGACGCCTGTGGATCGCGGTGCTGCGCGCGCAGCGCGACCTCGGCGTCGAGGTGCCCGGGGAGGCCATCGCCGCCTACGAGGCGCAGGTCGACAACGTCGACCTCGAGTCCATCGCCGCGCGCGAGCGGGTCACCCGCCACGATGTGAAGGCCCGCATCGAGGAGTTCAACGCGCTCGCCGGCTACGAGCACATCCACAAGGGCATGACCAGCCGCGACCTGACCGAGAACGTCGAGCAGCTGCAGATCCACCGCTCCCTGACCCTGGTGCGTGACAAGGCCGTCTCCGTGCTCGCGCGCATCGCCGAGCGCGCCGCCACCTACCGCGACCTGGTCATGGCCGGCCGCTCCCACAACGTCGCCGCCCAGGCCACCACGCTGGGCAAGCGCTTCGCCTCCGCGGCCGACGAGATGCTCGTCGCCGTCGCCCGCCTCGACGACCTGATCTCCCGCTACCCCCTGCGCGGCATCAAGGGCCCCATGGGTACCGCCCAGGACATGCTCGACCTGCTCGACGGCGACGAGACCAAGCTCGCCGAGCTCGAGCACCGCATCGCCGGCCACCTCGGCCTGGACCGCACCTTCGACTCCGTCGGCCAGGTCTACCCCCGCTCCCTGGACTACGACGCCCTGTCCGCGCTGACCCAGCTCGGCGCCGGCCCCAGCTCCCTGGCCACCACGATCCGCCTGATGGCCGGCAACGAGACGGTCACCGAGGGCTTCAAGGAGGGGCAGGTCGGCTCCTCGGCGATGCCGCACAAGATGAACGCGCGGTCCTGCGAGCGCGTCTGCGGCTTCCAGGTCATCCTGCGCGGCTACCAGTCGATGGCCGCCGACCTGGCCGGCCAGCAGTGGAACGAGGGCGACGTCTTCTGCTCCGTGGTCCGCCGCGTCGCGCTGCCGGACGCCTTCTTCGCCGCCGACGGCATGCTCGAGACCTTCCTGACCGTGCTCGGCGAGTTCGGCGCCTTCCCCGCGATGATCGACCGCGAGCTCGAGCGCTACCTGCCGTTCCTGGCCACCACCCGCATCCTGATGGCCGCCGTGCGCGCCGGGGTCGGACGTGAGACCGCCCACGAGGTCATCAAGGAGAACGCCGTCGCCGTCGCCCTGAACATGCGCGAGAACGGCGCCGGCCAGGACCTCGTCGAGCGGCTGGCCGCCGACGACCGCCTGCCGCTGGACAAGGCCCAGCTCGACGCCGCGCTGGCCGACCGCCACGCCTTCATCGGCGCCGCCCAGTCGCAGGTCGACCGCGTGATCGCCCGCGTCGACGAGCTCGCCCAGGCCCACCCGGAGGCCGCCGCCTACCGGGGCCAGGAGATCCTGTAAAACGACGCTTGCCGACGCCGCGCCCACGGCACCGTGGGCGCGGTGCGGCGTGGGACGGGACGTCGGAAAGTGGGGGAGTGGGTGGTGGCGGGGGTCGCCGCCGATTACCGCGCGCCCGGGGCGGGTAATACACTTCGGTCCATGCGTCCTGACCTCTCCGAGTACACGCACCTGACCGCCGGCAAGGTCCGCGAGATCTACGAGGTGGACGAGGATCACCTGCTGATGCTCGCCACCGACCGGATCTCCGCCTACGACCACATCCTGGACACCGAGATCCCGGACAAGGGTCGGATCCTGACGGCCATGAGCTTCTTCTTCTTCGATCAGATCGACTTCCCGAACCACCTGGCGGGCCCGGCCGACGACGAGCGCATCCCCGAGTCCGCGCTGGGCCGGGCGATGGTCTGCCGCAAGCTGGAGATGCTGCCCTTCGAGTGCGTCGCGCGCGGCTACCTGACCGGTTCCGGCCTGCGCGAGTACAAGGCGACCGGCAGCGTCTGCGGCGTCGAGCTGCCCGCGGGCCTCGGCGAGGCGGACAAGCTGCCCGAGCCGATCTTCACCCCGGCCACCAAGGCCGAGCTGGGCGACCACGACGAGAACGTCTCGTTCGACGTGATGGTGGACAAGCTCGGCCGCGAGCGCGCCGAGGAGCTCCGCGACACCACGCTGAAGATCTACCGGCAGGCCGCGGCCGTCACCGAGGAGCGCGGCGTGATCCTGGCCGACACCAAGTTCGAGTACGGCCTGGACCCCGAGGGCAACCTGGTGCTCGCCGACGAGGTGCTCACCCCGGACTCCTCGCGCTACTGGCCCGCCGAGGGCTACCAGCCGGGCAAGGTGCAGCCGAGCTTCGACAAGCAGTTCGTGCGCGACTGGCTGACCGGCCCGGAGTCGGGCTGGAACCGCGACTCCGACGAGAAGCCGCCGGCACTGCCGGGCTCCGTGGTCGAGGCCACGCGCGACCGCTACGTCGAGGCCTACGAGCTGGTCTCCGGCAAGTCCTTCACCAGCTGGTTCGGCACGGACTCCGAGTAAGGGGTCCGCTCGGGGGTCGGGGGATCGGGGGCACCCCACCGCCCGCCGCCGGTTTTACCGGGTGCGGGGCGGTAATCCTGAAAGGAGGCCTGCATCGTCGCAGGTCAGGGATGGGCGCTTTTCGGGTACCGACCGGGGGTCGGTAAAACCGTGCCCCGCTGCGCCGTCAACCCCGCCCGGCTGCGCCGCCGACACCGCCCGCCGACCCCACGCGCCCCACCAACCCCACCCGATCGCCGACCACACCCGACCCACCACGCGGCGACCCGCCCCGCCCGCTCTATGCTTTCCGCATGACCAGCCCGGCCGGCGCCGCCATGCGGCTGTTGCTCGTGGACAACCGCGACTCGTTCACCCACATCCTCGCCGAACAGCTGCGCCGCTGCGGCGCGACCGTCACGGTGCGCGACCACCAGGCCGCCCTGACCCGCGCGGAGGTCGAGACATTCGACGCCGCGGTGCTCTCGCCCGGCCCGGGCCGCCCGCAGCGCGCCGCCGACGTCGGCACCTGCCCGACGGTTCTCGCGGCGGACATCCCCGTCCTCGGCGTCTGCCTCGGCCACCAGCTCATGGCCCACACCCTGGGCGCGCGCGTCGACGAGCTCGCCCCGGTCCACGGCCGCACCGCCGAGGTCACCCACGGCGCGACCGGGCTCTTCACCGGCCTGCCCAGCCCGCTGCGCTGCGTGCGCTACCACTCGCTGGCCGTGCTCGAGCCGGTCCCCGACTCCCTCGTGGTCACCGCGCGCGCCGAGGACGGCACCGCGATGGCCTGCGATTTCCCCGGTCGGCCCTGGTGGGGAGTGCAGTTCCACCCCGAGTCCCTCGACGCCGCCGGCGGCCTGCGGCTGCTCGGCAACTTTCTGCGCCTGGCCGCCGCGTGGAACGCCGCGCACCGCCCGCGCGTGCGCACCCGCCGCCTGCCCTTCCGCCCGGACCCCGCGGCCGCGTTCGAGGCGTTGTTCGCCGCCTCACCCACCGCCGTCTGGCTTGATGACGCATGCGGCGGCCCCAGCGTGCTCGCTGACACCTCCGGTCCCCGTGCCCGCACCGTCACCGCCGACGTCGCGGCCGGGACCGTCACCGTGGACGGGGTGAGCTGGCCCGGCGACGTCTTCGAGTTCCTCGCCGCGGCGACCCCGCGCGGTCAGTCGGCGGGGGAGTGCCCGGTGGGCCCGGGGTGGATCGGCTACCTGGGCTACGAGCTCAAGGGCCAGTGCATGCCCGGCGGTGATGCCGGAGCCGCGGTGCACCGGGCGCCGTACCCGGACGCCGCGCTGATCTTCGCCGACCGCGGCGTGGTCGTCACCGACGGGGCCGCCTGGCTCTTCGCCTACGCGGCCGACGCCGGGGACGGGGACGCGGGGAGCGGCCACGAGACCTGGTTCGACGAGACCGAGGCCCGGCTGCGCGCCACCCTGACCGCGGAACCGGCCGCCGCCTCGGCCGCCGCCCCAACCGCCGCCACCCCGGCCGCCCCGCCGCGCCTGCGCCTCGTCGAGAGTGCCGGGCGAGGCGAGTACCTGCGCCGCATCGCCACCATCCAGCGCGCGATCGAGCAGGGCGAGACCTACGAGGCCTGCCTGACCACCGCCCTGATCGGCACCGGCGAGGTCGGCCTCGACCACTACCTCGCGCTGCGCGCACACAACCCGAGCCCCTTCGGCTCCTACCTGCGCTTCGCCGCCGCGGACCTGCACCCGCAGGCCGCGGACGGCCACCCCGCGCCGGCGCCGAATCACAGGAATGCCGCGCTCCAGGTGCTCTCGACCTCCCCGGAGGTCTTCCTCACCGTCGACCCCGACCCGACCCACCGAACCGACCCGACCCACCGAACCGACCCGGCCCACCCCACCCGCCGCGTCACCCGCTCCAAGCCGATCAAGGGCACCCGCCCGCGCGGGCGCACCGCGGCCGAGGACGCCGCCCTGCGCGCCGACCTGGCCGAATCCCCGAAGGACCGCGCGGAGAACCTCATGATCGCCGACCTCGTGCGCAACGACCTGGCACGCACCGCCGAGCCGGGCAGCGTGCGCGTGCCGGTCGCCTTCGACGTCGAGACCTACGCGACCGTCCACCAGCTGGTCACCACCGTCGAGTCGACCCCGCGCGCCGACGTGACCGCGATCGAGGTGCTGCGCGCGGCCTTCCCGGGCGGCTCCATGACCGGCGCGCCGAAGGCCCGCACCCTCGAGATCCTCGACCGCCTCGAGGACTCCGCCCGCGGCGTCTACTCCGGGGCCGTCGGGCACATCGGTGTCGACGGCACCGCCCGCTTCGCCATGCCGATCCGCACGCTCGTCGCGCACGGCACCGACCTGCACTACGGTGTCGGCGGTGCGGTCCTCGCCCTGTCGGACCCGGACGCCGAGTACGAGGAACTGAAAGCCAAGTCCGCCGCCCTCGCCCCGATCGCAGAGGTGATCTTCCCGCAATGACCGCAACGAACACGCCCACCGTCATGGACTCCTGGCTCGTCGTGGACGGGTACGCCACCGGGCTGGAACGGCACCTCGAACGGTTCCACCGGGGCGTCGGAAATCTCCTGGGCACGCACGTGCCGGCGGAGTTCGACGCCGCCGTGCGCGCCGCTTGCGCCGCCGAGGGCGCGTGGTTCCCGCGCATCGAGGCCGCCGACGGCTTCACGCTGCGGCTGCGGCCGGCCCCGCGCACGCGCACCGAGACGGCGCTGTGGGCCCCGCCCGAGCCCGACCCGCGCACGTGTCCGCAGGTCAAGGGGCCGGACATGGATGTGCTGCAGCGCCTGCGCGCCGAGGCCGTCGCTCGCGGCGCCGACGACGCCGTGCTGCACGCCGACGGCCGCGTGCGCGAGGCCGCCAACGCCGCGCTCATCTTCTTTGCCGGCGACGAGCCCGTGCTGCCCACGGGCCCGCGCCTCGACTCCGTCACCGTCAGAGAGCTTGCCGACGCCGTGGGGGTCATCGTCGGCGAGCGCGACGTGGCGTTGGCGGACGCGCCCACCATGGCCTGCTGGGCGCTCAGCTCGCTGCAGGAGATCACCGAGGTCACTGCGTGGATCGGCGCGGACGGGGAGAAGGTGGCGTGCCCGCGGCGCGACCCGGGCGAGGTCGCCGCGGCGCGCAGCGCGCTGGACCGGCGCCGCCGCGCCGTCTAGAACGCCCCGCGTCGCGGGAAGCGGCGTGATCACTAGCATCGGGTCCCATGACTTCCTCCCGACCCGATCATCCCGTCGAACCGGTGCCCGCGACCCAGGAGCTGCCCGAGCTTCCCGACGTCGCCGGTGGGCGCGACGCCGCCGGCGGTGCCGAGGTGCCCGCCGCGCCGGTGGCCCCGGTGCGCACCGTCGAGCGCCTGCACCACGGCATCAGCTTCATGGACGACTACGAGTGGCTGCGCGACAAGGGCGACCCGGAGACGATCGCCTACCTCGAGGCGGAGAACGCCCACACCGAGGCCGCCACCGCCGGCTTGGAGACGCTGCGCGGCAACATCTACGCCGAGATCTCCTCGCGCATCAAGCAGACCGACATGTCCGTGCCGCAGCGCTCCGGCGACTGGTGGTACTACGGGCGCACCGAGGAGGGCCGCGACTACGGCTTCTCCTGCCGCATCCCCGTCGACAAGGAGGCCGACCCCTGGACCCCGCCGGTCATCCCGGAGGAGGGCCGCCCCGAGGGCGAGCAGATCATCCTCGACCTCAACGAGCTGGCGGAGGGCCACGAGTTCTTCGCCCTCGGCGCCTCCTCGGTCACCGACTCCGGGCGGCTGCTGGCCTACTCGGTGGACACCGCCGGCGACGAGCGCTTCGAGCTGCGTGTCAAGGACCTCGAGACCGGGGAGCTGCTCGAGGACCGCCTGGAGAACATCTTCTACGGCGCGGCCTGGGCCGGCGAGGGCTTCCTGTTCTACACCACCGTCGACGACGCCTGGCGGCCCGACGCCGTGTGGCGCCACCGCCTGGGCACCCCGCAGTCCGAGGACGTCTGCGTCTTCCGCGAGGACAACGCCCGCTTCAACGTCGGGGTCGGCTCGACGCGCTCGCGCAAGTACATGTTCATCGTCACCAGCTCGAAGCTGACCACCGAGGCGTGGGTCGCCCCGGTCGACGAGCCGGAGTCCGACTTCACGGTGCTCTGGCCGCGCCGCGACGGCGTCGAGTACGACGTCGACCACGCCGTCGTCGGCGGCGTGGACCGCTGGGTGGTCACCCACAACGCCACCGGCCCGAACTCCGCGGTCGCCGAGTGCCCGGTGGGCACGCTCGGCGAGGAGCTGCCGGCCTTCGAGGACATGCACGAGCTGGTCGCCCACAGCGAGTCCGCCCGTGTCGAGGGCGTGGACTGCTACCGCGACCAGATCTTCCTGGGCTACCGCGCCGAGGGCATCGGGCGCGCGGCGGTGATGCGCCTGACCGGCGAGGTCGACGAGCGAGGCTTCGGCACCTTCGAGGAGATCACCTTCGACGAGGAGCTCTACACCGTCGGCGTGGTGGGCAACCCCGAGTGGGACGCGCCGGTGGTGCGCCTGTCCTACGGCTCGTTCACCACCCCGGCGCAGCTGCTGCAGTACCGGGTGGCCGACGGCGAGCGGACCCTGCTCAAGCAGCAGGAGGTCCTCGGCGGCTACGACCCGTCGCGCTACACCGCCTACCGGCTGTGGACCACGGCCTCGGACGGCGCGGAGATCCCGGTCTCCGTGGTGCACCGCACCGACGTCGACCCGCTGGCCGAGCCGCGCCCGACGCTGTTCTACGGCTACGGCTCCTACGAGTCGGCCACGGACCCGGCGTTCTCGGTCTCGCGGCTGTCGCTTCTGGACCGCGGCATGGTCTTCGCCATCGCGCACGTGCGCGGCGGCGGCGAGATGGGCCGCGCCTGGTACGACCACGGCAAGCAGCTGGAGAAGAAGAACACCTTCACCGACTTCATCGCGGTGGCCGACGACCTCATCGACCGCGGCATGACCGCCCCGGACCGCCTGGTCATGGAGGGCGGCTCGGCCGGCGGCATGCTCGCCGGCGCGGTGGCCAACATGGCCGGCGACCGCTTCCGCGGCATCCTCGCGGTGGTGCCCTTCGTCGACCCGCTGACCTCGATGCTCATGCCGGAGCTGCCGCTGACGGTCACCGAGTGGGACGAGTGGGGCGACCCGCTGCACGACCCGGAGGTCTACCGCTACATGGCCTCGTACGCGCCCTACGAGAACGTCGAGCCGAAGGACTACCCGGACATCCTGGCGGTGACCTCGCTCAACGACACCCGCGTGCTCTACGTCGAGCCGGCGAAGTGGATCGCGCGGCTGCGTGCGACGGCCCGCGGCAACTTCCTGCTCAAGACGGAGATGTCCGCCGGCCACGGCGGTGTCTCGGGCCGCTACGCCCGCTGGCGCCAGACGGCCTTCGAGTACGCCTGGATCGTGCACGAGGGCACGGGCCTGCGCGCCTGACGCCGCGTCCCGCCCGCCTCGCCGAGACAGGAGCGCGCACGGGTGGGATAATCGCTTTTCATGAACGGTCGGCTGTTGGTGTCCATCTCATCTATCTTCCGCGACACCCTGCCGGCTGCGGCCCGCACGCTCGCCGACCTCGACTCCGAGGGCCTGACCACGAGCCTGCTGATCGCCCCGCACATCGACGGCGACTGGCACCTGGCCAAGGATCCCGAGACGCTCGACTGGGTGCGCGCGGAGCGTGACGCCGGGCGGGCGATCCTGCTCAACGGCTTCGACCAGGCCGTCCAGGGCCGCCGCGCCGAGTTCGACGACCTGCCCGCCCACGAGGCCCGCCTGCGCCTGAAGGGTGCGACCCGCCAGATGGCCAGCCTCGGCGTGGTCACCGACCTGTTCGCCCCGCCGCGCTGGCGGCTCTCGCCCGGCACCCTCGAGGTCGCCGACGAGTTCGGCTTCCGGCTGATCGGCTCCACCCGCGGCGTCTACCTGCGCGAGCCGGACCCGGACGACGACAAGGACGCCGGGGCCTGGCGCCTGGTCTCCTCGCGCAACCTGTCCGTCGGCGAGGGCTTCGGCTCGCCCGGCTGGTGGCGTCGCAACATCATCAAGGCCGCCCGCCGCGGCGCGAAGAAGGGCAACACGATCCGGCTCTCGGCCTCGGCGCGCAACCTCGCCGAGGAGAAGGTCGCCCGCGACTTCGTGGCCGCCGCCGTCGCCGCCGCCGAGGGTGGCGCCCGGCCGGCCTCCTACGCCGAGCTCGTCGCGGAGACCACGCCCTCCAATTGACGACGTCCCGCCCCTCGCCGTCGCCGCGCTCCGCCCCGTGGGCGGTGCGCGCCGGGGGATGACGGGGAATGACACAGAGATGCAGCGCGCCCGCCGCGGGGAGTTCCCCGTGGCGGGCGCGCCGGGTTTAAGGCGTGCGGTGAGCCAGCGGGGAGCCCGCCGGCCGACCGTGCGCTAGATGCGGATGCCGGTCATGCGCTCGATCTGGTCGCGCAGCTCAGCCGGGGCGAACTGCTGGAACGCCCAGGCGATGATGCCGCCGAGGCCGAGCACCACGACCAGGGCGCCGATGACGCCCAGGGCGGCGGAGCTGCCGACCGGCAGGGTCGAGGAGCCGCTCGAGCCGTCGTTGCCCGGCTTGTTGTCGTCGCTCGGCTTGCCGTTGTCGTCGTCGCCCGGCTTGTCGTCGTCGGAGTCTTTCAGGTTGAAGCCGACCTTGACCGGGTCGTGGTCGGAGGCGCGGAAGACGATGTTCTCCGGGTCGTCCTGGTAGAAGTCGACGACGTTGTAGTTGCGTCGCGAGTACTCGAAGGCCAGCGGCTCATCGGCGTTGATGTCCCAGACCTTCGCGTCGACGACGCGGTCCATCGCCGCGGCGTTGCCCAGCGCGTGGTCGAGCGAGCCCAGCCGCGCGGAGAACTGGTAGGAGATGCCGGCGTCGTGCTCCTCGGCGATGTTGGTGTAGCCGCCGTGCTCGAGCACGGCCAGGGTGCGCTCCTTGGAGTAGGAGTTCAGGTCGCCCAGGATGAAGGTCGGGGTGTCCGCCCAGTCCTCCTGCTCGTCCAGGTGGGCCAGCAGGGCCTCGGCCTGGCGGGCGCGGACGTTCGGGTTATTGCCCTGGCCGTCGCCGGAGTCGGCGTCGTTGTTGGCCACGGAGCCCTTCGACTTGAAGTGGTTGACCACGGCGACGAAGCTCTCGGCGTCGTCGGAGCCCGCGGCGTCGTCGGCCTCGGTGCCCTCCGCCTCGGTGCCCTCGTCGGCATCGTCGGCGACGCGGGCGGCGTCGTCAGTCTCGTCGGTGTCGTCGGCGTCGTCGCCGGCGCCGGCGGCGCGGAACTCCTGGGCCAGCGGCTGGCGGGCCAGGCCGGTGAAGGCCTCGTTGTCGAAGATGCGCGACTCGCCGACCGGTTCGACGGTGTCCGGGTTGTAGATGAAGGCGGTGCGGATGACGTCCTCGGCGGTGCCGGTCTCCTCCGGGGAGGGCACGTAGGCCCAGTTGCCGCCGGCGGCGTTCAGCGCGTCGACCAGGCGGGAGAGCGCCTCGTCGCGGCGGTCCTTCGAACCGGTCACCGAGTAGGTGTTCTCGATCTCCTCGAGACCCAGCACGTCGACGTCGAGGCGGTTGATCGCCGCGACGATCTTGCGCTCCTGGTCGCCCAGGGCCTCGGCGGTGTAGGCGCCGCGCACCGTGCAGTTGCGCGCGGTGACCGGGTTGTTCTCACGGTCGTTGTAGGAGCTGCAGTTGTGGTCGGCGCCCAGCGAGGTGAAGTAGTTGAGCACGTTGAAGCTGGCGATCGAGTAGTCGCCCTCGACGGAGTCGATCGCCTCGAGCGCGGCCGGACGCGAGTCCTCCCACGTGATCGGCAGGTCGGCGCCGGCGGTGTTGCCGGTCACCGGGGCGGTCGGCTGCAGCGACCAGGCCTCGAAGCGGTAGTCCAGGACCACCGGGTGGGCGAAGTCCACCGCGTCGCCGGTGCGCAGCGACTTGATCGTCTTCGCGTCGTCCTGGGCGATCCACGGCAGCGGGGTCGCCTGGTCGCCGCGCAGGTAGTTGCGCGAGCGGCCGTCGTCGAGGACGAGCACCTCCTCGGTCTGCTCCTCGGTCAGCTTCTGCACCGGCGAGTCCGCGGCCGTGTCCGGCTCGTGGACCTCGGTGGCCTGCAGGTACGGCTCGTCGCCGGTGGCCAGCTGCACGGTGCCGAACTGGTTGAGGTTGTAGTTGCCGGTCACGGTCATGTCGCCGGTCGGCTTGACCAGCATGCCCTCGAAGGCCTCGCGGGCCTCGTCGCCGGCGGGAATGGCCTCGATCTCGAGGGCGACGACGGGCTCGAGGTCCTCGACCGGCTCGACGTCGGTGGCCTTGATCTGGGTCAGCTCGTAGTGCTCGCCCGCGGTGCCGGTGACGGCCACCGAGGCACCGACCTCGGGAAGCTCCTTGCCGGGACCGGTGTAGACGAACAGGCCGTGCGAGGCGTCGCCGGCCTTCGGCTCCTCGGAACCGGTGCCCGGGTCCTGCAGGTAGAAGCCGTCGAAGCCGCCCTCGGGGTAGGCCGCGGTGACCACGCCCTCGACGGTGACGGTCTGGCCGTCCAGCGGGGTGGTCGGCCCGGTTCCCTGGACCTCGGCGGCGGTGACGCGCTCGCCCGGCTCGACCGGGGTGGAGCCGTCATCGCCGTCGGAGCCGTCGTCGGAGTCGTCACCGTCGCCCGGGTCCGCGGCGTCGTCGGAGGCCTGCGGGGTCGGGGTGTCCACGGTGAAGTCGACCGAGTTGTCGTCGGTGTCCACGCCGTCCTCGGCGCGCTGCACCGAGGTGGTGTTGGAGGTGGCGGCCGCCGGGGCGCCCTCGAAGTTCTGGGCGGAACCCCAGCCGACCAGGTCGACGACCTCGCCGTCGGCGTCGGTCAGCTCGGCGATGGCCTGCTTGGCGCTGAAGTTGAAGCCCGCCTCGAGGTCGACGCCCGGAAGCTCCTCGCCGTTGTCGCCGCCGGCGCCGGCGATCAGCAGGTGGCCGCCGGCCGGGACCTCGCCGGTCAGCGTCGTCGCCGCACCGGAGTTGCCCTTGGTGGACTGCTGGTCGAGGGTCCAGCCCTCGACGCTGATCGCCTCGTCGGTCGGGTTGTAGAGCTCGACGAAGTCACGGTTGAACACGGCGCGGGAGTTGCCCCCGCCGCCGTAGACCTCGTTGATGACCACGTTGGAGCCGTCCGGGGCGGCCACGGCCTGCGGGACGACGATCGAGCCGGCGGCCGCCGTGACCGCGGCCGTCAGGGCGGCGGTCACGGCACGGCGCACCGGACGGCGCAGGGGACCGCGCACGGTCGGGGCGACGGGACGTCGGAAATCGGAGGGGGAGGGGCGCGGGGGCGTCATATCTGCACGCTTCCTGGGAGGAGACAGGGGACGAGCTCATTATCAGCGCCCAGGCGGCTGTCGGCAGGGTGTAGGGGCGACGCCCGCGCCCGGCGCCAGCGCGTTCACCCCCGGGGCGGGAAGAATTCCGCCGCGCGCCAACCGCACGCCACCGCAGGTTCACCCCCGCGCGGCTCACTCTGCCCGGCGCGGGCGGGGCCCGGGCGGGTGAGCGAGGTGGGCGGGGCTTAGTTTCCGCAGCACCGGGGCGGTAGGCTCTGTGACGTACCGATACCTGCGAAGCCCAAAAAGGGGAGACCTGTGGCCCGTGTAGTAGTCAATGTCATGCCCAAGGCGGAGATCCTGGACCCCCAGGGCCAGGCCGTCGTCCGCGCCCTGCACCGCACCGGCGTCGAAGGCGTCGCCGACGTGCGCCAGGGCAAGCGCTTCGAGCTCGAGGTCGACGACTCCGTCGACCGCGCCGAGCTGGAGAAGGTCGCCGAGACCCTGCTGGCCAACACCGTCATCGAGGACTTCGAGGTCGTCGTCGAGGCCGCGGGGGAGGCGCAGTGACCGCCCGCATCGGAGTCATCACCTTCCCCGGCACCCTCGACGACGTCGACGCCGCGCGCGCCGTGCGCTACGCCGGTGCCGAGGCCGTGGCGCTCTGGCACGCCGACGCCGACCTCAAGGGCGTCGACGCCGTGGTGGTCCCCGGCGGCTTCTCCTACGGCGACTACCTGCGCAGCGGCGCGATCTCCGCGATCGCGCCCGTGATGGGCGCCGTCGTCGAGGCCGCGGGCAAGGGCATGCCGGTGCTGGGTATCTGCAACGGCTTCCAGATCCTCACCGAGGCCCACCTGCTGCCCGGGGCGCTCACCCGCAACCAGAACCTGAGCTTCCACTGCGTGGACACCGTGCTCACCGTCGAGAACACCGACACCGCCTGGACCCACGGCCTCGACGCGGGCTCGGTCTCGGGGTCCGGCTCGGTCCCCGGTGACGGCGCCGGGATCCTCATCCCGGCCAAGCACGGCGAGGGCCGCTTCCAGGCCTCCGCCGAGACGCTCGCCGAGCTCGAGGGTGAGGGCCGCGTGGTGTTCCGCTACACCGACAACTTCAACGGCTCGATGAACTCGATCGCCGGCATCTGCAGCGCCAACGGCCGCGTCGTCGGCCTCATGCCGCACCCCGAGCACGCCATCGACCCGCTGACCGGCCCGTCCACGGACGGCCTCAAGCTGTTCGTCTCCGCGGTCGGCACCATCGCCGCCTGACCGTCGCGCCCGAAGCCCGAAGGGAGTTCCCCCACACCATGACCGTCCACAACGACACCGTCGCCGCGGCGCAGGCCGACCCGCACGCCGAGCAGCCCTACCGCGAGCTCGGCCTCAAAGACGACGAGTACCACCGCATCAAGGAGATCCTGGGCCGGCGCCCCACCGACGCCGAGCTCTCCGTCTACTCCGTGATGTGGTCCGAGCACTGCTCCTACAAGTCCTCCAAGGTCCACCTGCGCTACTTCGGTGAGACCACCACCGACGAGATGGCCGAGAAGATCCTCGCCGGCATCGGCGAGAACGCCGGCGTGGTCGACATCGGCGACGGCAACGCGGTGACCTTCCGCGTCGAGTCGCACAACCACCCCTCCTACGTCGAGCCGCACCAGGGCGCCGCCACCGGCGTCGGCGGCATCGTCCGCGACATCATGGCCATGGGCGCGCGCCCGGTCGCCGTGATGGACCAGCTGCGCTTCGGCCCGGCTGACGCCGCCGACACCCAGCGCGTGCTGCCCGGCGTGGTCGACGGCATCTCGCACTACGGCAACTGCCTGGGCCTGCCCAACATCGGCGGTGAGACCTCCTTCGACGCCACCTACGCCGGCAACCCGCTGGTCAACGCCCTGTGCGTGGGCACGCTGCGCTCCGACGACCTGAAGCTGGCCTTCGCCTCCGGCACCGGCAACAAGGTCATGCTCTTCGGCTCGCGCACCGGCCTCGACGGCATCGGCGGCGTGTCCGTGCTGGCCTCCGACACCTTCACCGAGGGCGCCGAGCGCAAGCTGCCGGCCGTCCAGGTCGGCGACCCCTTCGCTGAGAAGGTGCTCATCGAGTGCTGCCTCGACCTCTACGCCGCCGGCGTGGTCGTCGGCATCCAGGACCTGGGCGGCGCCGGCCTGGCCTGCGCGACCAGCGAGCTGGCCGCCAACGGCGACGGCGGCATGCGCGTCAACCTGGACAATGTCCCGCTGCGCGCCAAGGACATGACCGCCGCCGAGATCCTGGCCTCCGAGTCCCAGGAGCGCATGTGCGCCGTGGTCACCCCGGAGAACGTCGAGCGCTTCCGCGAGATCTGCGCCCACTGGGACGTCACCTGCGCCGAGATCGGCGAGGTCGCCCCCGGCGACCGCCTGATCATGACCCACCAGGGCGAGGTCGTCTTCGACGCCCCGGCCCACACCATCGCCGACGACGCCCCGCAGTACAACCGCCCCTGGGCCCGCCCGGCCTGGCAGGACGAGCTGCAGGTCCAGCAGCCGGTCGAGCGGCCGGCCGACCTGGCCGAGGCGCTCAAGAAGATGGTCGCCTCCCCGGCGCTGTGCTCGCGTGCGCACATCACCGAGCAGTACGACCGCTACGTGCGCGGCAACACCGTCAAGGCGCTCAACTCCGACGCCGGCGTGCTGCGCATCGACGAGGAGACCGGACGCGGCGTGGCCGTCGCCTCCGACGCCTCGGGCCGCTACACCAAGCTCGACCCGAACACCGGCGCGCGCCTGGCGCTGGCCGAGGCCTACCGCAACGTCGCCGTCACCGGTGCCCGCCCGGTCGCCGTGACCAACTGCCTCAACTTCGGTTCCCCGGAAAACCCCGACGTGATGTGGCAGTTCCGCGAGGCCGTCCACGGCCTGGCCGACGGCGCCCAGGAGCTGGGCATCCCGGTCTCCGGCGGCAACGTCTCCTTCTACAACCAGACAGGTGACGAGCCGATTCTGCCGACCCCGCTCGTCGGCGTGCTCGGCGTGATTGACGACGTCGCGGACGCCACCGGCCACGACCTGGGCAGCGTGCCCGAGCCCGAGTACATCTACGTGCTGGGCAAGACGCACGAGGAGTTCGGCGGCTCCGTCTGGCAGGAGATCTCCGGCGGTGGGCTCAACGGCCTGCCCCCGCAGGTCGACCTCGCCGACGAGGAGCGCCTGGCAGACTTCTTCGTGCCGGCCGCCGCGCACGGCCTGCTCACCGCCGCGCACGACTGCTCCGAGGGCGGCATCGCCCAGGCGGTCGTGGAGATGGCGATGCGCTCCGGCCTGGGTGTGGACCTGGATCTGACCGCGGTGCACGAGGAGCTGTTCACCGCGCTGTTCTCCGAGTCCGCCTCGCGTGCGGTCATCGCGACCACCGCGGACCGCGCCGACGCCGTCGAGAGCCTGCTCGGCGAGGCCGGCGTGCCGTTCATCCCGGTGGGCAAGACCGTCGCGGACTCGCGTGAGCTGAAGGTCATCGGCGAGGACGACGCGTTCACCGCCGACCTGGACGAGCTGACCGAGGCCTGGTCCGCCACGCTCCCCGACCTGTTCGGGCATGCCGTGGGTGCCAACTCGAACCCCGAGGAGCTCGAGGAGCTGTAGGGGAGCGGGGCTTCGCCCTGGTCCTGGGGTGATGCCCCGGGAAGTTCCGGGAGAGTCGCCGTGCCGGAGGACGGTGCGGTGGCTCTTTCGTGCTTCGGGGGTGTTGGGGGCCGGGGGGCTGGGGGTCGGGCCGACGGTTTCGCTGGCCGTCGGGGTGTTGCGGCCCGGGGTACCGGGAAAATGTGTCATGGGGGAATTCAACGACCCGCGTTTTCCCAGGTCGATGAGAACCGGTCGGGCTGGGATGACACAAAAAGTCGGGTCGGGGAGCCGTCCCTGGGGATAGCGGGTAGCCAGACCGGGAAAATCAGGCAGTCCCGGGGAAAATCAGGCAGTCCCGGGGAAATGGGGCAGGAGCGGTGCCCCGGACCTCCCGGCCGGCCCCGGGCCCCCGACCGACCCCGCCCCGCTGCTACACCCGCCCGCTGACCACGTAGTGCGGGCGGGACTCGTGGCCCGGGGCGGTGCCCAGCTCCGCGTCCAGCTCCTGGACCCGCGGCACCTCCTCGACCTGAACGTCCCTCAGCCCCGCCTCGCGGAAGACCTCGGCGAAGGCCTCCGGCCCGCGGGATCCGGCCAAGGGCAGCGTCCGGACCGTCTCGTCCGTGTAGGTCCGGGCGAATTCGTCCGGACCGCCGGCCGACTCGACCTCGAGGTCACCCACGGTGCCCTCGGGAAACCAGTTCGCGTCCACGCAGACCACCCGGCCTCCCGGGGCGAGCAGCCCGGACCAGGACCGGACGGCGGCGACCGGGTCGCGCAGGGTCCACAGCAGGAAACGCGAGACCACGGTGTCAAAGCCCACGCCCGTCCCGACGCCGGCCGCGGCCAGGCCGGGGGCGGGTGAGACGGCGTCGGCGCGCACGAAACGGGCCAAGGGTGCGGCGGCGCGACGTCGGCAATCGAGCTCGGAGCGCGCGGCGGCGAGCATGCCCTCGGCGGTGTCCACGCCGACGACCGCGTGACCGAGGTCGGCGAGCAGGAAGGCGAGGTAGCCCGAGCCGGTGCCACAGTCGAGGACGCGGGCCGGCGGTGCGGGCAGGTGCGCGGCGAAGACGCCGGCCCACAGCTCGCGGTCGACGCGGGCGCGGCGGCCGTGCATCTGGTTGCCGTGGTAGGCCGCGGCGCGGTCGGACCAGTAGCGGTCGAGCCGCTCTTGGAGCTGAGTCAGGTCGGTGCGCAGGGAAGTGGTCATTTCGGCTCCTGGTCCTCCTTGAAGGTGTCGAAGAGCAGCACGATGCGCCCGTGGACGTCGACGCGGTCGACGCGGGTGCGGTAGACGGGCTCGAGGACCTCGGGAAGCAGGATCTCGTCGGGGGTGCCCGCCGCGACGACGCCGCCGTGGTCGAGCAGCACGAGCCGGTCGCAGTAGCGCGCGGCCAGGTTCAGGTCGTGGAGGACCACAACCGTTGACCCCTCCCGGTTCGCGACCAGGTTCAACAGCTCGTACTGGTAGCGCACGTCGAGGTGGTTGGTCGGCTCGTCGAGGAAGAGGTACGGGGTCTCCTGGGCGAGCGCGCGGGCGATGAGCGCGCGCTGGCGCTCGCCGCCGGAGAGCGACTGGACGTCGCGCGGGGCGAGGTCCAGGGCGCCCAGCGAATCGAGTGCGGCCTCGACGATGCGCTCGTCCTCGGCGCGCGGGCGGGCCGTCGCGCCCAAGTAGGGTAGGCGACCGAGCATGACCAGGTCCGCCACGCGGATCGGGATGTCCGACTCCTGTTCCTGGGTGACCACCGCTATCTCGCGGGCCAATTGCTTGCGTGGGATCGAGCCCAGCGCGCGGTCGCCCACCATCACCGAGCCGGCGTCCGGGTCCAGCGACCCGTAGAGGCAGCGCAGCAGCGTCGTCTTGCCCGAGCCGTTCGGCCCGACAAGTCCCAGCACCCCGGACGGCGGTACGTCGAGGTCGACGCCGTCGAGCACGCGCTTGCGCCCGCGGTTCAGCGTCAGCCCGCGCGCGCGGATGCCGGCGGCGCTGTTCACATCGCCGACGCGCCCTGCGCCGGCCTCCGCGCCTGCACTGCCGCCGGCCGCGCCCTCACCGGATGTCACTGATTGTTCTCCAGGAACTCGTCGACCTTCTCCAGACCGTCGACGGCCAGCGGCGTCGGCGGCTCGGCGAAGTTGAGCAGCAGCGGCATGATGCGGTTCTCGCGCACGGCGTTCGAGTTCTCCAAGCCCTTGATCTGCTTGACCGCGTCAACCACCGGCCCGGCCTCGCCCTCGGAGTAGAGCGCGATGATCACGTCGGGGTCGCGCGCGAGGAGGTCCTCGGCGGTGACCTCGAAGACGCGCTCGGAGGAGTCTCCGTAGACGTTCTCCAGCCCGGCGGACTCGACGATCGGGTGCGACATCGATCCGGTGCCGTAGGCGTAGGTCACGCCGCCGCCTACGGTCGGGTAGAGCACGGCGACCGAGCGGCCCTCGCCGCTGGCCTTGTTCGCCAGTTCGGCGACGCGCTTCTCGAGGTCCGCCACGACCTCGTCGGCCTTGTCCTCACGGTCGAAGACCTTGCCGTAGAGGCGCACCTCGTCGTAGACGTCGTCCCAGGTCACCGGCGACTTCAGGGCGTCGCAGAAGCCGGGCTCCTCGAGCATGCGCACCCCGCCGGTGTCGCCCATGGTCTGGCGGTTGACGGTGTCGGTGAAGCCGAGCACGAGGTCCGGCGAGGTGGCCACGATCTCCTCCTTGGAGATCTGCAGGTGTCCGGAGGCGTCGAGCTTGTCGGTGATGCTCGGGATCTCGGCGATCTTCGCGTTGGTGGCGTCGTCGTAGTACTCGGTGGGGTACTGGCCGGCGCGCGCGGTGACGCGGTCGAGCACACCGAGCGCGTTGAGCGTGGCGATCGACGCCGGCTTGAGCGTGGTCACCCGCTCCGGCGCGGCGTCGAAGTCGACGGTCTCGCCGCAGTTCTCGACGCTGACGGCGGCTTGATTGGCGACGCCGCCCCCCTCGCCGTCGGCGGTTCCCTCGCCGTTTGCGCCGCAGGCGGCCAGCGGCAGCACCAGCGTGCAGCAGGCCAGGGTCGCGAGGGCGCGGCGGGATCCGCGGGCGCGGCGGGGGCGGGTGAAGGAGTTCATCTGGGGTCCTTTCGGGGAAGTGTCAGTTGGGTTTTTCAGTTGGTGTGTCTCGGTTGGCGGTCTCAGTTCGCCGGGGCGTACATGCGGCGCACCAGGATCAGCAGGAAGGGTGCGCCGACCAGCGCGGTGATGATGCCGATGGACAGCTCGCGCGGGGCGAGCAGAGTGCGCGCCCCGATGTCCGCCCAGATCAGCAGGATCGCCCCGGCCAGCGCGCTGACCGGGATGACCGCGCGGTGCGCGCCGCCGACGAAGCGGCGGGCCAGGTGGGGCACGACCAGACCGACGAAGCTGATGGAGCCGGCCATCGCGACGATGCCGCCGACGAGCAGGCAGGTGATCACCAGCAGGCCGGCGCGCAGTTTCTCCGGGTCTACGCCCGCGGTCAGGGCGGTCTCGTCGCCGACGGCCAGCGCGTCGAGGTTGCGGGCCAGCAGCATCAGCAGCGCCACGGAGGCGACGACGATGACGGCGATGACGACGAGCGGGCCGTCCCAGCCGGCCAGGCCCAGGGAGCCGAGCAGCCAGAACATCACCGAGCGCGAGGACTCCGCGGAGTCGGAGGCGAAGATGAGGAAGCTGGTCACCGCCGAGAGCGCGTAGCCGATGGCCACGCCCGCCATGAGCAGGCGGATCGACGTCAGCCGGCCCTGCGAGCGGGCCACGGCCC
Organism: Corynebacterium sp. MSK006; assembly: GCF_030232385.1. NCBI lineage: Bacteria > Bacillati > Actinomycetota > Actinomycetes > Mycobacteriales > Corynebacteriaceae > Corynebacterium > Corynebacterium sp. MSK006. Next base: position 35,946 of record NZ_JASPJZ010000013.1, read on the forward strand.
ACAGCAGCAGGGAGGCGGCCAGCGCGCCGATGAAGGCGCTGCCCTGCAGGGCGTAGTCGCCCAGTCCCGCGCCGAGGCCGAAGAGGATGGCCAGTGCCGCGCCGGTGGAGGCGCCGGAGTTCACGCCGAGGACGAAGGGGTCGGCCAGCATGTTGCGCACGAGCGTCTGCAGGATCGCGCCGGAGAGCGCGAGGCCCGCGCCGACGAGTCCGCCGAGGATCACGCGCGGCACCCGGATCTCCCAGATGATCGCGTCGTGGACGGCCGCACCCTCGAGCGCGGTGCCGAGGAGGTGGTGCGAGACGACCTGGAGGGTCTCGGTGGGGCGGATGGGCACCGGCCCGGCGCCGACGCCGACGATGAAGGTGATCGCCAGAGCGACGGTCAGGGCCAGTGTCCACAGCGCGGTGCGGCGGCGGGCGGCGGCCAGGCCCAGGGTGTCGGTCATGGCGACCAGCCTACATTCAAACGGTTCCTAGATCAATTGAATGTTTGCCGGTTCCGGCGGCGGTGGGGAGGGCTGCGGCGGGGGTGATCCCGGATGTTGTGCTGGCGTGGGATGCCCGGGCGCGGTAGCGTACCTACGCGACCGTAGGAAAACCTTACGAGGGGGACCACCGTGACTCCGGGACTCCACGAGACCAGTGCCCGCCGCCCCGCCGAGACCGGCCCGGCGACCGGTGCTGCGACCGGCACGGATCCGGCGCGCCCGGGGCAGCGCGGCGGTGCGCCCGGCCCCGTCGGCCCGGACGGCGCCGACGCCCCGCGACGCCGCCGGCCCCTCGTCGACCGCGGCCCGCGCCCTCTGATCCGCGGCTGGTTCCACCTGGTGGCCGCCGGCCTCTCGGTGGTCTCCGGCACGGTGCTGACCACCTTCGCCTGGATGACCCTGCCCTGGTGGCAGGCCCTCGGGGTGACCGTCTACGCCGTCGGTCTGCTCACCCTCTTCGGCGTCTCCGCGGCCTACCACCGCGGCCCCTGGCGCAGCGAGGCCGCCGTGCGCTGGTGGCGCCGGGCCGACCACGCCACCATCGCCGTCTTCATCGCCGCCACCTACACCCCGCTGTGCCTGATCGTCCTCGAACCGGCCCAGGCCGCCTGGATGCTCGGCACCGCGTGGCTCGGCGCGGTAGGCGGGGTGGTGCTCAACCTCGTGTGGATCGGCCACCCCCGCTGGCTCGACGTCGCGGTCTACCTCGCGCTCGGCTGGCTGATCGTCCCGCTCATCCCGCAGCTGTGGCACTCCGCCGGCCCCGCCGTGGTCTGGCTGCTCTTCGCCGGCGGCGTCGTCTACAGCCTGGGCGCGGTGGTCTACGGAGCACGCTGGCCGGGCCGCAGCGCCCGCTGGTACGGCTACCACGAGCACTTCCACACCGCGACGATCATCGCCGCGATCGTGCACCTGGTGGCCGTCTGGATGGTCGTCGTCCAGGGCGGGTGACGTGCGCGCGGCGCAACCGCCCAACCGCAAGGGAAACGCCCGCGGCGGGAACCGCGGGCGTCGTCAATTGAACTAGTCGATGCGCTGGTGGGTGACCTGCGGCGTCAGCGAGAGCGGCGAGTAGTGCCCGCGCAGCTCGCGCAGGGTGTTGGCGTGCTCGGCGAGGCGCTTGTCCTCCTCGGTCTCTGGGACGAAGGTGCGCGCCAGCTGCGGCTCGCCGTCGACGCCGAGGCCGATGTAGGTCACCGTGGCGTGGATGGCGGTCTCGAGCTCGTCGCGGCCGCGGTGGGCGTCGCCGGCGCGCACGTGGATCGACATCTGCATCGAACGGGCGTCGGTGCGCATCATGCGGGCGTCGACCTCGATGAGGTCGCCGATCGAGATCGGCTGGTAGAAGCGGATGCCGCCCGCGTAGACCGCGACGGTGCGGATGCCGGACCACTCCATCGTGCAGGCGGTGCCGGCCTCGTCAATCCACTCCATGGCCGTGCCGCCGTGCACCTTGCCGCCCCAGTTGATGTCCGTCGGCTTCGCCAGGAAGCGCGTGATCAGGCGCGGGGCGTCCGAGGGGCCGTCGTAGGTCTGCTTGGCCATCTCCGTCTCGATGGCCTTGCGCAGCTCGATGCGCGACTCGGCGGCCTGCCAGACGCGCTCCTCCTCCTTGTTGGCCGGGTGGAACTTCGGCACCGCCTGCGAGCGGCCCGTCGCCGTGTCCTTGGCCACGAAGATGACCAGGCAGTCGCAGGCCGGGGAGAAGTGGCCGTCGCGCGGGTCGGCCGAGAGGACCTCGTTGACGATGTGCATCGAGGACCGGCCCGTCATCGCGATGCGCGAGCGGACCTCGACCATGTGGCCCGAGGGGATCGGGCGGGTGAAGTGGATGTGGCCGACGTAGGCCGTCACGCAGTAGGTGCCCGACCACTGGGTGGCGCACGCGTAGGCCGCCTTGTCGATCCACTCCAGCACGCGGCCGCCGGAGACCCCGCTGGCGCCGGCCATGAGCACGTCGGTCGGTGCCGCCATGAACCTCAGCGTCACCGAGGGGGAGGGGGTCTGGGGCTCGGCGGTGGTCTCGGCCATGGTCCTTCTTCCTGTCACTTCACTCGTTGCTTCACTTATTGCTTTCCGACGTCCCGCCGCAGCGCACCCGGGGCGTCCACCCGAGGCCAGGTTACCCGCGTCGCGCGCGAGCCGCGGGGCGGGCGGGTGGGGTTAGGCTGGCGGCCATGAAGAAGGTCGATCCCGCAGAGGCGCGTGCCGCCGTCCTCGCCGTCGCCGACTGGGTCCGCGACCCCGACACCGTGGACCGGCCCGCCCGCCCGGCGGTGGCCGCGGCCGTGCGCGCCACCGCCCGCACGCTGGCACAGGAGGCACCCGGCCACACCGTCGAGCTGCGCGTGCCGCCGTTCGTCGCCGTGCAGTGCGTCGAGGGGCCGCGCCACACCCGCGGCACCCCGCCCAACGTCGTCGAGTGTGCTGACCTGCAGTGGCTGCGGCTGGCCACCGGGCTCGAGGACTTCGACGCCGCCGTGGCCGGCGGGCGGGTCGAGTCCTCCGGCTCGCGTGCCGGGGAGGTTGCCGGGCATCTGCCGGTTGTGCCGTTGGAGTGAGGTTTCGGGGGTCTGGCTCGGCCGGGGTCGGGGGTTCTTGGCTCGGCTGGGGTCTGGGGTTCTGGCCGGGCGCTGCCGGGATCGGGGCCCGTGGGCATTTTGTGTAGGTTTGTCGGGCCGGCGTGACGTTTTCCCGGGTCAGTTTTCGGACTCTCGGGCAAACCCGCCCAAAATGCCCACCGGTGAGTCCATCGGGCACCGGTCCTGGTGCTGATGGTGCAGATGGGGCGCAGCTGTCGGCTCGGGCCCTACCGAGAGGGATGGTGGGCCCCGGCGGCCGAGCTGCGGGACCTGGTGCCCCGGCAGAACCGGAGGATCGGAGCCCGCACCGCCGTCCGGGGCCGATCCCGGGCAAGGGCGTTAGTGTCCCGCAACAACGGGCCGTTAAGATGAAAGACGTGGCAATCGAGAACTGTCCCGGACCGCACGGCGTCGCCGCGGACCTCGACGACCGCGGCGAGAACGAGCCGCGCGAGGAATGCGGCGTCTTCGGTGTGTGGGCTCCGGGTGAGGAAGTAGCCAAACTCACCTACTTCGGGCTGTTCGCCCTCCAGCACCGCGGCCAGGAGGCCGCGGGCATCGCGACGGGCGACGGCGACCGGATCGTGGTCTACAAGGACATGGGCCTGGTCTCCCAGGTCTTCGACGAGTCCCTGCTCAGCGCCTTCGAGGGCAGCGTGGCCATCGGCCACACCCGCTACTCGACCGCCGGTGGCAAGGACTGGTCCAACGTCCAGCCGATGTTCCGCTCGACGCGCGACGGCCTGGACATCGCCCTGGGGCACAACGGCAACCTGGTCAACTACGTCCAGCTGCGCGACGAGGCCGTCTCCAAGGGCCTGATCGACCGTGAGGACGCCTCCGACACGACCGTGCTGACCGCCCTGCTCGCCGACGGCGTGCACGGCGAGACCGGCATCTTCGAGGCCGCCCGTGAGCTGCTGCCGCGGGTGACCGGCGCGTTCTGCCTGACCTTCACCGACGGCAAGACCCTCTACGCCGCCCGCGACCCGCAGGGCGTGCGCCCGCTGGCCCTCGGCCGGCTCGAGCGCGGATGGGTCATCGCCTCCGAGACCTGCGCGCTCGACATCGTCGGCGCCTCCTTCGTCCGGGAGATCGAGCCCGGCGAGCTGGTCGCCGTGGACAACACGGGCATCCGCTCGGAGAGCTTCGCCAGGCCGCGCCCCCGCGGCTGCGTCTTCGAGTACGTCTACCTGGCCCGCCCGGACTCCGTGATCCGCAACCGCCCGGTCAACGCCGCGCGCATCGAGATCGGCCGGCGCCTGGCCCGCGAGTATCCGGCGGACGGCGACCTGGTCATGCCGGTGCCCGAGTCCGGCACCCCGGCGGCCGTCGGCTTCGCCCAGGAGTCCGGCATCCCCTTCGGGCAGGGCCTGGTCAAGAACGCCTACGTGGGCCGCACCTTCATCCAGCCCACCCAGACGCTGCGCCAGCTGGGCATCCGACTCAAGCTCAACCCGCTGCGCCACATGATCGAGGGCAAGCGACTGATCGTCGTCGACGACTCGATCGTGCGAGGCAACACCCAGCGCGCCCTGATCCGCATGCTGCGCGAGGCCGGTGCGGCCGAGGTGCACGTGCGCATCGCCTCCCCGCCGGTGAAGTGGCCGTGCTTCTACGGCATCGACTTCGCCAGCCCCGGGGAGCTGATCGCCAACTCGTCGTCGGCGGCCGACGAGGAGACCGTGGTCTCCTCGATCTGCACCGCCATCGGCGCCGACTCGCTCGGTTTCGTCTCCGTCGACGCGATGGTCGAAGCGACCGAGCAGCCCCGCGACGAGCTGTGCTGCGCCTGCTTCGACGGGCACTACCCGCTGGGTGTGCCCGTGGGCAACGACAACGCGGAGGTCGTGGCGGCCCTCCAGCACTGCGGCAGCGCAGATGAGTTCAACGACCTGGTCATGGCCGCCGAATCGAAAGGAAACCTGAACGGATGAGTGAGAACGAGGCCGCCTCCGGCGAGCAGACCGGGGCCTCCTACGCGGCGGCCGGCGTGGACATCGCCGCCGGCGACCGCGCCGTCGAGCTGTTCGCCCCGCTGGCCAAGAAAGCCACCCGCCCCGAGGTCCGCGGCGGACTCGGCGGCTTCGCCGGGCTCTTCGCCCTGGGCGAGTACCGCCAGCCGCTGCTGGCCGCCGGCTCCGACGGTGTGGGAACCAAGCTGGCTGTGGCGCAGGCCGTCGGCAAGCACGACACCATCGGCATCGACCTGGTGGCCATGTGCGTCGACGACCTGGTGGTCTGCGGCGCTGAGCCGCTCTTCCTGCAGGACTACATCGCCATCGGCAAGGTCGTGCCCGAGCACGTCGCCGAGATCGTCTCCGGCATCGCCGAGGGCTGCGTCCAGGCCGGCTGCGCGCTGCTGGGCGGCGAGACCGCCGAGCACCCCGGCCTGATGGAGGAGGGCGAGTACGACGTCTCGGCCACCGCCGTCGGCGTCGTCGAGGCCGACGAGCTGCTCGGCCCCGACCGGGTGCGCGCCGGTGACGTCGTCATCGGCATGGCCTCCTCGGGCCTGCACTCCAACGGCTACTCGCTTGCCCGCCACGTGCTCCTCGAGCGCGCCGGCCTGCCGCTCGACGGCTACGTCGAGGAGCTGGGCCGCCCGCTGGGCGAGGAGCTGCTGGAGCCGACGCGCATCTACGCGCAGGACTGCCTGGCCCTGGCCGCCGAGTGCGAGGTCAAGACCTTCTGCCACGTCACCGGCGGTGGCCTGGCGGGCAACCTCTCCCGCGTGATCCCGGAGAACCTCACGGCCCGCCTGAGCCGCGGCACCTGGACCCCGGGCCAGATCTTCCGCACCATCCAGTCCCTCGGCCAGGTCAGCCAGGAGGAGATGGAGAAGACCTTCAACATGGGCGTCGGCATGGTCGCCGTCGTCTCGGCCAACGACCGTGACCGCGCGCTGGCGATGCTGGCGGCCCGCCACATCCCGTCCTGGGAGCTGGGCACCGTCACCGAGTCCGCCGACGGCGAGGAGCGCGTCGAGCTGACCGGCAGCCACCCCGGCTACTGAGCCCCACACACAACGAAGCGCCGGTCCCTCCCGCTGGGGGAGGGGCCGGCGCTTCGACGTTCACCGCCCGCGCAAAGACCCGGGGACGGAGATCAGCGGCTACCGGTGGCCCGGCCGTCGCCGTCCTCCGTGTCGTCCTCGTCGTCGATGTAGGCGGCGTACGGGTCCTCGTACTCGTCGTAGTCCTCGTAGTCGTCATACCCGTCGTCGTGGGAGTCCTGGCCGGACTTACCGGCCAGCTCCCGCTGCAGCGACTCAAGGTCCATCTCGGGCGTGTAGTACTTCAACCGGCGTGCGACCTTCGTCTGCTTCGCCTTCGCGCGTCCGCGGCCCATGGCCATGACCCCCTTGGAGTTCGGGACTATCCAGGGCAATTCGGATAACCCATCGGCTGTTCAATCGTGATTATTCCTGTAAGACAGGATAGCGGGTACGCGAACAAATTTCTGCAATGGGCCCTGAGCACTACTTATAAGGCAAAGCTGGCGAAAGTGCGGTTAAGTTTCGTCAGTCCCGCCGGCGCCCCCGCCGCCTCAGCCCCGCCGCGCCTCGCGCAGCCGGTCGATCGCCGCGCGCCCGGCGTGCTCGCCTTCGTCGACCGGCAGGCTGTCCGGGTCGAGCACCGCTGCGGCCTCGCCTGCCTGCAGCTGCCCGCCGGTGAGCGCCGAGCGCTTGACCAGCCCCAGGGCGACCGGCCCGTCCTCGAAGTGGTGCACCACCGTGCCCAGCCGCCCGACGCGGCGCCCGCCCGGCCCGGCGGTGATGTCCGTGCCCGGTACCGGCAGCTCGGGGGCCGACCCGTCGAGCTGGAGCAGCACCATCAGCCGCGGGGAGCGGCCGATGTTCTCCACCCGCGAGACGGTCTCCTGGCCGCGGTAGCAGCCCTTGTGCAGGTGCACCGCGCCGGCGTGCCCGTGGCGGCCGATCCAGTGGGCGACCTCGTGGGCGATGGACTTGTCGTCCAGGTCCGCGCCGTGCTCCGGCTCCATGGCGGCCACACGCGCGGCCGTCCAGGTCATCAGTCCCGCTGGCTGCACGCCGGCTCCCGTCAGGGCGGCGGCTAAGCCTGCCAGTTCCCCGCGCTCGACGAGGAAGTCGGTGCGGGCGGGGCCCGCCCAGTCCACGGTGCGGGAGACGGCGACGCGGGGCAGCGGGACGTCATCAATTGAACCCGTGCCACCCAGGACGGTGACCACGCCCAGCCCGGTGGGCTCGACGGTGACCTTGGACCAGAAGATCATCCGCTCGAGGTAGCCGCGCAGCGACTCGGCCTGCGCGGCCGGGAGGTCGAGGTAGAAGGCGTCGGCGGTGCGGGTGACAAAGGCGTGGTGGGCGACGTGGCCCTGGGAGTCCATGTCCAGCGCCTCGGCGGAGAAGCCGGGTTCGGCGTCGTCGAGCTTCTGGGAGAGCAGGTTGTTGAGGAACTCCGCGGCCTCCTCGCCGGCCACGCGCAGCACGCCGCGCTGCGAGCGGTCGATGAACACGGGGCCCTGGGCGGCGGCGCGCTGTTCGCCGAGGGGGTCGCCGTAGTGCCAGGCGACGCCGGCGGCGTCGATACCTGTGGCCGCGGGGTCGTCCGGGTTCGCCGGCGTGGCGACCGGGAGATCCAGAAGGGGGGAGCGGTAGGTCTGCGAATCCGTCACGCCCCCGATGGTAGCCATGCGAAACGGGCATAATCGAGGTATGGCTGTCCCACAAGGAACCCGAGCGCCCGTCATCTTCGTCCTGGAACCGTTCGGGGGTTCGATCCGGCGTAACAACCCGAACCTGCCGTTCATCTTCTGGGACGACGCGGCGGTCACCCGCGGCGACGGCGTCTTCGAGACGCTGCTCATCCGCGACGGCAAGGCCGCCAACCTGCGCCGCCACGCGGAGCGTTTCCGCTCGTCGGCGCGGCTGCTCGACATGCCGGAGCCGGACGCGGAGTACTGGGCGCGCGCGACCGCCGAGGCCGCCGAGGCCTGGGTGACCGAGCGCGGCGAGGGCGTCGACGCCAAGTGCGTGTGGACCTACACCCGCGGGCGCGCCTCGACCGGCTACCCCAGTGCGTGGCTGGTGCTCAGCGACATCCCGCAGAAGACCCTCGACCAGCGCGCCAACGGGGTGAAGGTGATGACGACCCCGCGCGGCTTCAGCGTGGACACGACGCTTCCGGGCGTCGACGAGGTCACCCGCGGCGGCCTGGCGGGCGAGGAGCGTCGCGTCGCGCCCTGGCTGACGGTGGGCGCGAAGACGCTCAACTACGCGGCGAACATGGCCGCGCTGCGCTGGGCGCACGCCCACGGCACCGACGACGTCATCTACGTCGACCCTCGCGACGTGCACCCCGATAAGGGCCCGCGCGTGCTCGAGGGCGCGACCTCGACGGTGGTGCTGGCCAAGCCCAAGAAGCGGCTGCGCACCCCGGTGCCGGGCGGCGAGGTGCTGCCGGGCACCACGCAGGCGGCGCTCTTCGAGCACGCCGAGGCCGCCGGCTGGCGCTGCAAGGCGCGCGACATCTACCTGCGCGACCTCAAGACCGCCGAGAGCGTGTGGCTGGTCTCCTCGGTGCGCGTGGCCGCCCGGGTGCTCTCCCTGGACGGCAAGACCCTCGAGGCCGGCGGGGACCCCGGGGAGGTTCGCGCGCTCATCGAGGGCGCGCTGGGTTCCTAGACGTTCAATTGACGACGTCGCGCCTGCCCCGCGCGGGCGCGCGCGTGCCGGGTGGGTGCGCTGCCCGGCGCCGGGGCGCCGGGGTGGGCGCCTGGCCCCGGGGTGGCCGGGGCCTAGCCCCCGGGTGGGCCGGCGCCTAGCCGGCGTAGCGGGTCAGTTCGGCGGACATGCGCGGGCGCAGCTCGCCGTCGACCATGCGCTCGTCGACCCAGCCGAGGTGGTTGTTGGGCAGCAGGCCGTAGAGGCGCTTGCCGGGGCCGAGGGCCGTCGGGCCGGTCTCGGTGACCATGGTGGAGGCCGACTCGACCTGCCAGGCGCGCTCGGAGATCGGCTTGCCGTAGAAGATCTCGGCGACACCGGTCGAGTGCGTGGTCACGATCTCGATGTTGTCCTTGGCGTCGATGCGCCAGAAGCCGGACTCGCGCTGGTCCTGGCCGGTCGCCTCGCCGTTCTCGTCGATCTTCCAGATGCGGGACTCGTAGACGAGGTAGTTCTCGCCGTCGTGGGCGAAGGTGACCTGCTGGCCGAAGGCGTACTGGCCGTCCTCGGCGGTGTCCGCCTCGCCGGTGCCGCGCCACACGCCCACGAGGGGCAGCAGGGCGAGCAGGCCGTCGTGGATGTTCGGGCCCTGGCGCAGGTTGGCGGTGTCCTCGGCCACGGGCAGGTCGCCCAGGTTCGGGATGTTGCGCCCGGCGGTGTCCTTGGACTGCTCGGCGGCGAGGTTGATCGCCTCGTTGCCGTCGAGGGTGCGCGCCTTCATCGGCTGCTGGTCCGCGCCCTGCCCGGCGGCCTTCCCCGCGGCTTGGGCGTCGGCGGCGGTGTCCGCCCGGGAATCGGGGTTGTTCTGCGCGTTGTCGTGCTCGTGGCTCATGCGCACCAGGCTACAAGGCCCGCGCGACAACGGCGGTCTGGGAGGGGTCTCGGACGGGAGGATGGGCCCGTGGGTCGCGCTGCGGCAGCGCCGTGGGTCGCGCTGCGGAAGTGCGGCGCCCCGTTAGGGTGGGGGCATGCGCGCGCTCCTGATCACGAACCCGAACTCGACGGGTCAGCGGCCCGAGGTCATGCGGCAGGTGCTCGCCCACCTGCTGCCGCTGCCCGGCCTGCGGCTGAAGTCCGTGTTCACGCACTACCCGCAGCACGCCGTCGAGCTGTGCTCCGGGCTGACGCGGAAGGACTACGACGTCGTCATCGGCGTCGGCGGCGACGGCACGCTCAACGAGATCATCAACGGCCTGCTCGGCGGCGACGCCGCCGGTTCCGAAGGGGCGGCCGCCGACACCGACCCGGCGCAGATCGCCGAGGCCGAGCCGGGCGCGCCCGCCCCCGACCCGGCCGAGCTGCCGGCGCTCGCGCTGCTGCCGACGGGCTCGGCCAACGTCTTCGCCCGCGCGCTGGGCTTCCCGCAGGATCCGGTGGCCGCCGCGGAGCTGTTGGCCCGGCTGCTGCGCGAGGACCTGCTCCGCACGATCCACCTGGCCCGCTGGAACGGCAACTGGTTCGGCGTCAACGCCGGCTTCGGCATCGACGCCGACGTCATCGCCCGCATGGAGCGCGCCCGCTCGCGCGGCTTCGCGGCCACCCCGCTGCTCTACCTGACGACCTCGCTTCTGGCCTGGAACCGCATCCGCCGCGACCCGCCGCAGATCAGCGTGCGGGCGACCTCGGTGGACGGCGAGGAGATGGAGCTCGATGATCTGCCGCTGCTCTTCGCCTCGAACACGAACCCGTGGACCTTCCTCGGCCCGCTGCCGGTGGTGACCAACCCGGCGAACTCCTTCGACCGCGGCCTCGGGCTGTTCGGCCTGACCCACCTCGACGGCGTGGGCGGGGTGGCCGGCATGCTGCACCTGCTGGGCATGGGGCACTCGCGCTGGTTCGAGCGGTTCATCGAGAAGCGCACCGTGCGCGTCGACGACGCCGCGGACCTCACGCTGCGCAGCGTGCGCCCGCGCAACTTCCAGGTCGACGGGGAGCTGGCCGGCGAGTTCGACGAGATCCGCCTGCACACCGTGCCCGACGCCATCGAGGTCTTCGCCCCGCGCGAGGAGACCCGCTTCAGCGACCGCACACCGGGGCAGGTGCTGCGCGACTTCCTGCGCTGGCGCTAGGGGGCGCCGCGCGCCGGGACTGCCGGGTCCGCGCAGGCGCGCCGCCGGCACACCGGCCCGGCGCCGCCCGCTACCGCCCCGCGCCGTAGTCCGTAGAGTCGAAGTCGCTGGCCTCGGAGGACTCGATCGGTGCGAGGTCGCTGAGGCTCACCGTGATGTTGCGCCGCTGCGCCTCGAAACGCAGCGAGCCGCCGCTGACCCCGACCGACTCCACGCGCGACTCCAGCGGCAGCACCCGGGTGTCCAGGTCCCAGGCGAACGCCGCGGCGGCCTCCTCCTCGCGGCCCTCGGGGGCCTCGAGGACCTCATAGGGGCGCATGGTGAAGTGCTCGCCGTCGAGGCGCAGCGTGGCCAGCACCGTCACCGGGTCCGAGAAGCCCTCCGGAGTGCCGGTCAACTGCACCTCGGTCGCCCCGCCGCCGGTCGGCGAGATGTCGTAGGGGTTGGAGATGTCCAGGTCCGTCATGCCCAGCTGCTCGCCGACGGCCACCCCGTCGAGGCTGATGCGCCGGGTGCTCAGCTCGGCGCGCGCCCCGGAGATCTCCCCGGTGAGAACCTGATCGGCGGTCACCTTCAGCCCGTCGAGCTGGGTGGAGGCGTTGACCAGGCCGAAGCCGGGGGTGTCCACGTCGAGCACCTCGACGCTCATCCCGGAGATCTCCCCGGTCAGCGTCGAGGCCAGGTACGGGCTGCCGCCGATGGAGACGCGCGGCTCCATCTCCAGGTTGGACTCCCGGGCCACGGCGGACGCCACGTGCGCCTCCGCACGGGCGGCCACCGCGGCGTCGGCAAGCATGCCGCACGCGCCGACGGCGACCACGACGCCGCCGGTGAGCACCAGTTTCCGGGAGAATTTCACAACGAGCCATTGTAGCGGGGGCTCGCGTGGCTAGGGTGGGCGCCATGACCGCAAGCGAGATCACCGTGCACACCGGCGCCCCCGACGCCGCGACCGCCCGCGACCTGGTCGCCCGCACCGCTGAGGCCGACGGCTTCGAAGCCCTCTCCGAGCAGTTCCTGCTCGGCCTCGACGACGCCCGCCTGGGCCACCGCCACCTCACCGTCACCCGCGACGGCGCCCTGGTGGGGCTGGCCGCCGCCGACGGGGAGTCCGCCGAGCTGGTCGTCGACCCGGACGCGCGACGCGCCGGGGTGGGCCGCGCGCTCGTCGCGAAGTTGGGGCCGATCCCGCTGTGGGCGCACGGCGACCTGGAGCCCGCGCGCGCCTTCGCGCGCGAGCTGGGATACGGCGCGCAGCGTGAGCTGCTCGTGCTCGCCGTCGCCGGAGAGACGCTTTCCGACGCCGCGTCCGTCTCCTTCAGTGCGCCCGGGGTTGCCGAGGTGGGGCGCGAGGGCTTCCTGGCCCTCGACCTGGCGGAGTCCGAGCGCCGCTTCGGCCGCGACGCGGTGCTCGACGCGTGGCTGAAGGCCAACAACGAGGCCTTCTCCTGGCACCCCGAGCAGGGCAGCTGGGACCGCGAGCGCCTCGAGCGTGCGATGGAGGCCGAGTGGTTCGAGGCCGGCGACGTGTGGCTGCTGTGGGGCGGCGGTGACTCCGTCACCGCCGCCGGGGACAAGGGCATCGCCGCCGGGGACAAGGGCATCGCCGCCGGGGACAAGGGCATCGCCGCCGGGGACAAGGGCACTGAGGTATCTGTGCCGCCGCTGGCCGGATTCCACTGGACGAAGTGGCACGGCGGGCCGGCCGGCGAGGCCGTCGGCGAGGTCTACGTCATCGGGCTGGCCTCCGACTTCCGCGGCCGCCGGCTCGGCGACCCGCTGCTCGAGGTCGGCCTCGAGCACCTGGTGCGGCGGGGCGCGGACCGTGTCATCCTCTACGTCGAGGCGGACAACGAGGCGGCCGTCAAGGCGTACCGCCGCCGCGGTTTCACCGAGGCCGAGCGCCACGTGGTCTACGGGCCGGCCGAGTAGAACGGTCCGTTATCCCCCACGAACGGGGGTATTATGACCGGACATACTCTGTGATCTTATCCGGAAGTCTCTACGGAGGGTGCCCGTCAACACACAGCTAACAAGGGTGTCTATAAGCAAGTTTCTGTCGGCGACCCCCACCGTTAACGAGCCGTTCATCTTACATTGTCGCTGCGTACGCATCGGTTTCTTAGGTTGGTGCCACGTGAGCAACGGAGGTAGCCGGCATGTCCACGCCTCGGCGTGAAGGCGCACGGCCCGTTGGTTGCTCTCTATCTCTACGAGACATCCACGAGTCCCGCATCGCGAAAGGTTTCCCTGATGAAGAACTTCAAGCGCTCCGCCGCCGTCCTCGGCGTCGTCGCAACCGCCTCTGTCGCCCTGGCCGCCTGCTCTGAGGGTGGCGAAGGTGGCGAGCTGATCGGCGAGGGTGCTTCCTCGCAGCAGAACGCCATGGACTACTTCGGCACCAAGTTCTCTGAGACCGGCTCCAGCCTCGCGTACAACGCCTCCGGCTCCGGCTCTGGCCGCCAGAACTTCATCGGCGGCCAGGCGGACTTCGCCGGCTCCGACTCCCCGCTGAAGGAGGAGCAGGTCGACCCGGCCAAGGACCGCTGCGGCGGCGCTGACGCCTGGCACCTGCCGTTCGTCATCGGCCCGGTCGCCATCGGCTACAACCTGGACGGCGTCGACAACCTGAACCTGTCCGTCGAGAACGTCGCCAAGATCTTCAAGGGCGAGATCACCAACTGGAACGACCCGGCCATCGCCGCCGACAACGAGGGCACCGAGCTGCCGGACCAGGACATCACCGTGGTCTACCGCTCCGACGAGTCGGGCACCTCCGACAACTTCCAGAAGTTCCTCAAGGCCGCCGCCCCGGACATCTGGGAGACCGACGGCCAGCAGTTCCCGACCGCCGTCGGCTCCGGCGCCAACGGCTCCAACGGTGTCGCCACCGAGGTCAACAACACCGCCGGCGCCATCACCTACGTCGAGGCCGGCTTCGCCCACCAGAACGAGAACGTCGAGGTCGCCAACATCGACTTCGGCCACGGCCCGGTCGAGCTCGGCAACGAGTCCGTCACCAAGGCCCTCGACAACCTGACCTTCGAGACCGAGGGCAACGACATGGTCGTCGACTCCGACGCCCTGTTCGCCATGGATACCGAGGGTGCCTACCCGCTGGTCCTGACGACCTACGAGATCGTCTGCTCCGACTACAGCGGCACCGATAAGCCGGAGACCGCCGAGACCCTCAAGAGCTTCCTGAACCTGGCCCTGGATCACCAGGACGACGAGCTGGCCGACCGCGGCTACATCCCGGTCACCGGCGAGCACGCCGACCGCCTGAAGACCGCCGTCGAGGCCATCAAGTAGCCTGACCGAGGTTCATCAGCCTCCCGGTCACGCCGGGCTGACCGCAGAAACGCCCCCGAGGACCCTCGGGGGCTTTGCGGCGCCAGCGTGACGGTGCCCTGCCCGGTCGGCGGGACGCCCAACGCCCCAGAAACGCAAAAATCTTGTGAAGAAGGATCGCCGCCACATGGCAAACACCCCGAACGTCGACGAGCGCGAGACGCTCGACGGGGACCCGGCCCTCGCCGGTAAGACCGCCACCGGAGGCGCCGCCCCGGCCACCGATGAACCCAAGGTGGCCAGCAAAGGCGCCGGGGTCAAGCGACCGGGTGACCGTGTCTTCGAGTTCCTGTCCACCGCCGCAGCAACCCTGATCACCATCATCATCGCCGCGATCGGCCTGTTTCTGATCCTGCGCGCGATCCCCTCGCTGTCCCGTAACGAGGGCGGCCTCTGGGGCTTCCTGACCTACGCCGGCCCCTGGCAGACCCAGGACACCACCGCGATGCAGTTCGGTATCCCGAACATGTTCGCGGTGACCGTCCTGATCTCGCTGGTGGCCCTGCTGCTGGCGATGCCGATCGCCCTCGGCGTGGCGATCTACCTGTCGAACTATGCCCCCAAGCGCGCGGTCAAGCCGCTGGGCTACCTCGTCGACATGCTCGCCGCCGTGCCGTCGATCGTCTACGGCCTGTGGGGCTGGCAGACGCTCGGGCCCTTCCTGGGTGGCTTCTACGACTGGCTGCACAGCTGGGCGGGTGGCTTCTTCCTCTTCGCCACCTACGACAACTCGCCGGGCTTCGGCACCGGCCGCAACATGTTCACCGGTGGCGTGGTGCTCGCCGTGATGATCCTCCCGGTCATCGCCGCCACCGCCCGCGAGGTCTTCGTGCAGACCCCCAAGGGGCAGATCGAGGCCGCCCAGGCCCTCGGTGCCACCAAGTGGGAGGTCGTGCGCATGACGGTGCTGCCCTTCGGCCTGTCGGGCTACATCTCCGGCGCGATGCTCGGCCTCGGCCGCGCGCTCGGTGAGACCATGGCCCTCTACATGGTCGTCTCGCCGTCCTCGCAGTTCCGGTTCTCGCTCTTCGACGGTGGCACCACCTTCGCCACCGCCATCGCCAATGCCGCGGCGGAGTTCAACAACGACATCTCCGCCGGCGCGTACATCGCCGCGGGCCTGGTGCTGTTCCTGCTGACCTTCGTGGTCAACAGCATCGCCCGCGCCATGGTGAAGTCCAAGTAGGAAGGTGGGGAAGAAACAATCATGACCCAGGCAACCAAGGTCACCCCGGGCGGGGACGGCAAGCTCTCCGCCGACGGGCCCGTGTTCAACCAGATCTCCTCCTCCCGCCGGATCACCGACAGCGTCGCCAAGGTGATCATCTACCTGGCGATGGTCATCGCGCTGGTCCCGCTGGTGTGGGTGCTCGCCGTGGTGATCAAGAACGGCATCGGCACCGTCATCGACCCGTCGTGGTGGACTCAGTCCCAGCGCGGCGTCTCCAACTCCTCGCCGGGCGGCGGCGCCGCCCACGCGATCATCGGCACGATCGTGCAGACCCTGATCTGCTCGCTCATCTCGATCCCGATCGGCATTTTCACCGCGATCTATCTCGTCGAGTACTCCCGCGGCGGCAAGCTCGGCCGGATCACGACCTTCATGGTCGACATCCTCTCCGGTGTCCCGTCCATCGTCGCCGCGCTGTTCATCTTCGCGCTGTGGATCTCGGTCCTCGGCCAGGGCAAGTCCGGCATGGCCGTGGCCCTGTCCCTGGTGCTGCTGATGGTGCCGGTCATCGTCCGCAACACCGAAGAGATGCTCCGCGTCGTCCCGGCGGACCTGCGTGAGGCGGCCTACGCCCTCGGCGTGCCGAAGTGGAAGACGATCGCCCGCATCGTCCTGCCGACCGCCCTGTCCGGCATCATCACCGGCATCATGCTCGCCATCGCCCGCGTGATGGGCGAGTCCGCGCCGGTGCTGATCCTCGTGGGCACCTCCAACATCATCAACTGGTCGCCGATCGGTGGCCCGCAGTCGTCGCTGCCGCTGATGATGCTGGACATGTACAAGGCCGGCACGGCCCCCGCCGTCCTGGACAAGCTGTGGGGCGCGGCCCTCACGCTGGTCATCATCATCGCCCTGCTGAACATCGGCGCCCGGATCATCTCCGCCCGGTACTCCGTGAAGCACTGAGGCCATCGAGAGAAATTTACGAAGAAGAGAACCAGGAGCTAGAGATGTCGAAGCTTGAACTGCAGGACGTCAACATCTACTACGGCGACTTCCACGCCGTGCAGGATGTCAACCTCTCCGTGCCAGCCCAGTCGGTCACCGCGTTCATCGGGCCGTCGGGCTGCGGTAAGTCCACCGTGCTGCGCACGCTGAACCGCATGCACGAGGTCATCCCGGGTGCCTCCGTCAAGGGCAAGGTGCTCCTCGACGGGCACGACATCTACGGCCCGAAGGTCGACCCGGTCTCGGTGCGCAACACCATCGGCATGGTCTTCCAGAAGGCCAACCCGTTCCCGACGATGTCCATCGAGGACAACGTCGTCGCCGGCCTGAAGCTGTCCGGTGAGAAGAACAAGAAGAAGCTCAAGGAGGTCGCCGAGCGCTCCCTGCGCGGCGCGAACCTCTGGGAGGAGGTCAAGGACCGCCTCGACAAGCCGGGCGGCGGCCTCTCCGGTGGTCAGCAGCAGCGTCTGTGCATCGCCCGCGCCATCGCGGTCGAGCCCGAGGTGCTCCTCATGGACGAGCCCTGCTCGGCCCTCGACCCGATCTCGACCCTGGCCGTGGAGGATCTCATCCACGAGCTCAAGGAAGAGTTCACCATCGTGATCGTGACCCACAACATGCAGCAGGCTGCCCGTGTGTCCGATCAGACCGCCTTCTACTCGCTCGAGGCCACCGGCAAGCCCGGCCGCCTCGTCGAGGTCGGCCCGACGAAGAAGATCTTCGAGAACCCCGACAAGAAGGAGACCGAGGACTACATCGCCGGCCGCTTCGGCTAAACCTCGGCACGACGCCAAGAGGCCTTCGCCCGCTCACCGCGGGGGAAGGCCTTTTGTCGTGTCTGAGGTGGCGCAGAAGTACCCCGGAGAGCCGGGGGAGAGGCGCTGGCGGGCCCGGGGAGGCGCTTACGCCCTACCGCCCGTGGCGGTGGGAGAACTGCCGCTCGAGTTCGGCGAAGCGGCGCTCGACGTCGGCCTGCGACTCCTCGTCGCGGCGCCGGGCGATGTACTCCTCGCGCACCAGGCCCGTGGTCAGGTAGATCACCCGCGAGGAGACGTTGACCGCGTGGTCGGCGTAGCGCTCGTAGTAGCGGGCGATCAGCGCGACGTCGACGGCCTCCCGGGTGGTGTAGGGCCACTCGCGCTGGGTGAGCACGAGCATGATGTGCTCGTGCAGGTCGTCCACGGCGTCGTCGTCCTCGTTGAGGCTGACCGCGGAGTCGGCGTCCGGGTCGACGAGCAGGTCGCGGATCTTGGCCACCATGTGCAGGCCGAGCCGGCCCATCTCCTCGAAGAAGCCGCGCACCCGCTCTGGGCACGCGTACTCCGGGTGGCGGCGCCGCGCGGCGTTGGCGATGTGCATCGCGAGGGCGGCCATGCGGCGGAAGTCCTCGACGATGTAGATCGAGGAGACCACCTGGCGCAGGTCGCGGGCCACGGGGCCCTCGAGGGCAAGCAGCTCGACGGCGCGGGCCTCGCAGCGGTCGACGATCTCGTCGAGCTCCTCGTCCATGGAGAGCGCCTCCTCGGCGGACTCCAGGGAAGCGCGGGTCAGCGCGTCGTTGGCCTTGTCCATGACAGAGCTGACCAGATCGCACATGACGATGAGGTCATGGGCGAACGAATCGAGATGTTCACGGTAGGCTGCACGCATGCCGAATAGGATACCCGCAAGGGTCTGAAAGACCCCTGTCCGAAGGGCTACCTACGGGGGAACTTTAGGTTAACCGTCGGGTAACAACGCACGTCAGAGTGTGCATATCGCGTACTACTTATGGGTTGCCGCCATTTGTGGTGGCCGGTGCGCTTCCGGCCCGGCCCCGCCGCCCGCCGAGGCGCGCTTCCGTCCGCCGCGCGGCAGGCCGCCAGACGCCCCTACCCGCCGCTGTTCTCGATCTCGGCGCCCACCGGCACCGTCTCGTCCTCCGGGTCGTCGAGCCAGCCCTCCGGCAGCGCCACCTTCGCCGCCGACCCCTTACGTCCGCGCGCGCCCGAGGCGTCCTCGGCGACGACCTCCGAGTCGCGCCACGGGTCCAGCTCCGCGGCGAGCTCGGCCAGAGAGGAGATCCGGGCGAGCCTGCCGCGCAGGTCCCCGCCAACGGGGAAGCCGCGCAGGTACCAGCCGATGTGCTTGCGCAGCATCCGGCAGCCGTGCTCCTCGCCCTCGACCTCGGCGAGCAGCCGGGCGTGGCGCTCGATGATCCCGGCGACCTCCCCGAAGGTCGGCTCGGCCGGGATCGGCAGCCCGCGCAGCTCGGCGGAGAGCTCCGCGAACAGCCACGGCCTGCCCAGGCAGCCGCGCCCGACCTCCACGCCGTCGCAGCCGGTCGCGTCCATCATGGCGCGCGCGTCGCCGGCGGCGAAGATGTCGCCGTTGCCGAGCACGGGCACCCCGGTGTCGGCCATGTGCTCGACCAGCCGGGCGATCTCGTCCCAGCGCGCCTGGCCCGAGTAGCGCTGGGCGGCGGTTCGCCCGTGCAGCGTGACCGCGGCCGCGCCCTCCTCGACGGCGATCCGCCCGGCGTCCAGGTGCGTGTGGTGCTCCTCGTCGATGCCGATGCGGAACTTCACCGTCACCGGGATCCCGGAGTCCCCGCTCGCGCGCACGGCCGCCGCGACGATGTTCGCGTAGAGGCGCCGCTTGTAGGGGATCGCCGAGCCGCCGCCGCGCCGGGTCACCTTAGGCACCGGGCAGCCGAAGTTGAGGTCGACGTGGTCGGCCATGTCGCGGTCGACGACCATGCGCACGGCCTCGTAGGTGTACTTCGGGTCCGAGGTGTACAGCTGCAGGCTGCGCGGCGACTCCTCGGGGTGGAAGCGCGTCATCTTCAGGGTCTTCTCGTTGCCCTCGACCAGGGCGCGCGCGGTGACCATCTCGCAGACGTACAGCCCGGAGACGGTGCCGATCTTCTCCTGCTCGAGGTGCCGGCACAGCATGCGGAACGGCATGTCGGTCACCCCGGCCATCGGGGCGAGCACGACCGGCGACGCCAGCTCGAGTTTTCCCAGGCGTAAACTCACGGCCCCATTCTGGGGGACGCGCACCCACGGCGCCAAAAATTGCCGACGTCGCGCCGAGCGGCGTCGACAATTGAACTCCGGGTTGCCGGGGGTGACGTCCGCCTACCGGGCGGACGCGACGCTGCAGGTCAGCGAATCGCCATGAGTTTCGGCAGGACACGGGTGACATCGCGTGTCACGTATCACTATCATTGGGTCAAGTGGCGCGGCCAGCCGCGCGAAACCGCACCCCAAGACGTCGACAAGCTAAGGAAGACAATGAGCGAGCGTATCGCCAATGCAGCCCTGCAGGGCAAGGTCATGTCCGCCGAGGAGGCGGCGCAGTTCATCGACAACGGCGCGACCGTGGGCATGTCCGGGTTCACCGGCGCCGGTTACCCCAAGGCGCTGCCGACCGCCATCGCCGAGCGCGCCAAGAAGGAGCACGCCGCCGGCAACGAGTACAAGATCAACGTGCTCACCGGTGCCTCCACAGCCCCCGACTGCGACGGCGTGCTCGCCGAGGCCGACGCGATCAACTACCGCGCGCCCTACCAGTCCGACCCGTCGATGCGTAAGGCCATCAACTCCGCGTCGATGAAGTACCAGGACATCCACCTGTCCCACATGGGCATGCTGGTCCAGCAGAACTTCATCGACGTCGACGTAGCCGTCATCGAGGCCGTGCGCATCACGGAGGAGGGCAACGTCATCCCGTCCTCGGCCGTGGGCAACAACGTCGAGTACATGGACGCCGCCGACAAGATCATCATCGAGGTCAACGAGTGGCAGTCCCTGGAACTCGAGGGCATGCACGACATCTGGGAGATGCCGAAGCTGCCGAACCGTGTCCCGATCCCGATCACCAAGCCGGGTGACCGCATCGGCACCCCGTACATCGAGGTCGACCCGGAGAAGATCGTCGCCATCGTCAAGACCGACGAGGCCGACCGCAACGCGCCGTTCAAGCCGGCCGACGAGATCTCCGAGAAGATCGCCGGCAACTTCCTCGACTTCCTCGAGGGCGAGGTCGCCGCGGGCCGCCTGAGCTACGACGGCTACATCATGCAGTCCGGCGTGGGCAACGTGCCCAACGCCGTGATGGCCGGCCTGCTCGACTCGAAGTTCAACAACATCCAGGCCTACACCGAGGTCATCCAGGACGGCATGGTCGACCTGATCGACTCCGGCAAGATGACCGTCGCCTCGGCGACCTCGTTCTCGCTGTCGCCGGAGTACGCGCACAAGATGAACGAGGAGGCCTCGAACTACCGCGAGCACATCATCCTGCGCCCGCAGCAGATCTCGAACCATCCCGAGGTCATCCGCCGCGTCGGCCTGATCGCCACCAACGGCATGATCGAGTCCGACATCTACGGCAACATCAACTCCACCAACGTCTCCGGCTCCCGGATGATGAACGGCATCGGCGGCTCGGGCGACTTCACCCGCAACGCCTACATCTCCTCGTTCATCTCCCCGTCGGAGGCCAAGGACGGCAAGATCTCCACGATCGTGCCCTTCGCCTCGCACATCGACCACACCGAGCACGACGCCATGGTCGTCATCACCGAGTACGGCTACGCCGACCTGCGCGGCCTGGCCCCGCGTGACCGCGTGGCCAAGATGATCGCCATCGCGCACCCGGACTACCGCGCGCAGCTGGAG
Source organism: Corynebacterium sp. MSK006 (assembly GCF_030232385.1). Lineage (NCBI taxonomy): Bacteria > Bacillati > Actinomycetota > Actinomycetes > Mycobacteriales > Corynebacteriaceae > Corynebacterium > Corynebacterium sp. MSK006. The sequence continues at coordinate 56,988 of NZ_JASPJZ010000013.1, forward strand.
GAGTACTACGAGCGCGCGCTCAAGGGCAAGAACCTGCACACCCCGCACGACCTGGGCACCGCGTTCTCCTTCCACATCAACCTGGCCGAGAACGGCACGATGCGCCTGAACTAGGGCGGTCGCCGCTCCCGGTGGCCGGGGGCTCAGCCGGGGCCTCGGCTGAGCCCCCGGCGCCGGACGTCGATTCGGCCCGGCGGGCGCCGCCGGGACGCGGCCCGCGCAACCGGCGGGCTGATTGCGGCACCGGTTGTCCTGCACGTTAGGATGACCGGTGTCGCTTCACCGTTTTCGGCGACGTTCGACCCGCCGTTTTGCGGCGGCGTTGGACCCGCCATTTTCGGCGGGTGTCCCGCTGGTTCGCCGGCGGGTGAGGGCCTCTAGCTCAGTTGGTAGAGCTGCGGACTTTTAATCCGAAGGTCGTGGGTTCGATCCCCACGGGGCCCACAGTCCGGTCCGCGGGGACCGTGCGGGGTAAGGCCCGGGCCTCGCACATGCGCGGGACCCGTGTGGGGGTCTGTGTGCGGCTCGTGCGTGGGGGAGGGGCGTACCGGCGTACCGGCGAAGCGGTTTCCCGGTGCTGGCCGCATGGTTTTACCGACCGGGGGTCGGTAAGCAATTTCGGCCAGATCACTGACCTGCGCTTTCGCAGGCCCGAAAACACGTTTACCGACCGGCAGTCGGTAAAAGCCCGCGCAGCACCGGCGCGGCGGCCGGAAATCGGCGGTAAATCGGCCCGTTCACCCGGGACATACCCGCACAGCCGGAACCCCACCCACTCACCCGAGCCGCGCGCGCACCTCCGCGAGGAACTCCGTCCACGGGAAACCCTCTCCCGGGTCGGTGTGGTCGGTGCCGCCCCACGCCCGTGTGGCGTCGTGCGTCGTGATCCCCGGCAGCTTCGCGACCGTCGCCTGGCGCGCCGGGATGCCGTAGCGCCCACACCAGTGCGCCGCCACGTCCGCGCCGGCGGCCAGCAGCGCAGGCTGGGCCAGCCACTCCTGACGTGACCAGCACGCCTCGGCGACGAACGCGAGGTGCAGCAGCACCCGGTTGCCCAGGTTCCCCGTGGACCAGGTGCACCAGTCGTCCGTGTTCGCGCGCATCCGTCGCCCCGCGGCGTCGACAAGCACGTGGTAGCTGCCGTCACGTGCCCGCAACTGATGCCGCGCGACGTCGTAAATGGAGCCGCTCGCCGGGGTCTCCGTGGTGTGCAGGCAGATGCCCTGCAGTCCCGTCGTGGGGCGCGGGCCGCCGACGGCGAAGCGCGCGCTCCAGTCGACGTCGAACCAGGCCTCGCTCAGGACTTCACCATCCTCTTGATGGCCTTCATCGCCTCGGTGATCTTCTCGTCGCCCGAGCCGTCGCCGCTGTCGATTGCGTTGGCCACGCAGTGGCGCAGGTGGTCGTCCATCAGCGCGACCGAGACGTTCTGCAGCGCTGAGGTCGCCGCGCTGATCTGCGTGACGACGTCGATGCAGTAGACGTCCTCCTCGATCATGCGCTGGATGCCGCGCACCTGGCCCTCGATGCGCTTGAGCCGGCGCAGATAGGCGGCGCGGTCGCTGCTGTAGCCGTGCGTGGCGTACTCCGGGCCCGCCGGATCGTCCGGGGCGCCGGAGCCGCCGCAACAGTGGTCGACAGGGGCACTCATGCAGGAGATTCTACCCCCGGGGCGCGCGTGCGCGCCGCTTGACGACGTCCCGTTGGGCGCCCGTGCAGCGCCCCTCGCGCGGTGCGGGTGGGCGACGATTTGGGCGGGTATGGTCGGATCGCGTATATTTCAACGAGCTGGCCCCGTGCGAGCGTGGTCGGACGCCCCCATCGTCTAGCGGCCTAGGACACCGCCCTTTCACGGCGGCGGCACGGGTTCGAATCCCGTTGGGGGTACGGAAGTCCCCCGGGATTTCCCACAACAGAAAATGGCCCTGTGGCGCAGTTGGTTAGCGCGCCGCCCTGTCACGGCGGAGGTCGAGGGTTCAAGTCCCTTCAGGGTCGCCGACGAGGCGCCGTCCGGTTCAATCCGGGCGGCGCCTTTCTTTTGTGTGGTGGGGTCCTAGCTTCAGAGGGGCGTTGCAACTTTCCCCCTACGGAAGGCCGCCAACTACCATGCCGACGACCGGCCGGGACAAGCTCCGCGGTTAGGGTCGGGCAATGGTCCAGCGACGGGTGGGCGACAGGATTCCGCGCGCCCGCGGGAGGGGCGGAGACGCGCTTTCCGGAGTAGGCGAAAATATGCGGTGAACAGCTGATTTGTTGGGTATCTGGGTTCTGTGTAAAGTAACCACCCGTACCGCACAGCCCGGTCGGGTAAACGGTACAGCTTCATTTCGAGGCCCTGTGGCGCAGTTGGTTAGCGCGCCGCCCTGTCACGGCGGAGGTCGAGGGTTCAAGTCCCTTCAGGGTCGCCGAGAAGGCCGGAAGGCAACTTCTCTGGCCAGATAGCTCAGTCGGTAGAGCGTCCGCCTGAAAAGTGGAAGGTCGACAGTTCGATCCTGTCTCTGGCCACCGCAACACGATCCCCGGCCCGGGTAACCGGGCCGGGGATCGCGGCGTTTCCGGGGCGGGGGAGTGGCTTTTCCTGGGGGGGGAGTGTGGCATTTACGGGCCGGGGGCGTGGCATTTCCGGATTGAGCGGGCCCTGCATCGACGGTTTTACCGGGCCAGAGTCGGTAAGCGATTTTGGCCGATCAGCTGACCTGGGGTTTTGCGGGGCCGAAAACGCGATTACCGTCCGGCGGGCGGTAAAAGCCGGTCGGCGTCCCTCCGCATCTTGCGGGCCGAGCCCGGTCCATCGCCGTATCGGCCCGTTCCCGCCCCGTCGCACCCCGCGGTTGCATGTGCAGGCGCCCAAGACAGCTATTTGAGTGCCTGGTGCAGGCAACGGACGCGGGGCGAAGGCTGATCCCCGGCCCGCCGCGGTCATTCACCGGTCCCATCCGCGGACCCCTGCGCTGGCCACTCCCGCGCCCCTAGAGTGTGGGCATGGCTGAAGAATTCGCGCACGACGCCGTCAACACCCGCTACACCGTCACCGTCGACGGCGAGCCCGCCGGCTTCGCCGAGTACGCCGAGACCACCGACGGCGTCCTCGACTTCCACCACACCGTCATCGACCCGGCCTTCCGCGGCCGCGGTCTTTCGGGCAAGCTGATCGCCCACGCCCTGGGTGAGGTCCGCGCCGAGGGCAAGAAGATCATCCCGAGCTGCTCGGCGGTCGAGCGATTCATCGAGAAGAACCCGGACCAGAGCGACCTGATCGCCTGACCGCTTCCCGTCTGACATTCTCGCGTCCGCCCGCCGCCTGCCAAGGCGCCGGTCGAGTGCCTGCGGCGTTCGGCCGTGAGCCCTCCGCGCCCGGCCCGGGAAACACCCCGTGACCCACACGTAAACTCCCGCCGAACTCTTGCGCGCCCCCACGGATTCTCCTTTAACCCGGGGCGGGGTGACGCTACTCATGGATACGGCAAGAAGCAGGGGGCTGTCGCGTCTCCTGCCCCATCGACCGGAAATGTGGTACGGCCATGCAGTTGAACTGGGAAGACGTGTCTTTTCAGTACTCCAGGTACTCGCGTCCAATTCTCGAGGACGTCTCCCTGACCCTCTCCGGGCCGGGCCTGCACGAGGTCCGCGGCCCCTCGGGCAGCGGCAAGTCGACGGTGCTCGACCTGCTCGCCGGGCTGCGCGCGCCGACCGCGGGCAGGGTGCTCGTCGACGGCCGGCGCCTGGCCGCCGGTTCCCCGAACAAGGCCGCCCGGTGGCGCGCCCGCCACGTCGGCTACGCCCCGCAGGCCCCGACGCTCTTGGCCAGCCTGACGTGCGCGGAGAACCTCGAGCTGGCCGTCAACGTCGCCGGCCGTGGCCTCGACCGGGCCGGGCGCGAGCGGCTCCTCGAGCGCCTCGGCATGGCGCCCTTCGCCGAGGCCCTCCCGGATGAGCTCTCCGGCGGACAGCGGCAGCGCGCCGCCGTCGCCCAGGCGCTGTGCTCACAGCCGGACCTGATCCTCATGGACGAGCCGGTCAGCGCGCTTGACGACGCCAACGTCGCCGTCGTCGAGGACCTCCTGCACGAGGCCGTCGAGGCCGGGGCGACGGTCGTCTACTGCTCGCACCGCGAGCTCTTCGGCGGTCGCGCCCACACGCTCCTCGAGATGGGGGAGTGACCGGGTGAGCACCGCGACCACACGCCGGGACCGTGAGAACCCGGGTCCGAAGAACCCGCGCCCGGCCCGCAGGACCACGCCCCGTGCCGCCTACCGCCACGAGCTGGCCACTACGGCGGGGCCCCACATCGGCGGCATCGTGCTCGCCGCCGTCGTGATCGGCACGCTCGTCGGCACGATCCTCTACGTCGCCTTCTCCACCGGCGGCAGCCCGGACTTCAAGGCCGGCGTGACCAACATGAGCCTGATCGCCGTCGTCCCGGCCGTCGCCGGCATCCGCCTGGCGCACCGCAACTTCGTCTCCGACCACCGTCCCACCATCGACGCCCTGCGCAACCTCGGGGTGACCGGCGCGTTCTTCCGACGTCGCCTGATGGTCCAGGGACTCCTGCTCGCGGTGTTGGGCACCGCCTCGGCCGTCGTGCTCGGCCGGCTTCTGGCCACCCCGCTCTTCCGCGTCATCCTCCTCGGGCTGAACAAGGAGCTGCCGCACACGTGGGGCTCGCCGCTGGACGTGGCGTGGAGCTCGGCGATCATCATCTTTCTGATCTACCTGCCCGGCGTGGGCACGATCCGCGTCGACAAGGCGCTGGCGCGCGGGGAGGCGGGCGCAGGCGAGCACCGCAGGCGTTCAGTGAGCTTGACGACGCTCGCGGGGTGGACGTTGGCGTGCGTGAACATCGTCGCGGGTGTGTGGTGTATGCTCACCGAGCCGCCCGGCTGGGTGGTCCTGGTGCTGGTGTTCACCCTGCCGTTCCTCGCGGTGACGCTGGCAGGGCCCGTCGGGCGCTTCCTCGCCCGCGTGGTCTCCGAGGGGCTCAGGCGCATCGGCGGCTGGTCCGCGCCGGCGGTGGGCATCCGGTCCGCTGGGAGCGTCGGCACGATGTCGAGGGTCGGGCTGGCCACCGCACTGGTGGCCATCCCGTTGGCCGGGTTCACCGGGGCGCAGGCGGCGCTGTGGGCCGCCGACCACGCCGCCGCGGAAAAGTTCTCCGACGCCCCGGTGGTCGTCGACGGCGACCACCGGCTGCTCGAGCCGGGGCGGGCCGAGGAGGTCTGCGGCGAGCTCGGGGACGACTGCCTGGGCGTGGTCTACTGGCAGCCCTCGGCCTACGGGCCGGAGGGGGAGACCTCCGTTCCCCGCGAGCGGGCCTCGGACTACTCGCTGGCCGGCTCCGATCCACGCGTCCTGGTGGAGGTCCTCGACGTCGGCTGGGCGTTCGGGACGCCGGAGGACGGCGTGCAAGAGAAGCAGGCCCGGGAGAACGCCGGCCAGGAGGAGCAGACGCCGGAGGACGCTGCGCAGGAGCAGCAGATCCCGGGCGAGAACGACCAGGAGGGACGAGTCCAGGGTGGGCCCGCGGAGAGCGGCAGCCCGTTCTACCCGGGCTTCATGGTGCCGTTCTCCGGGCTCTCGGACGACCCGCCGGTCAACCCGGACTGGGGTCTGCCCGTCCTCGACGCCGCGGCCTTCGACGGGCCAGCTGAGTCCGGGAACGGAGACTTTTCCGCCGCCGGGAGGGACCTCGGGGGTCTGCGGGTCGAAGCGGCCGACGAGTGGGCCCGGCACGTCGACATGGACAGCCAGATCATGTACGGCCCGCACGGCGACGGCACGGCCGGGTTCATCCCCACCGCCGCCTACACGTTGCTGGCGATCTGCCTGGTGCTCGCCGTGGCGGTGATGGGCAAGCGGGCGCGGATGCACCGGTTCTTCGCCCCGCTGTGGCTGCTCGGGCGCACCCGGCTCAGCCTGCGGCACGCCCAGTTCTGGGCGATCCTCTTCCCCTACCTGGCCGCGGCGCTGACGGCCGTGCTCTGCGGCCTCTGGTACACGCTCGTCGTCCACGTCGCGGTGACCGGGCGGCCCGGGGTGTTCATGCCGTACCTGCCGCCGGGTCTGTGGGTGCTCTTCGGCGTGGTCTTCCTGGCGACCAGTGCCACGGCGTTCCTGCCCGTCCCCGAGCGGCGCCGTCCGGTGACGGCGGACTGACCGGTGCGCCGACCTCCGGGCGTCGGTCTCGCCCCGCGCCTCGCCGCGGCCAAGCTTCAGGCAGACTCGACCGCGCGCCGGATCCCCCTAGATCTCGTAGGCCCCGCGGGAGACGTAGTAGTCCGGGTCGACCAGGTGGCGGCGCTCGTCGCGGCCGCGCGGGCGGCACTGCGCCGGGATGCCGACGGCGATGCAGTTGGCGGGCACGTCCTTGGTCACCACGGCGTTGGCGCCCACCGCGGAGCCCTTGCCGATGGTGATCGGCCCGAGCACCTTCGCGCCGGCGCCGATGACCACGTCGTCCTCGATGGTGGGGTGGCGCTTGGTCTGGGTGAGCACCTGCCCGCCGAGGGTCACGCCGTGGTAGAGCATGACGCCGTCGCCGATCTCGGCGGTCTCGCCGATGACGATGCCCATGCCGTGGTCGATGAAGAAGCGCCGGCCGATCGTCGCGCCGGGGTGGATCTCGATGCCCGTGAAGAAGCGGTTGAGCTGGGCCAGGATGCGGGCCGGGCCCTTGACGCCGCGCACCCACAGCCAGTGCGAGACCCGGTGCGACCAGATCGCGTGCAGACCCGAGTAGACCAGGGTGTTCTCGACGTCGCCGCGCGCGGCCGGATCGTGCTCGCGGGCGTTCTTCAGGTCCTCGATGATCATGGACACGACACTCATATCGCAATGATAACAACGGCGCGCCACACCCAGCGGCGCTTCGCCCGGCCCCGCGCAGACGGCGACGCCCGCGCACCGGGTGAGGTGCGCGGGCGTCGTGAATTGAATGGGCGGGTGTCACCCGCCCGGGCTGCCGCAGTGGGCGGAAAACCGCTTAGTTGCGGATGTCCTCGTAGAGGAGGGTGGAGACGTAGCGCTCGCCGAAGTCGGTGACGACGGTGACGATGGTCTTGCCCTTGTTCTCCGGCTTGGCGGCCAGGTCGAGGGCGATCTTGACGTTGCCGCCGGAGGAGATGCCGCCGAGGATACCCTCCTCCTCGCCGAGCTTGCGGGCCCAGGCGACGGCGTCCTCGTTGGTGACGGTGACGACCTCGTCGATGACCTTGCGGTCGAGGACCTCCGGGATGAAGTTGGCGCCGATGCCCTGGATCTTGTGCGGGCCGGCCTCGCCCTTGGTCAGCAGCGGGGAGCTGGCGGGCTCGACGGCGTAGATCTGGGTCTCGGGCTTGCGCTCCTTGAGCACCTCGCCGACGCCGGAGACGGTGCCACCGGTGCCGAAGCCGGCGACGAAGATGTCGACCTTGCCCTCGGTGTCGTTCCAGATCTCCTCGGCGGTGGTCTTGCGGTGGATCTCCGGGTTGGCCGGGTTGGAGAACTGGTTGGCGGCCACGGCGCCCTCGCGCTCGGCGAGGATCTCGTTGGCCTTGTCCACCGCACCCTGCATGCCGGCGGCGCCCGGGGTCAGCACGATCTCGGCACCGTAGGCGCGCAGCATGACGCGACGCTCGGTGGACATGGTCTCCGGCATCGTCAGCACGACGTTGTAACCGCGGGCGGCGCCCACCATGGCCAGGGCGATGCCGGTGTTGCCGGAGGTCGCCTCGACGATGGTGCCGCCGGGCTTGAGCTCACCGGAGGCCTCGGCGGCGTCGATGATCGCCTTGCCGATGCGGTCCTTGACGCTGTTGGCGGGGTTGAAGGACTCGACCTTGACCAGGACGTCGGCCTCGAGGCCCTCGGTCAGGCGGTGCAGACGAACCAGCGGGGTGTTGCCGATGGTGTCGGTGATGTTGTCGTAGACGGTCATGTCTGGGATCGCTCCTCAGTGTTCTTTCGATCGGGGTGTTTATCCGGCGCGCGGTCCCCCGCGGCGCCACGGCACACACCCTAACACAGCTTTAGACCGCCTGGTATGAACGCTATAGACAGGACGGTCTGGATTATGTGTGAGTGGAATCACGATGTACGGGTGTCGATACCGAACAGGCCTGTTCGGGCATGTGGGCGCGCCCGGACGCTACGGTTTGCGGCGCCGTCCAAGGGCGCTCAGGGGTGGCTCACATGCAACGCTCACCTGCCTTTTAGGTCTGCGACCTGCGTTATCGGGCACAAGCAAAAGAGATATTACCAATTCGGGGGGATCCCCCGGGGGAGACACATTCCGGAAAAATAATCGCAGTCGGGTCATTGACGTGCCGAAAGGCCGATTTCTTCCCACCCCCGCCGCTGGATATACTCGGGGTGTCGGGTCGCGTCCCGAGAAGCCGGCCCGGGTGTGGTAACTGGGTGCACACGAACGGGTGCACCTCCCAGGAGGACAGCATGGAAGCCCAGCGGATCAAAGATGACGATGAAGCCGTGCGCGTTGCGCTCACCTCGCTGCGCAACGCGACCGGTATCCCGGTGGCGATGTACGCCACTCTGCTTCCCGACAACCGCCTGCAGATAACCCAGTGGGTGGGCCTGCGGACCCCCGCCCTGCATAACCTGGTCATCCCGCCGGGAGTCGGCGTGGGCGGCCGCGTGGTGGCCAGCCGTCGACCGGTGGGCGTCAGCGACTACGCGCGGGCGACGATCATCTCCCACGAGAACGACAAGATCATCCAGGACGAGGGCCTGTACTCCCTGGTGGCGGTGCCGGTCATCGTGCGCCGCGAGATTCGCGGCTGCCTCTACGTCGGCGTCCACTCGCCGGTGCGCCTCGGCGACAAGGTCATCGAGGAGGTCACCATGACCGCCCGCACCCTGGAGCAGGACCTGGCGATCAACTCCGCGATGCGCACCGCCGCGGGGGTGAAGTCCGGCGGCAAGGCCGGCCGCGTGATGAACGGCGCCGAGTGGGAGCAGATCCGTTCCACCCACTCCAAGTTGCGCATGCTGACCAACCGCATCACCGACGAGTCGCTGCGCCGCGAGCTCGAGCTCCTCTGCGACCAGATGGTCAGCCCCGTCCACGTCAAGCAGACGACCAAGCTGTCCGCCCGCGAGCTCGACGTGCTCTCCTGCGTCGCCCTCGGCCACACCAACGTCGAGGCCGCCGAAGAGATGGGCATCGGCGCCGAGACCGTCAAGAGCTACCTGCGCTCCGTGATGCGCAAGCTCGGCGCGCACACCCGCTACGAGGCGGTCAATGCCGCCCGCCGCATCGGCGCGCTGCCCTGATCTGCGGTTGATTTCCGACGCCCCGGTACCGCCCCGTCGCGGTACCGGGGCGCTGTGCGCGCGGGGGCGGGCGGCCGGCCGCGCCGAACTCATCAAGGAAGTCTGGCGGGGCGCTGTGCGCGCGGGGGCGGGCGCGTGACCGTGCGCGCGCCGCGCGTGCGCGGCGGATGCGCCGTGGAGGCGGAAGCGGTCGCCGCCCACACCGCGCGCGCCGCGCGTGCGCGGCGGATGCTCCCGAGCCTCCTTGGCGGCGGCGTTGCGGGACGCGCGCGCAGCGCGTGCGCGGCGGATGCGGTGCGGGGGAGTGCTGCGGGCGGCGCGGTGCGGTGGGTGCCGCTAATCTTGCGGGTGTGAAGGACCAGTTTGTCGTTAATGGTGGCGCCCGGCTCAGCGGCCAGGTCAAGGTCGGCGGCGCGAAGAACAGCGTGCTCAAGCTCATGGCGGCGGCGTTGCTCGCCGAGGGCACGACCACGCTGACCAACTGCCCGCGCATCCTCGACGTGCCGCTGATGCAGAAGGTGCTCGAGGGCCTGGGCTGCCACGTCGAGGTCGACGGGGAGACCGTGCGCATCACCACGCCGGCGCGCCCGAGCCACGACGCCAGCTTCGAGGCCGTGCGCCAGTTCCGTGCCTCCGTGTGCGTGCTCGGGCCCCTGACCTCACGGTGCGGCCGGGCCGTGGTGGCCCTGCCCGGCGGCGACGCCATCGGCTCGCGCCCGCTGGACATGCACCAGTCGGGCCTGGAGAAGCTCGGCGCGAAGACCCGCATCGAGCACGGCGCCGTGGTCGCCGAGGCCGACGAGCTGCACGGCGCGGAGATCCACCTCGACTTCCCGTCGGTGGGCGCGACCGAGAACATCCTGACCGCGGCGGTGCTCGCCCACGGGCGCACGGTGTTGGACAACGCCGCGCGCGAGCCGGAGATCGCGGACCTGTGCGACATGCTCGTCTCCATGGGTGCGCGGATCTCGGGGGCGGGCAGCTCGACGATCGTCATCGACGGCGTGGAGAGCCTGCACCCGACCGAGCACCGCGTGGTCGGCGACCGCATCGTCGCCGGCACCTGGGCCTACGCCGCGGCGATGACCCGGGGCGACATCACGGTCGGCGGGATCTCGCCGCGCCACCTGCACCTGCCGCTGGAGAAGCTGAAGATCGCCGGCGCCGAGGTGGAGACCTACGAGAACGGCTTCCGCGTGCGCATGGACCGCCGCCCGGTGGCCACGGACTACCAGACGCTGCCCTTCCCGGGCTTCCCGACGGACCTGCAGCCGATGGCCATCGGCATCTCCTCGATCGCGGAGGGCACCTCGGTGATCACGGAGAACGTCTTCGAGGCTCGCTTCCGCTTCGTCGACGAGATGCTGCGCCTGGGTGCGGACGCCACCGTCGACGGTCATCACGTGGTGCTGCGCGGGATCAAGGAGCTGTCCTCGACCGACGTGTGGTCCTCGGACATCCGCGCCGGCGCCGGTCTGGTGCTCGCCGCACTCGTCGCCGATGGGACGACGACCGTGCACGACGTCCACCACATCAACCGCGGGTACCCGGACTTCGTGGAGAACCTCGCGCGCCTGGGTGCGGACATCCGCCGCGAGCGGGTGGAGGAGCAGCCCATCTACTAGTGGGTGGTCGTCCCGGGGTTGGTGGCCCCAGGGAATCCCCGGGGCCGGCCTCCCCGGGTGCCGGAATCGCCCGGAAGATGCGACCTACGGCGCGGGTCGCACAAAACAGGCGCCGAAAAAGCCCCCGTATGCAGGTGATTTGTCAGCATGCGGGGGAACGCGTAACTTATCACCTCGTCGCCGCGAGAGGCACCGGCTACCAGGTCAGATGCTGACCGGTCACGGGGTCTCGAGATGGCGGCGGGTACCGTGGGTTAACGCGGGGTTGACGGAAGTCAGCTACGGTGTTAACCTCGGTGGAACCGAGCTTCCGGGGGTCATCGCCTTCAAAAGGGTGTTGGTCCTGGTGTGCTTGTGTTGTGTGAGAACTCGATAGTGTGTTGATGTACTTTTTGTGGTGCGTTTCTTGTGGCTTGTCCGCCGGC